>NZ_JBIUCF010000028.1:0-173161 GCF_044593615.1 Nonomuraea sp. NPDC051941
GCCCCCCCCCCCCCCCCCCCCCCCCCCCCCCCCCCCCCCCACCCCCCCCCCCCCCCCCCCCCCCCCCCCGCCCCCCCCCCCCCGGCCGCCCCGCCCGCGGGCGCCCCCCCCCCCCCCCCCCCCCCACCCCTCATCACGAGATCACCCGAAGATCAGTTGAAAAGGCCGGAAGGCATCCAGCCAGGCGTTCCGGGCAGCGGGGAGACGGGCTCCCTGAACGTCTGGACCTCGGCAGGTGGGACAGCTGGGCAACGGGTCCCCGGCGCCGGGAGGGTCCGCGAGATCAGGTAGGTGTCGACGGCCCCCGTGGTGCAGGCTCCACGCCCGTAGGCGATGTGGCCCCAGCCCTCGTACGTGAGCAGCCGGCCCGACCGGCCCAGCTGCTGGGTCGTGCTGAGCGCCCACGGATAGACGGTGGCCGGGTCGTGCAGGGAGTTGAGGACCAGCAGCGGCGTGTTCGTCCGCACCTTCAGGCGGTGCTGCGGGTTGGGGATCGGGTCCGGCTGGCCGAGGCACGAGATGACCGGACCGATCGCCAGGGGGCTGTAACGCATGTCGGGCGCGATCTTCGCCAGGCGGCGCAGGTGCTTGCTGAACTCCCGGTAGTCGCGTACGGGCAGCCGGAAGTCCAGGCAGAAGACCTGGAACGGGTTGGGGCTGACCTCCTGCGCCCGGTCGATCGCCAAGGGGAACGCGCCCGGGCGCGGGGTCTCGCCGGCCTCCAGATCGGCGAGCAGCTGGGAGAGCGGCTGCCAGTTGGCCGGATCGTAGAAGGCGCCCAGGGCGTTGTCGATCAGCATGAGCGCGGTCACCTTGGTGTCCGGCTCTCCCGGGACGGGCAGTTCGCCGCGGTCGGCGCGCTCCAGCAGCCCCTTCCAGATCGATCTGACGTCCTTGCCGTGCTGGACGCAGCGGTTGTCGCGGTCGCACCAGGCCACGAACTCGTTGAAGGCGTCCTGCGCGCCCCAGGTCTCCGTGTCCATGAAACCCCGCGTGTCCAGGCTGTGGTCCATCGTGCTGTCAAGCACGAAGGCGCGGACCCGCGACGGGTAACGCTCGGCGTACAGCTGGCCGAGGAGGGTGCCGTAGGAGCCGCCCCAGAAGGTCAGCTTGTCCTCGCCGAGCGCGGCGCGGAAGGCGTCGAGGTCCGCCGCGGTGCTGAGCGAGTCGACGTGGTCGAAGAGCGGGCCGGTACGGGCCCGGCAGTCGGCACGCAGGCGGTCGTTGTAGGCCAGCATCCTGTCGAAGTCGGCCTGGCTCTTCAGGAGCGGATCCGGGGCCTGCATCATCACGTCCGTGGAGCAGACCACGGGGTGGCTGCGGTTGGTGCCCCGCGGGTCGAGGCCGACGATGTCGAAGCGGCGCAGGATCTCGGGACTGAACGTGTGCGGGCTGCCGAAGACCAGCCGCACCCCGGATCCTCCCGGGCCGCCCGCTCCCAGCACGAGCGCGCCGATCCTGGCGGCGGGATCGGTGGCCTTGCGGCGCGCCACACCCACCTCGAACGTGCCGCTCGACGGCTGGTTCCAGTCGATGGGCACGGTGAGCGTTCCGCACTCGACGGCCGGCTCTTCCGGGCACGGCGCCCACGAGATCGTGTCCCGTGGCTGCGTGTCCTGCGTGGTGGCGGCCGAGACCGGCGTGAGTAAGGCCAGCGGCGAGACGAGTCCTAACAACAATGCGGTGAGTCTTCGCATGCTCTGATCTTCAACGGCCTCCGGACGACTGTGAATCGGGCGCAAGTATGGACCGGCGGCTCCTTCGCGAGGACGACGGCACTGGGTCTTTGGTCCCATGCACCGGTTTCCATTCATTCCGGAGGTATCGATTCTCATCAAAGGTCGGGCGCCTGGCGCCTGGCAGCGGACTCGCCCAGGCTGTGCGTTTCCACCCGGGCCAGTAGCTTCTCCCACGTTGTAGCGGGCACGCCGCGATACGCTCGCGGCGTGTCCGACGATGCCACCGCGCAACCTCCGTTACCGGAGCTCACCCGGATCCTGATCGGTCCGCCTGGCAAGGTGCTGCTTCCCCTGGTCGTCCTGCTCGCGCTGATCATCCTGAACCACTGGAGCCTGCCGGGCGGCGGTCCCTTCCCGCTGGTGTTGATGGGCTTGCTGCTGGGGCTCGCCACGGTCGTCGTCTGGACCGCGCGGTTCCTGGTGGGCCTGCTGCGTTCGGACGGCCGCGCCGGGCTGCGACGGCACTGGCTGCGCTGGGCGTGCGCGCCGGTCATCGGGGTGGCCGTGGCCGGCCTGGTGTATACCGACCTGCCGTTCGCTGCCCGGTTCGCGTTATCGGAGGCGAGCCTGGAGCAGCTCGCCCGGACGGTCGCCTCGGGGGACGAGTCCGCCGAGCACAACGATCAATGGGCGGGGCTCTATCCGCTGACGTCGATCGAGCGGATCGAGGGCGGGGCGCGGTTCCTGGTGAGCGACTCCGGGTTCCTCGACCGCTATGGCTTCGCGTGGAGCCCCGGTGGTGAGCCGCCGGACGAGTCCCACACCGGATACACGCATATCCGGGGCCCCTGGTACGTATGGGAGAGCCGGTTTTGAGAGTCCCCGGAACGCCCGGCTTCTGGGTCTACCTGGCTGCCGCGCAGCTGATTCCCGCCTGGTACGTCTCCGGGGAGATCGGCTGGCTCGTCGCGCCCGCCGTCGCGCTGCTCGCCATGATCGCCGCCGTGGTCCGGGCGTACCAGGACGCGGCGCACCTGCGAACCGCGGAGGATTCACCGCCGGACGAGCAGTAGGGGTGCCGTTGACCAACGTCTCCTGGCAGTACTCGGCGTGCGGGTCGTCGGAGTGGCGCCAGAGATCGAACAACCGGTCGCCACGTTCTGCGTGCCTACTCGGGGACGGGGAGCCGCGGCGCCGGGAACAGATCGCCGACCAGCAGCGTCGCCGCTTGCGTGGCGATGGCGAGGATGTCGTCGTCCGTGGCTTCGGTGCCCTGGGCGGCCAGCACGGCGTTGTGCACACTGAGCAGGGCCATCCGGACGCGCAGCCGGTCGGTCAGCGGCGCGTCGGGGCCGAGGAGGAGCTGTGTGGCCCTGCCTATCCGTTCCAGCGGGCCGCCGTCCCGCAGTGGCATCACCTTGCGCAGGGTGGCATGGTTGGCGGCGGCGAACCGCATGACCCGCAGCCCACGTATGCCGCTCAGAGCGATCCAGCGGCCCAGGAATTCGGAGGACAGCTCCGGGGTGAGCGCCTGGCCCGCGGCCCAGTCCAGGAGGTCGTCGAGGGCACGCATGTTGTCTTGGAAGAGGCTGAGGATGATCGCCTCTTTGCTGTCGAAATGGTAGTAGAGCGCCGCCTTGGTGATGCCGATCTGTTCGGCGATCTCGCGCATCGAGGTGGCGTCGTAGCCGCGCTCGGTGAACAGCGACAGCGCGGCCTGCTGGATCTCGGCCCGCGTCTGGCTGCCCTTGCGCCGCGGGGCCGTGGCCTGTTCCGTCTTTGACATCGCTCTTCTTGCTCCCAGGCTCAGCTCTCCGGAAAGTCTACACCCACTTGCTTACCGGCCGGTCAGCAAGTAGCTTGCTAACCGGCCGGTAGGTAATCACCTCCGGGGCGGAGCTTGGGCGTTCGATGGCCTGGCCTGGGATCGCCGTGGTCGAGGAAGGAAGGGCTGGCATGAGTTTGCGAGTTGTGGGAGCAGGATTTCCGCGTACGGGGACGACGTCGCTGAAGGCGGCGTTGGAACGGCTGCTCGGGGCGCCCTGCTACCACATGCAGGAGCTGTTCGGGCGGCCGGACGACGCCGCGGTCTGGCGCGACGCCTGCGCGGGTGTCATGCCTGACTGGCAGCGATTCCTCGCAGGATACGCCGCCGGGGTGGACTGGCCGATCTCGTGGTTCTGGCGGGAACTGTCCGCCGAGTTCCCGGACGCGCTGGTGCTGCTGTCCCGGCGGGAAAGTGCCGAGCGCTGGTACCAGAGCATGGACCGGACGGTGCTGGAAGGGGCGCGCCGCCTGACGCGCGGCGACTTCGCCGGCGCGCGGCCGCCGATGGACGCCCTCGGCACCCCCGAGCAGGCCCGCGCCATGGAGGAGATGATCCGGGCCCTGTTCGGCGGCGCGTTCGGCGACCCCCACGACCGCGACAAGGTCATCGCGGCCTACGAGCGGCACCTCGCTGAGGTCCGCGCCACCGTGCCGGCGCACCGGCTGCTGGAATGGCAGCCGGCCGACGGCTGGCAGCCCTTGTGCGCCGCACTCGACCTCCCGGTTCCCGACGAGCCGTTCCCGCACGAGAACACCACGGCCGACATGCGGGCCCGGATGGGCGACCTCGGCGGGCAATGACCTCGGCGACGCGTCAGATGCCGGCGAGGGGGACGGCCGTGCAATTGCTTACCGGCCGGTTAGCAAGTAAGCTTGCCGACCGACCGGTAAGTTCTATTGCATCGATGGGAGCGCAATGATGGCAGGAGACAGCGCGACGAGTCCCCCGGTGGCGGGGCAGCAGGCCGGACTGGGGTTCAGCCATCGCCAGATCCTCGTGACCATGAGCGGCCTGGTCATCGCCATGATGCTGGCGATGCTGGACAACATGATCGTCGCCCCTGCGCTGCCGACCATCGTCGGTGATCTGGGCGGCCTGAACCACCTGGCGTGGGTGACCACCGGCTACGTCCTGGCCTCCACCGTGGCCACGCCGATCTGGGGCAAGCTCGGCGACCTGTACGGCCGGCGCATCGTCTTCGTCGCCGCCGTGGCGCTCTTCCTGCTCGGCTCGGTCTTGTGCGGGATGTCACAGGACATGGCGCAGCTGATCGGCTTCCGCGCGCTGCAGGGCCTGGGAGCGGGCGGCCTGATGGTCGGCGTACTGTCGATCATCGGTGAGATGATCCCGCCGCGGGACCGCAGCAAGTACCAGGGCGTGATGATGGCCGCCATGCCGGTGGCGATGATCGGTGGCCCGCTCATCGGCGGCTTCATCACCGACAACCTGAGCTGGCGCTGGGCCTTCTACGTCAACCTGCCGCTCGGCGCCGTCACCCTGGTCCTGTGCTGGATCACCCTGGCCAAGCTGCCCAAGGGCACCGGCAAGGCCGTGATCGACTGGTGGGGCACCGCGCTGCTGACAGTGTGGATCACCGCGCTGGTGCTCATCACCAGCTGGGGCGGCACCCAGTATGACTGGAGCTCGCCGCAGATCCTTGGCCTGGCGGCGCTGGCAGTGGCCGGGTTCGTCGCCTTCGTGATCGTCCAGCGGCGGGCAGCCGAGCCGATCATGCCGCTGCGAGTCTTCAAGAGCCGCAACTTCTCCCTCGCCGGCGCCGTCGCCTTCATCTCGGGTTTCGCCATGTTCGGCGCCACGGGCTTCCTGCCGCAGTTCCAGCAGTTCGTCCAGGGCTCCTCAGCCACCAACAGCGGCCTGCTGCTCATGCCCATGATGATCGCCGCGATGATCGTCAGCCTGGCCGGTGGCTCACTGATCAGCAAGACCGGGCACTACAAATCGCTGCCCATCATCGGCTCCATCCTCGTCACCGTCGGCCTGGCACTGTTCGCCACCGTGGGCCTCGACACCACCACCACGATGACGGCCCTCTACATGGTGGTCCTGGGCGCCGGCATGGGCGCGCTGATGCAGACCAGCACCCTCATCGCCCAGAACAGCCTCGACCTGCGCGACATGGGCGCAGGCACCGGGGTGTCGACCTTCCTGCGCAACATGGGCAGCTCGCTCGGCGTCTCCCTGCTCGGCGCCGTCTACACCAGCCAACTGGCCGACTCCCTGGCAGCCGCCGGGCCGGCCGGGCAGGGCGTGGCCGCCTCCGCCGTCTCGATGACCCCGCAAGCGCTGCGTGCCCTGCCCGAAGCAGCCCGGCACCTGTTCCAGCAAGCCGTCACCGACGGCATCACCACCCTGTTCACCTGGGGCGCGGCGGTGACCGCCGTCGGCGTCATCCTGGCCCTGTTCATCCGCCAGGTCCCACTGCGCAGCGCCGCCGCACCGGCTGCCAGCCCCGACGCCGAGCCGGTCGCGGCCGGTAGGTGAGGCCATCCGCCGGCACCAGGCAAGGCCCACGACAGCGAGGCGATACGGCACCCGGTAGTCGTGCGGCCTTAGCGGTGCTAAATTTGCCTTAGCGACGCTAAGGGGGTGGCTGATGATCAGCGTGATGACGGCCGACGGGACCGAGGCGCGGGCTATCGATGAGGGGCAGGGGCCGATCGTTCTCGTTCTCCATCCCGGCCTCGACGACGGCTCGTCCTGGCGGGAGGTGGCCGCGCGGCTCGCCGCGCGCCATCGGGTCGTGCGGCTGCACCGGCGGCGGTACCGGCTCGATCTCGACGGCGCCTCCTGCACGGTCGCTCAGGAGGTCGAGCACGTCCTGGCCGTGGTGGCGGCACTGGGTGGCGGGCCGATGGTGCTCGTCGGGCATTCCTCGGGTGCCGTGATCGCGCTGGAGGCCCTGGTGGCCGACCCGTCGGCGTTCGCGGGGGCGGTCCTGTACGAGCCGCCCACGGTGATCGGGGTGCCGCTCGGCGGGCCGCACGGTGAGGTGCACGCGCGGGCTCGGGCGGCGATCGCGGCCGGTCGGCCGGGGAAGGCGTTGAGGGTTTTCCTGCGGCGTTCCGTGCGGGTTCCCGCGTGGGTGGCGTTACTGGCCGGGGTGTTCGTGACGGTGGTGCCGAGGATGCGGGCGCTCGTTCCGTCGCAGATCGAGGACAACGTGGGCATGGACTCGCTCGGCGTGCGGCTCGACGCCTACTCGGGGATCGAGGTGCCCACCGTGCTGCTCGGCGGTGATCGCAGTCCGGCGCATCTCGGGGAGCGGCTCGACGCGCTGGAGCGGGTGATGCCGCGGGTGGAGCGGGTGGTGATGCGCGGGCAGGGGCACGCCGCCCACGCCAGGGCTCCCGGTGAGGTCGCCGCCGTCATCGATGCCTTCGCCGCCAAGGTGCTCGGCCGACCCGGTCGCTGAGGTGCCGGAGTCGCGGAAGGTCCCGGCCGGTAGTCGAGGCTCAAGGGTCGCCGAGGTCTCGGCGGGCCGCTGCGATGGCTCCGTCAGCCCCGGCGGGTGCCGCGGTGGAGCCGGAGCAGGGCGCGCAGGGCCGCCAGGCTGGGGCGGGTGAGGCGGGTGTCCCCGTGGGTGGCGGTCCAGCCTGAACGATCCCGCTGGAACGACCACCCGGGGAACTCCCGCGTTGCCTCCTGAAGCAGTCGTTCCATGACGAACTCGGCACTCGGCGCTGTGGTCATGAACACAGCGTGTCACCCACAACCCGCTCCGTGACGAACTCCGGCCGCAGAACTCCCCGTTCATCCGGCCCGAACTCTCAGTTCGCGATGCCGTGGCGCTCGGCCAGGTAGCGGACCTCCGGCGCCCACGACGGCCGCGCGCGCCGCGCCAGGGACCGCACCATCTCCCTCAGCAGCAGCTTGTGGTCCAGCTCCTCCGGGCATTCGCGCTCGATCCGCAGGAGGTGGAGCAGGCTGGCGGCGTCGTCGCCCACGTCCTCGCAGGCGCGGGCGACCTGGCTGAGGTGGGTGGCGCGCCGCTCGATGGACGGCGTGTGCCGCAGGTCGATGTCGTCGGCGATCTGCAGCACCGCCTCCGGCCGCCCCAGGTCGTTCTCGATGCTGGCCATGTGGATGGCGACGTTGGTCGGCCCGAAGAAGGCCAGGTCGTAGACGTCGGCCCCGTCCTCGACGCGCTGAGCGAGCCGCGCCGCGGGCCCGCGGACGATCTCCCTGGCCTCGTCGTCGTCGCCCCCGCGCGCCGCGCCGATCGCGGTCAGCAGGTGCAGCGCGCCGAGCGCCTTGACGTGGCGGTCGTCGCCGTCGGCGACGTGGGGTTCCAGCATCTCGATGCCGCGACGGCCGATGTCGTACGCGATCTGGTGCATGTCGTCCGACAACATCGACTGCCCCAGGCTCCAGTACGCCCACGCCCGGATCAGCGGATCCCCCGACTCCTCCGCGAACCGCATGGCCCGGTCCGCGGCCAGATGCGCGAGATCGACCCGCCGCAGGTGCTTGAGCACCCCCCTGGCCAGCATGTACGCGTCGGACGCGACGCGGTGGGCCTGCGGCGTGTCCGCGAGCGCGAGGTTCTCGGCGTCGGAGATCAGGGACGGCAGGGACGCCATCAGGATCGAGTAGCGGTGCGCCGAGGTGAACCAGGCGCTGCGGGCCGCCGCCACCCGTTCGGAGAGCTGTTCGGCGTCGGGCGGCTCGATGTCGGGCTCCAGCGAGCGCCACGTGAACAACGCCCGCTCGATGTCGCTGATCTGCGGCCGGCTGGGCTCGTGCGAGTCGCGCGGGGTCTCCCCCAAGAGCACGGCGGTGCGTACGCCCAGCACTTTGGCGATCTCCCGCAGCAGGGGGAGCGAGGGAGTTCGTTTGCCGTGCTCGATCAGCTCGATGTGCCTGGGGGTGCAGCCGGACTGGGTCGCCAGCGCGGTGGTGCTCATGCCCCTTCGTTCGCGCTGGAGCCTGATCATCTGCCCGGTGGCTATTTCGGACATGGACGTGCGGCCTCCTGGGTGGGTCCCGACATCCCACAGGCTAGGGCTCCAGGAGATCGCCTGTCCTGGATTCAGCCCTGCTCAGAGGAGCTGCCGGGGCGCGCGTGATGCTCCAGGAGGCGGGTCAGCAGACCTGACAACTGCTCGCGTTCCGGTTGGCTCAAAGGCGCGAACAGCTCGTCCTGAAGGCTCGCGATGAGCGTGTGCAGCCGTCGTACCTGCTGGATCCCCTCGGGGGTGAGGGTGATGACGTTGCGGCGGCGGTCGGCGGGGTCGGGGGCGCGCTCGACGAAACCGCGCTCCGCGAGCTCGTTGATGACGGCGACCATGTCGCTGCGGTAGATGCCGGTGCGCCTGCTCAGCTCGGCCTGGCTCACCGGGCCCGCCTCGCGGAGCGCGACGAGCGCCGCGTAGTGCCACTTTCGGGCGTCGACGGCGGCCAGGCCCTCGTTGACCAGCCGGTCGGCGTGCATCGCGACCAGCGACAGCGTCCGGCTCGGCAGGAGCCGCAGCGCTGCGGGGGTGGCCCTGAGGTCGTCCGTCATGCTCCCGATGATAGTCCCTTGCGTTAGTGGCACTAACGATGTACGTTCGTTAGTGTCATAAACGTTAGTCGCACTTACGAAATGAGAACCGTCATGCCGACGATCGACGTGCTCGACTCGACCATGTACTTCGAGGACTCCGGCGGCTCCGGCCTGCCCTTCGTGTTCCTGCACGGGAACCCGGCCTCGTCCCATGCGTGGCGGAAGGTGCTGCAAGGGTTGGACGGCCGCCTGCTCGCCCCCGACCTCATCGGCATGGGGCGCTCGGGGAAGCCGGACATTCCCTACCGGTTCGGCGACCACGCCCGTTACCTCGACGCGTGGTTCGACGCGCTCGGGCTGGAGGAGGTGGTGCTCGTCGGGCATGACTGGGGTGGCGCGCTCGCGTTCGACTGGGCCGCCCGTCACCCCGAGCGGGTCCGGGGAGTGGCGTTCATGGAGAGCATCGTCCGCACGATGAGCTGGAGCGACCTGGGCGAGGCCCCGCGTGCCCGCGCCGAGATGCTGCGGAGCGCCCAGGGGGAGGCCCTGGCGCTCGACCAGAACTTCCTCGTGGAGACGGCGTTCTCGGGCGGCGTGCTGACGAGCCTGAGCGAGGAGGAGAAGGAGCCGTACCGGGCGCCGTACCCCACCAGGGAGAGCAGGCGGCCGCTGCTGGAGTGGGCGCGGTCCCTGCCGCTGGACGGCGAGCCCGCCGACGTGGCCGAGCGGGTCGAAGGTTACGGGAAGTGGCTCGCGGCCAGCTCTGACGTGCCCAAGCTGCTGCTGACCTTCGACTCCTCCCCGACGCTGCTGATCGGGCCCGAGGCGGCCGCCTGGTGCGCCGCGAACATGGCCGCCTTGGAGGTCGAGCACTGCGGCCCGGCCGGCCACCACGCCTCCGAGGACCAGCCGGAGGCCATCGCCACCGCGATCGCCGGCTGGGCGGCCCGCCACGGGTGGCGCGCGGGCACGTCCTGAGCGGGGGTCAGCGGAAGCGGCGGCGGCCGAGGCGGGAGAGGACCTCGCGCAGCGCGTCGGCCGCCTCGCGCACGACCTCGTCCGGGATCCCGCCCGCCACCTCCTCGGTGGCCCGCCCCGAGGCCACCAGCGCGGCCTCCGCCACGCGCTGCCCCTCTTCGGTGAGCTGCACCCAGCGGCTGCGCGCGTCGCCCGCGTCGGCCTCGCGCTCGACGTATCCCGCCGCCGCCAGCCGCTGCAGCACGTTGCTGATCCCGCCCGACGTCAGGAACAGCGCCTTCGACAGTTCGCTCGGCTTCATCCGGTACGCCGGCGCCCGGCTGAGCGCGGCCAGCACGTCGAACTCGGCATACGTCAGCCCCAGCTCGGCCAGCTCGGCCTTGATCACCTGATCGAACAGCAGATGGAGCCGCGCCGTCCGCTTGCTGAGCTCCAGGGCGGCGATGAGCGACGGCGACAGGCCCGCGTCCTTCCAGCGGGGGACCAGCGCGTCGACCTCATCGTGTGTCACGCCATCGAGGATACCTGTCACAATATTGCTTTCTGAAAAGCTTCTCACTAAGCTTTCGGTCATGACATCTACGATCTTGATCAGGAACGGCGTCGTCGTGGACAGCGAGCCCGAGCCCGTCGTGCTGGGTCAGGTGGACGTGCGGATCGAGGACGGCCTCATCGCCGAGGTGGGCCCCGGCCTGCCGGACGTCCCGGGTGCGGAGGTGATCGACGCGACCGGGCGGATCGTGCTCCCCGGCTTCGTCGACACCCACCGCCACACCTGGCAGGCGGGCATCAGGGCCGTCGCGCCCGACATCACGTTCGACACCTACCTGCGGCGGGTCCTCACCGAGCTCGCACCCCGCCACCGCCCCCAGGACGTCTACGCGGGCAACCTCGCGGGCGCGCTGGAGTGCCTGGACGCGGGCATCACCACGCTGCTCGACTGGTCGCACGTCCAGTTCAGCCCGGAGCACACCGACGCGGCCGTGCGGGGGCTGGGCGAGTCGGGCATCCGGGCCGTGTTCGGCTACTGCTACGGCGGCGATTCCGATGAACTGACCAAGGAGACCCGGCGGGTCCACGACTCGCTCTTCTGCTCGTCCGGGCTGGTCACGATGGTGGTCGCGGCGCTCGGCCCGGAGATCGTGGGGGAGGAGCGCTCGCTGGAGGAGTGGCGCGTGGCGGCCGAGCTCGGCCTTCCCGTCACCGCGCACCTGGGCGGCCACGGCCCGGAGAGCGCCGAGCGCGGGCTCGCGTTCCTGGAGGCCAACGGCCTCCTGGCCACCCCCACGACCTTCGTGCACGCGCTGCACTACACCGACGATGCGCTCCGGCGCATCGCGGCCGCCGGCGGCACCGCCTCGCTCGCCCCCGTGGACGAGATGAACCTGGGCCTCGGCTACCCCGCCACCGGCCGGCTGAGGGCGGCGGGGATCCCGACCGGCCTCGGCGCGGACACCGTGGTCTGCGCGCCGGGGGACCTGTTCAGCCTGATGCGGGCGGTCCACCTGCTCGAACGCGGCCGCCCCGACGGCGCCGGGATGGGTTTCACCACCCGCGACGCGCTGCGCATGGCCACCATCGAGGGCGCCCAGGTGCTGGGCCTCGCCGACGTCATCGGCTCGCTGCGGCCGGGCAAGCAGGCCGACCTCGTGCTGCTGCGTACGGACACGTTCGGCATGGCAGCGGCGCACGACCCGATCGGCGCCGTCGTGCTCAACGCCGACACCAGCGCCGTGGACACGGTGCTGGTCGGGGGCCGGGTGGTCAAGCGTGACGGGCGGCTGCTCCACCACGACGTGGCGGCGGTCCTCTCCACACTGATCGAATCCGCGGATATGGTGGCGAACCCCTGATCGTCGCCCCGGCGCCGGGGTAGTGGGTCCCCAGGAGGCGCGTCATGGCGAGCGTGATGAAGCGGATCGAGGCGGTCAAGGCCCGGGGCCGCCGCAAGGTGACACGCTGGCGGGAACGGCGTCCGGCGCTGGACCACGCGATCAGGGCGGTGCGGCGTTACCAGCACCAGTCCGGCGACACGCTGGCGGGCGCCGTCACCTACTACGCGTTCCTGTCGTTCTTCCCGCTCGTGGCGCTCTCGTACGCGGTGCTCGGGTTCGTGGTGGCGACCAGCGAGGCCACCAGGGACGCGCTGGAGAAGGCGATCGTCGAACGGCTGCCCGGCATCGCCACCCAGCTCAACCTCGACGCCATCGCCACGGCCAGGCAGACGGCCGGGGTCATCGGTCTGCTCGGTCTGCTCTACGCCGGGCTCGGCGCGCTGGACGCGCTGCGCGGGGCCCTGCGCGAGATGTCGATGACCACCGCGCCGCCGCTCGGCTTCCTCGTCGGCAAGCTGCGCGACCTGGCCTCGATCCTCCTGATCGGGGTCACGATGATCGCGTCCGTGCTGGTCGCCGGGTTCGCCACCACGGCCACGGACAAGGTCATGCAGTTCGTCTTCGGGAGCGAGTCGGAGCTGGCCACCTGGGGGCTGCGGCTCGCGGCCGTGGTGGCGAGCGTGGGGGCCGACTGGCTGCTGTTCCTGATCCTGCTCGGATGGGTGGACCGGCCGACCCGGCCGTTCCGGCTGATCGCCAGGGGGGCGCTGCTGGGCGCGATCGGGTTCGGGGTGCTCAAGCAGGCGGCGACGCTGCTGCTCGGGCAGACGCTGAGCAACCCGATCTACGGGACGTTCGCCGTCATCGTCGGGCTGCTCGTCTGGATCAACTTCTCGGCCAGGCTCGTGCTCTACGTCGCCGCCTGGACGGCCACCGCCGGCCGCTGCCCGCCGCCTTCTCCGACCCCGGTCCCGTCCTGGAACCCGGACGGCTGGGCCGTGCGCGAGGGTACGTCAGGAGCCTGAGCGGCCGCGCCGGCGGCGGATGCCGAACCCGAGCCAGACCAGCCCGAACAGCAGCCCCCCGCCGATCACCACGGATCCGATCGTCTTCGTGGAGTCGGTCTGCTTGGAGGCGGCCGTGTCCAGCAGCGGCGGCTGGGCCGCGGGCGTGACCTTGGAGGCCGGCGGAGCGGAGGAGCGCGGGGCGGCCTGGACCGCCGGGAGCGGGTCGACGAGCCGGCCGACCGGCTGGACCTTACCCCTGACCGAGAAGCCCCAGTCGAGCAGTTTGGCCACCTCCTCCCAGAAGTACCCCTCATGCCGCATGATGCTCACGACGATCGTGTGCCCGTCGCGGGTGGCCGCGCCGACGAAGCTGCCCAGGGCCTTCGAGGTCCAGCCGTTCTTGATGCCGATCATGCCCTTGTAGCGCCAGAGCAGCTTGTTGTGGTTGCTGATCTCGTAGTAGCCCTTGGGCGCGGGGAACTTGGACGTCTTCGTACTGATATATCCGCGGAAAGCGGGATTGGCGAGGCCGGCGCGGGCGATCAGCGCCAGATCGTACGCCGAGCTGCTCTGCCCCGGCTTGTCCAGCCCGCTGGGCGTCTTGGCCACGGTGTCGTACGCCTGCAACTGCTTGGCCGTGGCGTTCATGTCGCTCATGGTCTTGGCGACGCCGCCGTTCGTCTCGGCCAGGGCCATGGCCGCGTCGTTCCCCGACGACATCATCAGCGCCCTGAACAGGTCGTCGATCTTGTACGTCGCCTTGACCGACAGGCCGACCGCCGTGCCCTCCTGGTTGCAGGCGTTCTCGCTGGGCCGGATCCTGCGGTCCTTGTCGAGCTTGGGAATGAGCGTGAGCGCGGTCAGCGTCTTGAGCGTGCTGGCCGGCAGGTAGCGCCCGTGAGGGTCCTTGGCCGCGAGCACTTCACCCGTGTCCACGTCCGCGACGACGTACGACGTAGCCTGGGTTTTGGGCGGTTCCTTGACGCCCTCGGGCGTCACCAGGCCGCGGCTGCCCAGCGCCTCACCCCCGACCGGTGTCGTCGGAGCGGCATATGCGGTCCCGCCGGTGAGCGAGACCGAGGCGATGAGTGCCGTGACCGGCACGAGTTTCGTCCACATGGCGGTCTCAGCGTAGCTTCGAGTGAATGCCCATGTGGCGACACATCCCCCGTTGATCCACCTTCGATACTAGAGAGGCGCTCATGTCACGAAAGATCGCCGGATTCCTCATCATCCTCGGCGCATTCATGATCTTCGAGTGGGTGAACCTCGGGTTTAACTTGGCCGACGGGCATCCGACCAGCTTCTACGTGGTGCACGGAATCCTGATCGCGGTGAACATCATCCTCGCCATCGTGCTGGGGATCATCGGCTGGCGGGGGTTGCGCGGGAGTCGCGAGAAGGGGGTCACGGGCCGCACAGGAGACGCCGGGTGAGGGCGTGCAGCTCGTCCGCCTCCTCCCGGGAGTCGCCGATCGTGGTGAAGCCCAGCTTCCCGTGCTCGGGCACGGCGCCGAGCAGGTGGAAGACGTTCCCGGTACGCCGTTCCGCGTCGAACCCGACCCCGAGCCGATCGGCCATGCGCACGACCTCGCCGGGGCTGCGCCCGCGCAGGCAGGTCGATGAGCAGTTGTCGGTCGCGGTGTAGAACTTCGGCTGATTTCCGGACATGAGGAGGCCGGTGGCCGGATCGTACGTGGCCCCGGTCGTCAGCACGGCGGCGCCGAACGGATGCGTGGTGCCGCCGATCCGCAGGTTGATCTCGCACAGCAGCGCCGCGTACCCGGCGTCGGCCTTCAGCGCGAAGAAGTCCATGCCGAATATCCCCACCACGCCCCGATCGGCCAGCACCTGGGCGATCCGCGCGGCGGACGAACCCACCTCGGCCCGGTACTCGAGCGCCGCGGGGAACGTGCAGCCCTGGTAGACGTGGCCGTTGGGCCCGCCGAGGATCTGGTCGTGCGTGGCCAGCACCTGCGCGGTGCCGCCCGGCGTGATGCAGGCCAGCGCGCTCGGGTAGTACAGCGGCCGGTGCTCGATGAACTCCTCGACCACCGCCCCCCGGTCCCTGATCTTCGCGGTGAAATTGGCCCAGGTCTCGCCGGAGGCCGAGAAGCTGGTCAGCGACCGGTCGGCCTTGGTGACGATCGCGTTGCCGAGCCCGGAGTAGCTGTCGTTCAGCTTGACGATCACCCGCTCGCCCGGCAGAGCCTCGATCGCCTCCTCGATCTCCAGCACGTGCCGGACGTCGCCGAAGCCCCGCGCCATCGGTACGCCCGCCTCGTGGCCGACCTCGCGCGCCCCGCTCTTGGAGCCGTAATAGGCCAGGGCGGTGGCCGGTCCGTAGAGGGGGACGTTGAGTAACGAGGCGAGCTCCTCCTCGAGCTCGCTCAGGACGAACGGCACCAGCCAGGCGTCGCCCTCGATGGCCGCGCGCACTTGCTCCAGCGCGTCCGGGCGGGCGAGCAGGGCCTTGGTCAGCGGCTGAGACCAAGGGTCGTCGAGGCTGATCAGCGTGAGCCGTTTGGCCGCGTCATCCGGATCCGGCAGGAACGCGAAGTAGTAGTCGATGATGTCGGGATCGATGGGCGCGGAGGAGAGGTAGACCACCTTGACCCCGGGCTCGCGGAGCGTGAGCAGCAGGAACAGCAGCCGCTCCTCGTAGGATCTGGCCCCTGTGATCCGGCGGAGCTCATCCTGAGGAAGGGAGAGCGAGGGTACGACCACCAGGGTCCCCTCGCTCGGCTTGAAGATGCTCAACCCAGCATACTTCTCCCCGAACGGGATATTAGTGATCATATTGCGAGTGAAACACGCATTCTTCTCAAATGCAGCCATCGTCGAAGTGTGATGACCATGACAGAAGGTGACAGGATTCGGAATCGCTGACCACGTTTGAACTGGCAGCATCGGGTCATGATCTACTGATCCGTTGTGACCATTTCCGGATCACCTGAACGTTCACGGACCGTGACCACCTGGGGTTACGGACATGCTCACAGGAACTTTTGGAGTATCTGTCACCGCGAACTTGCGCCGGGGCGATAAAGTCGAAGCATCGCCATCGGGCTCACGGCCGACCGCTGTGCTCCCGGGCTGCAGCGGCGCTCGCGACTGACGAACGCAAAGCCCATGCTGACGATCTCGCGCACCCTAACCAATGGGTGTGTTTTTTGATCCGCCGAGTGTGCCGCTCGACCGGGAGGCCACGGCGGGATGACGAGCTTTCACAGCGGATGAGCCGCGGTGGTCAGACATATTGGTGCGCGCGGCATGGACGGGACGGTGACATATGCGGGGACGTGAGCTTCGGGGGGAACTCGACGCGTTCCTGGCGGAGACCGAGCAGGATCTCGTGGCGTTCCGCCGCGACCTGCACATGCACCCTGAGTTGGCCTTCGCGGAATATCGCACGACGCAGCGGATCGCCGAGCGGCTCATCGCCGCCGGGTTGACCCCCTCGGTGCTCCCGCGCGGCACCGGGCTGATCTGCGACGTGGGCAGCGGCGACGGGCCGACCGTCGCGCTGCGCGCCGACATCGACGCGCTGCCGCTGCAGGACGAGAAGGACGTGTCCTACCGCTCCACCGCGGCCGGTGTCTGCCACGCGTGCGGTCATGACGTGCACACCACGGTCCTGCTCGGCACCTCGCTCTTCCTCGCCCAGCAGGCCGCCGCCGGCCTGCTGCCCGGCCGGGTGCGGCTGATCTTCCAGCCCGCCGAGGAGCTGCCCGGCGGCGCGCTCGAGGTCATGGCCCAGGGCGGCATCAGCGGCGTCGACCGCATCTTCGGCCTCCACTGCGACCCGCGCGTGGACGTCGGCCAGGTCGGGCTCAAGGCCGGCCCGATCACCTCGGCCTGCGACAAGCTGGTCGTCAGGGTGTCGGGCCCCGGTGGGCACACCGCCCGCCCCCACCTGACCGCCGACCTGGTCTTCGCCCTGGCCAAGATCCTCACCGAGCTGCCCGCCGCCCTGTCGCGCCGGGTCGACCCGCGCTCCTCGCTGAGCCTGGTCTGGGGCAAGGTCGAGGCCGGCACGGCGGCCAACGCGATCCCCGACGACGGCCTGGCCGCCGGGACGGTCCGCTGCCTCGACGAGGGCGCCTGGCACGCCGCCCCCGACCTGATCAAGTCGCTGCTGGAGTCGGTGGCCGGCGCCTACGGCGTGGAGGCCGAGATGGACTACACGCGCGGCGTGCCGCCGGTCGTCAACGACGAGGTCAGCGTCGAGATGCTGGCCGAGGCCGCCGAGCGCGTGCTGGGCGCGGGCGCGGTGGTCCCGACCCAGCAGTCACTCGGCGGCGAGGACTTCGCCTGGTACCTCGAGTCGATCCCCGGCGCGTTCGCCCGCCTGGGCACGCGCTCGCCCGACGGCGTGACGTACGACATCCACCAGGGCACCTTCGACGTCGACGAGAAGGCGATCGCGATGGGTGTGCGCGTCATGGCCGCCACGGCGCTGACCGCGCTGTGGGAGGTCGGCCCGCTCGACACGGTCACCACCACCGCGATGGCCTAGTCCCTACAGCAGCTTGCCGAAGACCACGGGCAGTCGCAGCGACGACTGCCCGGGCGAGACCGTGACCTTCGTGCCCGGCGGGTACCGCAGGGTGTAGTCGACGTCGGTCGAGATGATCACGAGGCCCAGCCGGTGGCCCTTCTTGAACAGGTAGTCCGTCGGCTGGAAGTCCCACGTGAACGTGTACTCCTTGCCCGGGCGCAGGGCCTCGGTCCGGTCCGCGCGGTGCCGGTTGCGGACGTCCAGCCAGCCCCTGGTGACGATCTTGTACGGGGTGGTGGCGGTGCCGAGCGTCCTGAGCGTCGTGCAGCCCGTGTCACCCGGGACGCCCTCGCCGTAGCAGTAGGACTGGCCGGTCGAGACCAGGGAGCCGTTGGCGCGCACGTCCGTGCCGTAGTCCACCAGCAGGGCCGTCAGGTACGGCGAGGAGCCGTCCTTCAGCGAGGCCCGCACCGACACCGTCGGGGTGCCGGAGATCCGCACGTCGGCGGGCAGGTCGCCGGTCACGTACGCCAGCCGGTTCGGATCGGAGCCCGTGGCCTCCACCAGTTGCTCGGCAGTCCTGGACTTCTGGTCCACGAACGACTCCCTGGCCGAGCGCGGGCTGGGCAGCAGGCCCAGCTTCGAGCCCGAGCCCGTCCAGAGCGGCACCGTGGCCGCGCCGGGCAGCGGCCATGAGGCGTGCTGGGCCCACTGGCCGGGCGCGATCTCCACGTCGGCCTGCGGCTCGCGCATGATCCCCGAGTCGATCCCGTACAGCCAGTAGTCGAACCAGCCGTGCAGCTGGCGCAGCCACTCGACCGTGCGCAGGTTGAAGGGGTTCATGTGGGTGCCCTGGTGCAGCCAGATCTTGCGCGGCACGTGCCGCTTGGCCAGGGCGTACCACCACTGGGCGAACTGCTTGGTCTTGACGTTCCAGTCGTTGAGCCCGTGCACGAGGAAGACGCTGGCCTTGACCTTGCCGACGTCGTTCAGGTAGTTGCGGGCGTCCCACATCTGGCTGTAGTCGCCGGTGATCCGGTCCTGGGCCGTGGTGATCCCGTCGATCAGGGCGCCGCAGGCGGCCTGGCCGTCCTGCCTGGTCAGCACGTACTTGGCGAGCACGTCCAGGTCCTCGCCCTGGAAGCCGCCGGGCGCCAGCACGCCGCCGTTGGCCCGGTAGTAGTCGTACCAGCTGGAGATCGAGGCGATCGGCACGATCGTCTTCAGGCCCTCGACGCCGGTCGTGGCGACCGCGTTGGGCAGCGTGCCGTTGTACGAGACGCCGATCATGCCGACCTTGCCCGTCGACCAGGTGGCCTCGACCGGGTTGCCGGCGGCGTCGAAGCCCTTGGCGCGGCCGTTCAGCCAGTCGATCGCGGCCTTCGGGCCGGCCGTCTCGTTGCGGTCGCCGGAGGTGGGGCAGCCGGTGGCGCGGCCGCTGCCGAGGTTCTCCACCAGCGCGATGGCGTACCCGCGGGGCAGGAAGTAGTTGTCGTAGTAGCCGTCGAAGGGTTCGGCGGCCAGCTTGTTCCTGGCGGCGGCGAGGGCGGGCAGCGGGTTGCCGTTCGCGTCAACGTCCACGGGGTGGTTGGGAACGTCGTTGCCGCCGGCGTAGTACGGGCTGGCCTCCATGATGACCGGGACCTTCAGCCCCTGGTCGGTCTCCTTGGGGCGCAGGATGTCGACGGCGACCCGGTCGGGCTTGCCGTCGTTGTCGCTGTCGGTGCCCTCGACCTCGACGAACACCGTCTGCTTGACGGCGTCCGCGCGGGAGAAGACGGGCTGGGTGGCGTTGTTCTCGATCTTGACGGCCGGTGCGTCGGCCGTCGCGGGCGTGTTTCCACTCAGGGCCACGACGAGCAGTGTGGCCAGCGGCACTGTCAGGACCTTCCAAGGATGCATACGGGGCTCCGAGATCAGGTTTCCACCGTCTGTCGGAATCTCCGTCATGATCCGCGCCGGCACAAGGGGTCAAAGTTGGGCAAAACCTTCCGTGCGTCACGGATTGCTCCCGATTCGTCCTTCAGGTCACGGACGCGAGTGATGTCGATAACGGAGCGGTTGCGACCCTGTGCGCTGGTTTGGTTCGCCCTGGTCAAGCAACTATCTTCCGTGCAGGTGCCGTACGTGCTTCGCGCGCGCGATGAAGTATCGGCAGCGGCGAAGACGACGGGGAAAGGGAAGGGGTCGCCTTGCTCGGCAAGCGATTCAACAGGATGGCGATCGGCTCGGTAGCCGGGGTAATGCTCATGGCAGCGGCCGCCTGTGGCGGCAGTGGCGGGGGCACCACGGCCAGCGAGGCGCCGAGCAGCGCCGGCGCGAGCAGTGAGGCGTCGAAGGGCGGGCTGAAGGTCGGACTGGCGTTCGACGTCGGCGGCCGGGGCGACAAGTCCTTCAACGACGCGGCCTACGCCGGTCTGGAGAAGGCCAAGACGGACCTCAGCGCGGACATCAAGGAGCTGAGCCCGGCGGCCGACGGCTCCAACCGTGGCGACCTGCTGCGCCAGCTCGCCGACGCGGGTTACAACCCGATCATCGGCGTCGGCTTCGCGTACGGCGACGACATCAAGAAGACGGCGGCCGAGTACCCCGACATCCAGTTCGCGGTGGTCGACTCCGCCTCCAACGGGCCCAACGTGACCGGCCTGCTGTTCGCCGAGGAGCAGGGCTCCTACCTGGCGGGCGTCGCGGCGGCCACCAAGTCCAAGTCCAACCACGTGGGCTTCGTCGGCGGCGTCGAGAACGACCTGATCAAGAAGTTCGAGGCGGGCTTCGTGGCCGGCGTGAAGTCGGTCAAGCCGGACGCCAAGATCGACATCAAGTACCTCACCCCCGACGGTGACTTCTCCGGCTTCAAGGCCCCCGACAAGGGCAAGGTCGCGGCCGAGAAGATGTACCAGGACGGCGCCGACATCGTCTACCACGCCTCCGGCGACTCCGGCCTGGGCGTGTTCCAGGCGGCGGCCGCGGCCAAGAAGAAGGCCATCGGCGTCGACTCCGACCAGCGCCAGACGGTCAAGGAGACCGACCTGCAGAGCGTCATCATGACCTCGATGCTCAAGCGGGTCGACGTCGGCGTGTTCGAGTTCATCAAGGCCTTCCAGGGCGGCGCCAAGGGCGGCTCCAACATCACGTACGACCTCAAGGTCGATGGCGTGGGCCTGTCCACCACCGGCGGCGAGATCGACGACATCAAGGACAAGCTCGACGCGGCCAAGAAGGACATCGTCGACGGCAAAATCACGGTTCCGTCGAAGCCGTAATCGGGGTAGGAGTGACAGCTGAGGGCCCGGAGTCCCCACTTCGGGCCTTCTGTCTATCCCCCGCCCCCCGCTAGGAGAGGCGAAATGAGTGCTGACACCCTGGCCACGGCGAAACCCGCTGTAGAGCTGGAGGGCATCACCAAGCGTTTCCCCGGTGTCGTCGCGAACCACGACATCCGCATCACCGTCGAACCAGGGACGGTGCACGCCATCGTCGGGGAGAACGGCGCGGGCAAGTCAACGCTGATGAAGATCCTGTACGGCATGCAGAAGCCGGACGAGGGCACCATCAGGATCAACGGCGCCGAGGTCAGCTTCCGTACGCCGAGCGACGCCATCGGCGTCGGCATCGGCATGGTCCACCAGCACTTCATGCTGGCCGACAACCTCACCGTGCTGGAGAACGTCGTCCTCGGGGCCGAGCCGAAGAAGGCCGGCATGCTCGACATGGCCTCCGCCCGGAAACGCATAACCGAGCTGGCCGAGAGCCACGGCCTGCGGGTCGACCCCGACAAGCTCGTGGAGGACCTCGGCGTCGGCGACCGCCAGCGCGTCGAGATCCTCAAGGTCCTCTACCGAGGCGCGCGCATCCTCATCCTCGACGAGCCGACGGCCGTGCTCGTGCCGCAGGAGGTCGAGGAGCTCTTCCAGAACCTGCGCGAGCTCAAGGCCGAGGGCCTGACCGTCATCTTCATCTCCCACAAGCTCGACGAGGTGCTCGGCATCGCCGACGCGATCACCGTGATCCGGCGCGGCACCACGGTGGCGAGCGTGGACCCCCGCGAGGTCACGGCGCGCCAGCTCGCCGAGCTGATGGTGGGCAGCGAGCTGCCCACGCCCGAGACCCGCGAGTCCACGGTGACCGACGTCGTGACGCTGCGGGTCGCCCAGGTCACCATGGAGGCCGACGGCTACCACGCCGCCGCCGACCCGGCCAAGCTGCGCGAAGAAGGCAAACGGCTGCTCCTCGACGACGTGTCGTTCGAGATCCACCGGGGCGAGATCCTCGGCATCGCCGGTGTCGAGGGCAACGGCCAGTCCGAGCTGATCGAGGCGATCATGGGCATCCGGCCCGCGCACGGCAGCATCGAGCTGGACGGCCAGGACATCAGCCAATGGTCCACGCTCAAGCGCAGAGAGTCCGGCATCGGCTACATCCCGGAGGACCGGCACCGGCAGGGCCTGCTGCTGGAGGCCTCGCTGTGGGAGAACCGCGTGCTCGGCCACCAGACCAGGAAGCCCGCGCGCAGCGGCATCTGGATCAACCGGCGGGCCTCGAAGGCCGACACCGAGCGCATCGTCAAGGACTACGACGTACGCACGCCCGGCGTCGACACGCTGGCCCTGGCCCTGTCGGGCGGCAACCAGCAGAAGCTGATCGTGGGCCGCGAGATGAGCGGCGAGCCGAAGTTTCTCATCGCCGCCCACCCCACCAGAGGCGTGGACGTCGGCGCGCAGGCCGCCATCTGGGACCACCTGCGCAACGCCAGAGCCGCCGGGCTGGCCGTGCTGCTCATCTCCGCCGACCTCGACGAGCTGATCGGCCTGTCCGACACGCTCCAGGTGATCTACCGCGGGCGGCTCGTGGCCACGCTCGACCCTTCCGACATCACGCCCGAGCGGCTGGGCGGCTACATGACCGGCGCCATCGCCGGCACTGAGGAGACGTGATGCCCGCCGGGCTCAACCGGGCGCTGCTCACCGTGGCGGGCGCCGTCGTCGCCATCGTCCTCGCGATCGCGATCTCCAGCGTGGCGATCATCGCGGCGGGTGCCAGCCCGCTCGACGCGTTCGCCGCCTTCTTCGACTTCGGCGCGAGGCCGCAGGCCGTCTCCAACGGCATCGCGGCCTTCCTCAACCGGGCCGTGCCCCTGTTCATCGCCGGTCTCGCGGTGGCCGTCGGCTTCCGCATGAACCTCTTCAACATCGGCGTTGAGGGCCAGTACCGGCTCGCGGCCATCGTCGCCGCGTACGTGGGCTCGACGTTCGAGGCGCCCGCCCCGATCCAGATCGCGGTGATCATCGTGGTCGCCGCGGCCGTCGGCGGCCTCTACGCGCTGATCCCCGCGGTCATGAAGGTGACCAGGGGCGTGAACGAGGTCATCGCCACGATCATGCTGAACTACGTCGCGATCAACATCGCGTCCTACCTCGTACGCGGTCCCTTCGCGGGTCAGCGCGCCGCGGGCCAGCTCACCACGACCACGCCGCAACTGCCCGAGTCGGCCATGTTCCCCAGCCTGAACTTCCTGTTCGAGGGGTTCGGCCTGCTCCCGCCCACGCGCGGCGGTGGCCTGTGGGGCTTCCTGATCGTGGCGATCGTGCTCGGCGTGGTGATCTGGGTGGTGCTGGAGCGGACCCGGTTCGGCTTCAACGTCAAGGCCAGCGGCCTCAACGGCCCGGCCGCGCTCGCCTCCGGCGTGAACCCCAAGACCATGGTCATCGCGGCGATGGTGCTGTCCGGCGCCATCGCCGGGCTCATCGGCCTGCCCGAGATCCTCGGCGACAAGGGCGCGTTCAACTCCAACTTCACCGCCGGTCTGGGCTTCCTCGGCATCGCGGTGGCGCTGCTCGGCAGGAACAAGCCCGTCGGCATCGCGGTCGCCGCGTTGCTGTTCGCCTTCCTCGACCGGGCGCAGGGCCCCCTGCAGATCGCGAACGTCCCGCCGTCCGTCATCACGATCATCCAGGGCGTCACCGTCCTGCTGGTCGTCGTGGCCAACGAGGTGACGACCCGCCTCGCGCTCAGACTCGAGGAGCGCCGGGCCGCCCAGCAGCTCAGCAGCAAGACCCCGGTTGAGGTGGCAGCATGACCAGGCTAAGCAAGTACCACCTGGCGCTCATCGGAGTCGCCGCGCTCATCCTGCTGATGTCGCTGGTACGCGTCGTGTCCGGCCAGAACGACATCACCTCGTCCGGCATGTTCGCCGCCGCCCTGATGCTGGCGGTGCCGATCGCCCTGGCCGGCCTCGGCGGCCTGTGGGCCGAGCGGGCCGGCGTGGTCAACATCGGCCTCGAAGGCATGATGGTGCTCGGCACCTGGTTCGCCGGCTGGGCCGGATACCAGTGGGGCGCCTGGGCCGCGCTGCTGGCCGGGCTGCTCGGCGGCGCGCTCGGCGGCCTCATCCACGCCATCGCGACCGTGACGTTCGGCGTCGACCACATCATCAGCGGCGTCGCGATCAACCTGCTCGGCCCCGGCATCACCCGCTTCCTGTCCGAGGTGTTCTACAAGGACGGCACCGCCGCGGCGGACGCGGGCGCGGGCTTCACCGGCTCACCGGCGATCACCTCGCCCGCGCCGACGCCCAGCCTGCCGCTGCTCTCCGACGGGCCGGACCTCCTGGGCAAGCTGGAAGGGACTCACTGGTTCCTCCTCTCGGACCTGGCGGGCATCCTGCGCGGGCTCACGCACGAAGTGAACGTGCTGGTCATCCTGGCGGTCCTGCTGCTGCCCCTGACGTTCTTCGTGCTCTGGCACACCCCGTTCGGGTTGCGCCTGCGCTCGGTGGGCGAGAACCCGTGGGCGGCCGAGTCGCTGGGCGTGAACGTCTACCGGATCAAGTACTTCGCGGTCGTCATGTCCGGCGCGTTCGCCGGGCTCGGGGGCGTGTTCCTGGTCTTCGTCTCCTCCAAGTACGTCGAGGGCCAGACGCAAGGGCGCGGCTTCATCGGCCTGGCCGCCATGATCTTCGGCAACTGGCGCCCGGGCGGACTCGCCATCGGCTCCTCGCTGTTCGGCTACGCCAGCGGGCTCCAGCTGCGCAGCACCACTGGGGCGATCACCTCGTTCTTCCTGTTCGGCGCCATGCTGCTGCTCATCTACCTGATCGTCAGGGTCCGCCGGATGTTGTCACCCGGCCGGCCCGCCGAGCTCGAGGCCAGGAGCGCCAGGGAATATACGCTGATGGCGGTCGCCGCCGCGGGCATGGTCGTGCTCTTCTGGCTCTGGCGGACCGTCGACCAGCTGCCGAGCGAGTTCGTCTTCATCACACCACACGTGCTCACGCTGATCGTGCTCCTGGTGGCTTCGCAGCGACTGCGAATGCCCAAGGCCGACGGCGTGCGCTACCGCCGGGGAGAACAACATTGAGCACCATCAACTGGGATGGCCTGCGTTTCGAGGCCACGCAGGCCATGCACAACGCGTACGCGCCGTACTCGAAGTTCCCCGTGGGGGCGGCGGCGCTGGTGGACGACGGGCGGATCGTCACGGGCTGCAACGTCGAGAACGCCTCCTACGGCGTGGGCCTGTGCGCCGAGTGCGGCCTGGTGTCGGCGCTGCAGGCGACGGGCGGCGGCCGGCTGGTGGCCTTCACCTGCGTGGACGGGCACGGTGAGCTGCTGATGCCGTGCGGGCGCTGCCGTCAGCTGCTGTACGAGTTCGGCGGTGAGGACCTGCTGGTCGAGACCGTGGACGGGCCGAAGCGGATGGCGGAGATCCTGCCGTACGCGTTCGGCCCCCAGGACCTCAGCCGGAGCGCCTGAATGGACGCGATCGAGGTCATCCGCGCCAAGCGTGACGGCGGCGAGCTGACCACGGCCCAGATCGACTGGGTGATCGACTCCTACACGCGCGGCGGCGTGGCCGACGAGCAGATGTCCGCGCTGGCCATGGCCATCCTCCTGAACGGCATGAACCGCCGCGAGATCGCCGACTGGACCCAGGCCATGATCCGCTCGGGCGAGCGCATGGACTGGTCCGCGCTCGACCGGCCCACCGCCGACAAGCACTCGACCGGCGGCGTCGGCGACAAGATCACGCTGCCGCTGGCGCCCCTGGTGGCGGCGTGCGGGGCGTACGTGCCGCAGCTCTCGGGCCGCGGCCTCGGGCACACCGGCGGCACGCTCGACAAGCTCGAGTCGATCCCCGGCTGGCGGGCCTCGCTCTCCAACGGCGAGATGCTGCAGGTCCTGCGCTCGGCGGGCGCGGTCGTGTGCGCGGCCGGGTCGGGGCTGGCACCCGCCGACAAGAAGCTGTACGCGCTGCGCGACGTCACCGGCACCGTCGAGTCGATCCCGCTGATCGCCTCGTCGATCATGTCCAAGAAGATCGCCGAAGGCACCGGCTCGCTCGTCCTCGACGTGAAGGTGGGCTCGGGGGCGTTCATGAAGACCCCCGAGACGGCTCGGGAACTGGCCGAGACCATGGTGGCCCTCGGGACGGACGCCGGGGTGCGCACCGTGGCCCTGCTGACCGCGATGGACCGGCCGCTGGGCCTGGCCGTGGGGAACGCGCTGGAGGTCGCGGAGTCGGTCGAGGTGCTCGCCGGAGGCGGGCCCGCCGACGTGGTGGAGCTGACGGTACGGCTGGCGCGCGAGATGCTGGAGGCGGCCGGGGTGTCGTCCGGCAAGGACCCCGCCAAGGCCCTCGCCGACGGGTCGGCCATGGACGCGTGGCGGCGGATGATCCTGGCGCAGGGCGGCGATCCGGACGCCCTGCTTCCCCAGGCGGCCGAGACCCTGACCGTGGAGGCGCCCGCGTCCGGGGTGGTGACCCGGCTGGACGCGTACGCCGTGGGCCTGGCCGCCTGGCGCCTGGGCGCCGGACGGGCGCGCAAGGAGGACCCGGTGTCGCTCGGGGCCGGGATCACCCTGCACGCCAAGCCCGGGGACCTGGTGCGGGAAGGGCAGCCGCTGATGACGCTGCACGCGGACGAGACGGCTCGGTTCGAGCGCGCTCTGGAGGCGCTGGAGGGCGGCTACGCGGTGGGCTCGGCGGGCGAGGAACACCTCCCCTTGGTCATCGACCGCATCACCGCCTCCTGACCTCCCCACCCCCGGCGGCCGCCGCGCCGCGCATCCAACCCCCGAAGGACGCCGGCCACGATCGGCGGGGTCGTCCATGAGGTCCTTCCCGGGGGGAAGGCGTCGGGTGTCAGCGGGCCAGGGCCGGGGCGTCGGCGAAGATCTCCGCGAGGACCGCGCGCTGTGTCGGGAGGGCCTCGGCGTGGCGGGCGCGGCCCTCGTCCGTGATGCACACGAACACACCCCGCCGGTCCGCGTCGCAGACCCCGCGTGACACGAGCGCGGCCTTCTCCAGGCGGGCCACCACCCGGGACAGGGCGCTCTGGCTCAGGTGGACCTCGTCGCAGAGCTCCTGGATGCGCAGCTTCCGGTCATGATGGACGATCCGGTCGAGCACCTCGAACTCGCTGGGCCCCAGCCCATGTCGATCCCCCAGCTCGCGCTCCAGGGCGCACATGCCCTTGGCGTGCTTGGCCAGGACGTAATGCCAGGTGTCGACCACGAACTCCTCGTCCATGTCGCGGAGGTTACCACTTCGCTAAAACTTATGCAACGGCATTAAATGCGTTTGCATTAGATGCATCCGCATGTATCGTTCTGTCCCATGTCCTCTTCCTCATCCCGTTGGGGCGCGCTCGCCGTGCTCTGCGCAGTGATCTTCCTTGACGCCCTTGACGTCTCGATGGTCGGTGTCGCCCTGCCTGCCATTCAGCACGATCTGGGCCTGAGTACGTCATCTCTGCAGTGGGTGGTCAGCGGCTACGTGCTCGGCTACGGCGGTCTTCTGTTGCTCGGGGGCAGGACCGCCGACCTGCTCGGGCGGCGCAGGGTGTTCCTGGTCGCTTTGGGTGTCTTCGCCGTCGCGTCGTTGCTTGGTGGCATTGTGGACGACGGCGGGCTGCTGATCGCGGCCCGGTTCGTCAAGGGTGTGGCCGCCGCGTTCACCGCCCCCGCGGCCTTGTCGATCATCACGACGACTTTTCCTGAGGGGCCCGAGCGCAACAAGGCGTTGAGCATCTTCACCGCCTGCGGCGCGAGCGGTTACTCGCTCGGCCTCGTGCTGTCCGGCCTGCTCACCGAGATCGGCTGGCGCTGGACGCTGCTGATGCCGGTCCCCGTGGCGATCCTCGCCCTGCTGGTCGCGCCGAGGGTGCTGCGCGGCCGCGACGAGCGGGCCGAGGGCGGTCACGACCTGATCGGCGCTGCGCTGATCACCGCGTCCATGCTGCTGCTGGTGTTCACGGTCGTGCAGGCGCCGGAGGCCGGGTGGGCCTCGCTGCAGACCATCGGCTCGCTGGTGGCGGTGGCCGTGCTGCTCGGCCTGTTCGTCTTCACCGAGCGGCGGATGCGGCACCCGCTGGTGCGCCTCGGCATCCTGCGCTCCGGCCACATCGTCCGCGCCAACCTGGGGCTGCTCATCCTCATGGGCTCGTACGTGGCCTTCCAGTTCGTGGCGATGCAGTACTTCCAGAACCTCCTCGGCTGGTCGGCCCTGGGCACCGCCCTGGCGTTCCTGCCCGCCGGCCTGCTGGTCGCGCTCACCTCGACCAAGATGGGCGACTTCGCCGACAGGTTCGGCACCGGCAAGCTGATCGTCATCGGCTCCGCCGCGCTGGCCGGCGGGTACGCGATGTTCCTCGGCATCGACCGCACCCCCAGCCTGGGCGGCATGGTGATCCCGGGCATGCTCCTGATGGGCATCGCGTTCGCGCTGTCGTTCCCCTCGCTGAACATCCAGGCCACCACCGGCGTGGACGACGACGAGCAGGGGCTGGCCTCCGGGCTGCTCAACACCTCCGGCCAGGTGGGCGGCGCGATCGTGCTGGCCGTGGTCACCGCCGTGCTCACCTCGGGCGGCGGTGAGACGCTCTCGATCGGCTCGCTGCGCTCGGCGATCGTGGTCTCGCTGGTGCTGGCCCTGGTCGGGCTGGCGATCTCGGCGACCGGGCTGCGCGCCCGCAAGGCCCAGGCCGTCGAGAGCGAGAGCGTCAAGGCCTACGAGACCGTCTGATCAGCGGCGTTTGTCACAGAAAGGGCTCCGTCGTCCCGGCGGGGCCCTTTCTCGTCATTTCAGCGCGCCGATAGGGGAGTCGTAGCCGATCCACTCCTCGCCCCCGAAGTCGGCGCTCTTGCCCGACCGGACGTTCACCTTGGTCAGGTAGGCGTCCTCGTCGTCCTCGTCGGGCTGGCGTACCAGGACCTCGTCGGCGCTGAGCCAGCGCTCGACCGCGATCACCCCGTAGTCGTCGAGCGCCGTGCGGGAGCCGAAGACGCGGCCGGTGCGGGCGTTCATGGTGACGAGCCGCTCGTCGGCCGACACCAGGGCCAGCGTGCGGCCGTCCGGGGAGAGCGCGGCACCGTACTCGAGGAGGCCGGGGTCGACGCGGTAACCGCCCGCGCGGCCCCTCGCGCCCTGCAGCCTGAGGGTGGCGACCGACGCGTGGCCCGGTACGTCGTCCACGTCCATCTCGTCGCTGACCACCCGCGTGCCGTCGTTCCCCACGGCCAGGATCTTGATCTTGGTTCCGCTGACGTGCCGGGTCGCGCCGGTGTCGAAGTCGAGCATCGCACCGTCGGCCGCGCCGAAGTCGAGGGCGAAGTACCGGCCGTTGGGCGAGGAGGTGATGTGAGGGAGCGTCTCCTCGTGCTTGATGTCGATCTTCTTGACGACGCCCGTCGGCAGGTCGTGCACGACGTACGAGCCGTCGCGGTGCCGGTAGGCCAGGCGGTGGCCGTCCTGGCTGATGGCGAGGGGCAGGGCGACGAGCGTGTCCTCGTCGTAGCCGGCCCGCGCGGCCTGCAGCCGCCACTCCTTGCCCGACAGGGTCGTCAGCCGCCACTGGCCGCAGGGTTGCGGGTCGCCGGGGTCGGAGGAGGCGCCCTCGCAGTAGTCCGTGTACGCGTACCGGACGGCGTCGCCCAGCTTGTCCGGCATCGCCATGGGGACCTCGTCCTGCGGCGTGAGGGCGGTGCTGCCGTCGTCGGCCGCCTTCTCCAGGTTGCCCGCCAGGGTGCTCGCCGCGATCACGACCAGGGCCGCGAACGCGCCGACGGCGCCTGCCGACGCGGCCGCCCACAGGGTGACGCGGAGCCTGCGCCGCCTGCCGATGCGGGTCAGGACGGGCTCGGAGAGGTTGGTGTGCGGCATGCCGGCCGCGATCCGGACCAGGGCGGCACGCAGGCCTGGCTCGTCGGTGTCCGACCCCTGGGTGGGGACTGCCCACGGGGTGGCTTCCGTCTCATGAGCGGTGCCCGGCGGATCCTCCGGGGCGACCCACGGCGCCTGGTCCGCCGCCTCCCGCACGTCACCGTCCGGCTCCGAGGGCGCGTCCTCGTCCGGCTCCGAGGGTGCGTCACCATCCGGCTTCGGGGGCGGGGCGTCACCTGGCTCCGAGGGCTCCGAGGGCTCCGGCGTTTCGTCGCGCGTGAAGAGGTCGGGGTGCGCGGCCCGGAGGAGGACGAGGGCCTGGTGTGCCTCCTCGTCCAGGGCGGCGGTCCACAGGCCCGTCACCATGGCCACCTGCTCCGGCGGCAGCGCGTCGTGGTAGCGCGCCACGAGCACGGCTCGCGCCGTGGGCGGCAGCGTGGCCAGCGCGTGGTCCTCGGGTGCGGGCGGTGGCGCGGCGGCCAGGAAGCGCGCGTACAACTCACGCAGCACCTCCACGGCCGGCTGGCCCCAGCGGATGGTGGACCAGCGGCGGCACGCCGTGACCAGCGCCTCGACCGCCAGTTCGCGGGCCCGGTCCGCGTCACCCGTCAGCAGGTACGCGGTCCGCGCGAACGACGGCGAGTAGTTGGTCAGAAAGATCGGTAAATCGCCAGACTTTTTCACGTATATAACTCCTCGTGGGGTGATCAGGGTACTCGGCAGGGCGGGAAGCCCGGTCGCATGCGGGACCGCAGGCCGGGCATCTTGGAGGTATGCGCCCGTCATCCCCGCGAGCGGGCTCCCGGCTTCTCGCCTCGCTCGCCTGCCTGGCCCTGCTCACCGCCTGCGGCCAGGCCGTCCAGACCGCCCTGCCGCAGCAGCAGCCCGCCGCCACCCGGACGGACCGGCCGGGGCCCGACACGCCGACGAGCACGGCCGAGGTGGACGTCCAGCGCGACGGGATCGAGCCCGCCGTCGTCACGGGCGTCCGGTTCGCCGGTCACGACACGTACGACCGCCTGGTCATCGACCTCAAGGGCAAGGTCCCGGGCTACAGCGTCGAGTGGGTGGACGAATTCGTCGAGGACGGCTCGGGCAAGCCCATGGACGTGAACGGCGGCGCGTACCTTCAGGTCACGCTCGTCCCCGCGAACGCCCACGACACGAAGGGCAAGCCCACCTGGAAGGGCGGCCCCGTCTTCCCCACCGGTCTGCTCAACCTCACCGACGTCGTCAGGACCGGCGACTTCGAGGGACACGTCGGCATCGGCCTGGTGCTGGCCAGGAAGGCCGCGTTCCAGGTCAAGGAGCAGGGCGGTCCCAGCCGCCTGATCATCGACGTGGCACACTGACGTCGTGGTGAGAAAGATCGAGGGCCCGGCCCGCATACCCGTACCCGGCGGCAAGCTCATCGACGAGCACATCGGCCGCGTCAGCAGCGGCGACGACGGGATCTCCATAGCGCACATGACCGCCCCTCCCGGCTGGGAGGAGCCGCCTCAGCGGCCGCAGTTCATCGAATACACGGTGGTGCTGCGCGGCCTGGTGATGGTGGAGCACGCCGAGGGCACGACCGAGGTCGCGGCCGGGCAGTCGGTGGTGACGTCGCCGGGGGAGAGGGTCCGTTACAGCGCAGGTCCCGAGGGTGCCGAGTACATCGCGGTGTGCCTGCCGGCCTTCTCCGCCGAGAGCGCAGGGCGCGACTGAGCCGTACGCGAGGGACGCCCTATCATGGCCAGATGAGTCCCACGCTTGACGAGATCCGGCGGGCTCCCAAGGTGCTGCTGCACGATCACCTCGACGGCGGGCTCCGCGCCGAGACGATCGTCGAGCTGGCCAGGGAGACCGGCTACGATCGGCTGCCCACCGACGACCCCGACCGCCTGCGCCACTGGTTCGAGGAGGCGGCCGACTCCGGCTCGCTCGAGCGCTACCTGGAGACGTTCGCCCACACCGTGGGGGTCATGCAGACGCGCGAGTCGCTCGTCCGCGTGGCCGCCGAGTGCGCTCAGGACCTCGCGGCCGACGGCGTGGTCTACGCCGAGGTGCGGTACGCGCCCGAGCAGCACACCACGCGCGGGCTGAGCCTCGACCAGGTGGTCGAGGCGGTGCTCGAAGGGTTCAAGCAGGGCTCGGAGGGGCGCGGGATCCGGGTCGGCACGCTCCTGACGGCCATGCGGCACCAGGCGCGGTCCATGGAGATCGCCGAGCTGGCCGTGCGCTACCGCGACGTGGGCGTGGTGGGGTTCGACATCGCGGGGGCCGAGGCGGGCTACCCGCCCACGCGGCATCTCGACGCGTTCGAATACCTCCAGCGGGAGAACGCCCACTTCACCATCCACGCGGGCGAGGCGTTCGGGCTGCCGTCGATCTGGCAGGCGATCCAGTGGTGCGGCGCCGACCGGCTCGGCCACGGCGTACGGATCATCGACGACATCTCCGTGTCCGAGGACGGCTCCGCCAAGCTGGGACGGCTGGCCGCGTACGTGCGTGACAAGCGCATCCCGCTGGAGATGTGTCCCACCTCCAACCTGCAGACCGGGGCCGCCCCGTCGATCGCCCAGCACCCCATCGGGCTGCTGCGGCGGCTGCACTTCAGGGTCACGGTCAACACCGACAACCGGCTGATGAGCTCGACGAGCGTGTCGCAGGAGTTCGCCAAGCTGGTGGAGGCGTTCGGCTACGGCTGGGACGACCTGCAGTGGTTCACGGTCAACGCGATGAAGTCGGCGTTCCTGCCGTTCGACGAGCGGCTGGCGCTGATCAACGGGGTTATCAAGCCGGGGTTCGCGCAGCTCAAGTGGCAGCCGTGAAACAGACCTACCGGTCCAAGACCGCGTTCGTGCTCGCCTGGGTGTGGCTGGCCTTCGTCGCGTTCAACGTCTGGGACCTGATCGCCCACTACACCGGTAAGTCGTCGCTGGTGGCGCTGGCCGTGCTCGGCGCGCTGACCGCGCTGGTCTACGTGATCGCGATGCGCCCCGCCACCGTGTTCACGGAGGCGGGGCTGATCGGGCGCAACCCGCTGCGCACGACGTTCCTGCCGTGGGCCTCGATCGAGGACGTGACGGTGTCCCACTCGATCAACGTCGAGTACGGCGAGGAGCGGGTGCTGCGGTTGTGGACGCCGATGAGCAGCGCGCGGGAGCGGGCCAGGGCGCAGCGGCGCGGGGCGCCCAGGCAGCAGCGCGGACGCTTCAGCACCGAGCCCACGCTGTCGAAGGCCGAGCAGGCGGCCGTGGAGGCGTTCGCGGGGAAGACGCACGCCGACTGGGTGGGCGACCAGATCCGCGACCGCGCCGAGTCGGCCAGGCGCCGCGAGGAAGAGGCGGCGCCGGCCCGGGTCACGTGGTCCTACGACTCCATCGCGGTGCTGGCGGCGGCCGTGGTCCTGCTGGTGGTGGCGATCGTCATCGCCTAGCCCGGTTGACGAAGCGGGACATGCCCTCCTGGGCGATGCCCGACTCCTCGACCTGCTCGGCGGCCTCCGTCTCCCTCTCGAAGGCGCGCTCGACCTCGTCCCGGGACGGCCTGAGAAGTGCCAGGTGGACCGCCGTGGCCGTGCCCGGCCGGGTCCAGTGGCGTACGCGTTCGATCGCCGCATCCAGCAGCCGCTCCTGGGGGACGATCTCGTCCAGCAGGCCCGTGGCCAGGGCCTGCTCGGCGGTCATCCGGGTCGAGTCGAGCACCAGCTTCAGCGCCCTGGCGCCCACCAGGCGGGGGAGCAGGTAGCTGGCGGCGTTCGAGACGGACAGGCCGATGTGGTTCTCCGGCAGGAAGTACTCGGTCGCCGGGGTGCCGATGCGGGTGTCGAAGCACAGCGTCCACTCGGCGGCCCCGCCCACGGCCAGGCCGTTGACCGCCGCCACGACCGGGACCCGCGTCTCCAGCACCGCCCTGGTCATGTCGTGGAAGAGCTCCACCTCCTCGACCAGCGACTTGCCGGCGGCCTCGTGGATGTCCTCCCCGGCCGAGAACGCCCGGCCGGTGCCGGTGACCACGACGCCCCTGACGTCCTCGCCGCACGCGCGGATCGCGGCCGCGAGGTCGCGGCGCATGCCCGCGGTGAGGGCGTTGAGCTTCTCGGGGCGCGCGAGCGTGATGAGGGCCACCCCGTCGCGTTCGGTCACTTCGATCATGCTCTCTCCTTGGGGATCGCGATGGCGGGGGCGGCGCGCTGGTCTCTTTTTGGATCGAGGAGGTGGCGCTTCTCGATGCGGGACGACGGGGTGAGCGTGAACTCCGCCACGAACTCCACGTACTCCGGGATCTTGAAGCGGGCCAGCCGCTCCCTGGCGTGGCCGATGATGCTCCCGGCCGTCCCGGCGTCGGGGACGTGTCCCGGGCGGAGCTGGATGAACGCCTTGGGCAGCTCGCCGAACAGGTCGTCCGGAACGGGCACCAGCGCGGCCTGGAGGACCGCGGGGTGCTCGGTGAGCACGCCCTCCACCTCGGCGCACGAGATGTTCTCGCCACCCCTGCGCACCATGTCCTTCAACCGCCCGGAATGGTGGATGTAGCCGTGCTCGTCGCGGAAGCCGAGGTCGCCCGTGTGGTACCAGCCGCCCCTGAACGCGTGGGCGGTGGCCTCCGGGTGGTTCCAGTAGCCGTTCATCATGGGCGTGCCTCTGACCAGGATCTCGCCGGTCTCGTCGTCCAGCGTGACCTCCTTGCCCGGGTACGCGAGCCCCATGGCGCCGGTGCCGACCGTCTCCACGGCGTCGATGGGCACCCCCAGGTCGGGGCCGCTCTCCGTGGATCCGTACAGCTCGCGCCATGGCGCGCCCCAGCGCTCCTCGAACGCCCGGTGCAGGTCCGGCCGGATGCCCGAGCAGAGCACGAGGCGCATCCGGTTGTCGCGGTCGTGGGGATGGGGCGGCTGCTTGTGCAGGAGGAGGGGCATCGAGCCGAGTACGTACGTGAGCGTCGCCCCGTGCTCCCGGACCGAGGCCCAGAAGCCGGAGGCGGAGAAGCGGGGGAGCACGACGAGGGGGATGCCGCCGACGAGGCAGAAGAGGGTGGCCCACTGGGGGTCCATGTACGAGTACGGCTGGGCGATCAGCATGACGTCGTCGTCGCGCAGGCGGACCTGGTCGGCGATGAGCCGGGCGGTCCTGAGCCAGTAGGCGTGGGTGAGCATGCAGGCCTTGGGGAAGCCGGTGGTCCCCGACGTGTACTGAAAATTCGCGATTTCGTGGGTCAAAGCCTGGCGCTTGCCACAGTGCTCCCCACGGTGCTCCCCACGGTGCTCCGCACGGTGCTCGGCGTCGAGGACGTAGACCGTACCCGGGATGTGCGGGGCGTGCTCGTCGGTGGTCAGGGTGGCCACGGCGCCCGAGTCGCGCAGGACGTGCTCCAGGTCGGCGGCCCGGTAGCGGACGTTCACCGGCACGGTGACCGCGCCCGCCTTGAGCACGGCCAGCCAGCTCAGCGGCCAGCCGGGGACGTTGTCCATCATGATCGCCACCCGGTCGCCCGGCCGGACGCCCTTGTCGATCAGCGCGGCGGCCAGGCCGTCGGACCGGGCGTCGGCCTCGGCGAAGGTGAGCGAGGTGTCGGGGAAGCGGAGGAACTCGCGCGTGCCGTACGTGCTAGCGGCGTGCCTCATCAGGTCGGGGATCGTTGCGTGCATCCGGCGGCTCCCAGGGGAAGTCGGGCAGCAGGGAGAGGTCGAGGGTGGCCCCGGCCGGGGCGGGCGCGCGGACGGCGGCCAGGCCGATCGTGACGAACTCGGCGCACACCTGCTCCAGCGTGGAGTCCCCGTCGGGGCGGTACCACTCGCTGGTGCCGGTGCACATGGACATCAGGGCGAGGCGGGTCAGCTTCTGGTCGGCGACGCGGAACACACCCTGGGCGACGCCGTCCGCGAGGGCGTCCTTCCAGTGGGCCTCGTACGCGTCGCGCAGGGCGATGATCTCGTCGTGGGCGGCGGAGCCGGGGGTGAGGGAGCGGAGTTCGCCGTCCATGACGCGGCTGGTCATGGGGCTGAGCGCGTGGACGGAGGTGAGGGAGCCGATCAGCAGGGCCAGGCGGTCGGTGGGGTTGTGGACGTTTTCCAGCATGCGTTCCGTGGCGTCGATCAGCCCTTGCTGGCCGACGCGCATGAGATCGGCGAGCAGGGACTCCTTGCTCGTCACGTGGTGATATATCCCGGCATTGGTCATGCTGACCGCTTTGGCCAGGTCGCGGATGCTCGTGGCCGCATAACCCTGCCGGGCGAACAGCAGCACCGCCGCCGTCCTGATCCGCCGGTTCGCATCCTCGCTGGCAGTCCTACCGAACGTTCGGTCGACCATGATGGGAAAAATACCCCATGTCTTACGAAATCGCCATAGGTTGACCCTGACACCGTGTCAGGCCGTAGACCTGGAGCCGTCATGTTCAGCATCGGAGATTTCGCCAGGCTCGGACTGGTCTCGGTACGCATGTTGCGTCACTACGACGCCATCGGCCTGTTGCGCCCCGCGCACGTGGACCCCGTCAGCGGCTACCGGTCCTACCAGGCCGCGCAGCTGTCCCGGCTCAACCGCATCGTCGCGATCAAGGACCTCGGCTTCACGCTGGAGCAGGTCAGCGCCATCCTCGACGAGAAGGTGAGCACGGAGGAGCTGCACGGCATGGTACGGCTGCGCCGCGCCCAGCTCGAAGCCCAGATCAGCGCCGACCTGGCCAGGCTCCGAGGCGTCGAGGCGCGACTGCGCACCATCGCGACGGAAGGGCACATGAGGACAGCCGAAGTCGTGCTCAAGAGGGTGGACCCGGTCCGGGTCGCCGAGCTCAGCGCCAGGGCGGCCAGCTACGAGGGGGAGGACATCGGCCCGGTCATCAAGCCGCTGTTCCGGGAGATCTGCCGCCGGGTGGAGGCCGCCGGGGTGAGCGTCGTGGCTCCCGGCCTGGCCTATTACGTGCCGGACGACGACGGCTCCGTCATGGTGCACACGTGCCTGCCGGTTTCCGTACCGCCCGGCCCCTACGACTTCGAGATCGTCGACCTGCCTCCCATCGAGACCGCGGCCGCGATCATCCACGAGGGGCCGATGGAGGCGGTGGGGCCGACGTTCCAGGCGCTGGCCCACTGGATCGAGGAGAACGGCTATCGCTCCCTGGGCCTGGCCAGGGAGATCTCTCTGCACTGCCCGGAAGACCTGGATGAGTGGGTCACCGAGCTCCAGATCGAAGTGACGTCGGCGTAGCCGATGAGTTTCGACCGCGCGCCCGGTCTGAAGGACGAAGGAGGAACACGACATGCCACAGATCGTCGAATTTCCCGAGCGCCCCTACATCGGGATCCGCAAGACCATCACCATGACCAGCTTCGGCCTGGTCGGGGACCGCATCGGTGGGCTCATCGGCTGGCTCGCCGAGCGCGGGGTGTCCCCGGCCGACGCCCCGTTCTTCAGGTACGACAGCATCAACATGCCGGAGGACCGGCTGGTGGTGCAGGCGGGAGTGCCCGTTCCGGCGCCGGTGGCGGGTGAGGGCGAGATCTTCGCCGACGTCCTGCCCGCGGGCCGCTACGTCACCACCTCCCACCACGGCCACCCGGACCAGCTGATGGGCGTCACCGCCGGGATGCTGAAGTGGGCCGAGGAGCAGGCCCTGACCTGGGACATGACCGAGAAGGACGGGACGGAGCACTGGGGCTGCCGCCTGGAGTTCTACAAGACCAACCCCATGGTCGAGCCCGACCTGAACAACTGGGACACCGACCTCCAGTTCCGCCTGGCCTGACCTTCGAGGGAGAGCGGGGTCCGGAGCGGACCCCGTGCTGCGATCAGTCGTCGATGGCCTGGTAGAGCGTGGTCCAGAAGTCGTTCATCACCCGCGCCGGGTCCGGGACGGTGTATCCGACCTGGGTGAGCAGGATTCCGGTGAGCCGCTTGGCCGGGTCGGCGTAGGTCGAGGTGCCGCTTCCGCCGTCCCAGCCGAACTGGCCGACGGAGGCGTAGTCGCCCCGGTACGTGCGCACCGCCATCCCCAGGCCCCAGCCGCCCTGCTGCCCCTGGCCGAAGGACACGTGGACGCTGTTGACCGCCAGCGCGTGCCGGGCGGCCTGCTGCTCGGCCGTGAGCCGGTTGGTGGTCATCAGCTCCACCGCGGGCCGCGACAGGATCCGCTCGCCGCCGTGCATGCCGCCGTTGAGCAGCATCCGGAAGTAGGCGTGGTAGTCGTCGGCGGTGGAGACCAGCCCACCGCCGCCGCCCTGGAACGCCGGAGCCTGGTTCCACCGTCCGCCCTTGGCCTCGTCCCACACGAGGAACTCGCCGGTCTGCGGGTCGGGGGCGTACAGGTCCGGCAGCCGGTCGATCTTGTCGTCGGGCACGTGGAAGCCGGTGTCGGTCATCCCCAGCGGCTCGAAGATGCGCTCGCGCAGGAACTCCTCGAACGACCGGCCCGTGACCCGGGAGACCAGCACACCGACCAGATCGCTGCTGATCTGGTACTGCCAGCACTCGCCGGGCTGATGCATCAGCGGCAGCTCGCCCAGGCGGCGCATCCACTCATCCTGCTCGGGCACCGGCACCGGCAGATTGGGCGTGAGACCCCGCTCGAAGATCGCGTTCAGGATCGGCGTGCCCAGCGCCGTCATGTCCATGCCGAGCCCGAACGTGGAGGTCAGCACGTCTCGCACGGTGATCGGCCGGCGCGCCGGCACGGTGTCGTCCAGCGGCCCGTCGATCCGCTTGAGCACCTGGTGGTCGGCCAGCTCCGGCAGCCACGCGTCCACCACGTCGTCCAGCCGCAACCGGCACTCGTCCAGGAGTACCATCGCCGCCGCGATCGAGACCGGCTTGGACGTGGAGGCCATCCGGAAGATCGTGTCCCGGCGCATCGGCGCGCCGCCGTCATGACGCATCGTCCCGATCGCCTCGACGTGCGTCTCATCGCCCCGGCTGACCAGGGCGACCAGCCCGGGGATCTTCCCGGACTCGACATGCCGCGTCAGCACCTCACGCAGCCTGCGCAGCCCCGCTTCGGAGAAGCCGCTGTTGCTGTGTTCCATCATGAATCTCCTTGCGCACATTGTTCGGGAATCTCTGAACGACTGCGACACTACATTGCGTTCACTGATCGGTCAATACGCAAAGATGGACTGTTTGCCTGGCTAGAGCGGTCAATCTGGATCTGCTTTGCAATGACAATGGAGCTGAACGCAAAAGGTGATCAAGATGTGGATTGCAATGAGAATCCGCGCGAATGCATACTGTGCAGGCGGGGCCGCACGGCGAGCGACAGGAGACGAGCACCGATGCCCGGAGGCAGACTCACCAACGAGGACCGTCAGCACATCGCCGCGGGGCTGGCCGAGGGGCTCGGATACGCGGAGATCGGCCGGCGTCTGGAGCGGCCCGCCTCGACCATCATGCGGGAGGTCACCCGCAACGGCGGACCCGACGATTACGGGGCGGAGCGGGCGCACGAGGCCACCCGGCATCGCGCGCGCCGTAACAAGCAGGCTCAGCCTCCGGCGTCGCCGATCCCCGACGGCGGCCACGGGCGTGACCCGCAAGAGGTGCGGGACTTCACGGAGTCCTTCACCGCCCTCCTCGTCCAGCAGGGGCTGCCCCAGATGATGGCGAGGGTGCTGGCCTGCCTGTACACCACCGACTCCGGCACCCTCACCGCCGCCGACCTGGTCCAGCGGCTACGCGTCAGCCCGGCGTCGGTCTCGCACGCCGTCGCCTTCCTCGAACAGCAGGGAATGCTCAGGCGGGAACGGGTCCCCGGCAGGCGGCGCGAACGCTATGTCATCGACGACGAGATCTGGCTCCGGTCCATGCTCGCCGGCCTGCAGATGAACGAGGCACTGGCGGCCGCGTCGCGGCGCGGAGCCGAGGTTCTCGGGGCGGCGACCCCGGCGGGCGTCCGCTTCGAGTCCTCCGCCGAGCTCCTTCACCTCGTGAGCGAGGCCTTCCGGCAGGTCATGGAGCAGTGGCGGCAGGGCCAGGCCGCCCGGCACCCGGGCACCCTGACCCCACAGGACGAAACTCCTCCAGGTCCGCGGTAGCTTCAGAGACCCAGGCAGGCGGCCAGGTCGGCCTTCAGAGCTGCGAGATCGCGAGCCGCCTGCTCGCGGGCCTGCGCGACCTCCCCCGTCACCGGCACCACGACCTCCAGATAGCACTTCAGCTTGGGCTCCGTGCCCGAAGGGCGGACGACCACGCGGCCGTCCCCCGACAGCAGGTATCGCAGCCCGTCCGTGGGCGGCAGGCCGCCGTCGCCCTTCGCCAGGTCGTCCGTACGCGTCACCGCCCGGCCGCCCAGCGCGGTGGGAGGGTGGGCGCGCAGGCGGGTCATGGCGTCGGCGATCAGCGACAGGTCGGACACCCGGAAGGAGAGCTGGGACGTCGCGTGCAGCCCGTAGCGGCGGGCCTGGTCGTCCAGGAGGTCCAGCAGCGTACGGCCGGAGCGCTTGGCCGCCGCGGCGACGGCCGCGACCGTGAGGGCCGCGCCTATCCCGTCCTTGTCCCGGACCGGCAGGCCCGCGTCGGAGCCGACGCTGTAGCCGATGGCCTCCTCGTAGCCGAAGACCAGCCCCGGACCCGCCTTGATGATCCACTTGAAGCCCGTCAGCGTCTCGCCGTAGCGGACCCCGTGCGCCCGGGCGATCTTGCCCAGCAGGGTCGAGGAGACGATGGTGGTGGCCACCATGCGGTCGCCGACGGTCTGCGTGATCACGTGCTCGGCCAGCAGGCCGCCGACCTCGTCGCCGGTCAGCATGCGGCACGTCCCGTCCGGCAGCGGGACCCCCACCGCGCACCTGTCGGCGTCGGGGTCGTTGGCCAGGACCAGGTCGGCGTCCAGCTTGGCGGCCAGCGCGATGGCCAGGTCCATCGCGCCGGGCTCCTCCGGATTGGGGAAGGAGACCGTCGGGAAGTCGGGGTCGGGGTCGCGCTGCTCCTCGACGGCCACCGGGGTCTCGAAGCCGGCGGCCAGGAACGCGCCGGTGAGCGTGGCGGCGCCCACGCCGTGCAGGGGCGTGTACGCCACGCGCAGGTCGCGGGCCTCACCCAGGGGCAGGGCGGTCACGGCGGCGAGGTAGTCGTCGACGATGCCCTCGCCGAGCTCCGTCAGCGTGCCGGGACCGTTCAGCGGGAGCCGGTCCACCCGGCCGACGGCGTCGATGGCCGCCGAGATCTCGCCGTCGACCGGGGGCACGATCTGGGAGCCGTCGCCCCAGTAGACCTTGTAGCCGTTGTCGCGCGGCGGGTTGTGGCTGGCGGTGACCGTGACCCCGGCGTCCGCGTCGAGGTGGCGTACGGCGAAGGCCAGCACGGGCGTGGGCAGCGGACCCGGCAGGAGGGACGCGTGCAGTCCGGCGCCCGTCAGGACGGCGGCCGTGTCACGGGCGAACACGTCGGACTTGTGGCGGGCGTCGTAGCCGACGACCACGTGCTTGCCCGGCCCGAGGACCCGGGCCAGGCCCGCGGCGGCGCGCATAACGGTGACGCGGTTCATCCGGTTGGGGCCCGCCCCCAGCTCTCCCCGCAGGCCCGCCGTGCCGAACTCCAGCTTGGCCCCGAACCGGTCGCGCAGGGCCTCCAGGTCGCCGCCGTCCAGGAGCCGGGAGAGCTCGTCGCGGGTCTCCGGGTCCGGGTCCTGGGCCAGCCACTCCCGCGCCGCAAGCACCAGATCCTCGCTCACAGCCGGTCCACCACCTTGGCCAGCAGGACGCCCATGCGGGCCGCCGTGGACCGGCCGACCTCCAGGACCTCCTCGTGGTTGAGCGGCTCGCCCGCCAGCCCCGCGCCGGGGTTGGTGACCAGGGAGACGCCGAGCACCTCCAGCTTCGCCTCCCGGGCGGCGATGGCCTCCAGGACGGTGGACATGCCCACCATGTCGCCGCCCAGCGTGCGCAGCATGCGGATCTCGGCCGGCGTCTCGTACGTGGGCCCGCGGAAGGCCACGTAGACCCCTTCGGAGAGGCTCGGGTCGACCTCGCGCACCAGCTCGCGCAGGCGGCGCGAGTAGACCTCGGTGAGGTCGATGAACGTGGTGCCGGTGATCGGGTTGGCCCCGGTCAGGTTGATGTGGTCGCTGATCAGGACCGGGTCGCCGACGTTCTGCGTCTCGGGGCGCAGGCCGCCGGCGGCGTTGGTGAGCACGAGCGTGCGTACGCCGGCCGCGGCCGCCGTACGCACTCCGTGGACGACCGCGTCCACCCCGAGCCCTTCGTAGAGGTGCGTGCGCCCGAGGAACACCAGCGCGTGCCGTCCCGCCGAGGTGCGCACGACGCGGATCTTCCCGCCGTGCCCCGCCACGGCGGGCGCGCGGAAACCGGGCAAATCGGTGAACGGGACCTCGCTCACCGTCTCGCCGATGGCATCGGCGGCGGGCACCCACCCCGACCCCATGACGAGAGCCACGTCGAAGGTGCCGAGGCCGGTCGCGCTCTTGAGAGCCGCGGCGGCCTCATCTGCCAGGGTGTATGCGTCGTTGGTCACAACTCAGTAGTTTAGGAGGAGCCTGTCCAGCACCCGCACCCCGAACTGCAGGGCGTCCACCGGCACCCGCTCGTCCACGCCGTGGAACATCGAGGCGAAGTCCATGTCGGCGGGCAGCCGCAGCGGCACGAAGCCGAACCCGCGCACCCCCAGGTCCGCGAAGAACGTCTTGTTGTCGGTGCCGCCCGACATGCAGTACGGGATCGCCCGCGCCGCCGGATCCTCGGCCTTGAGCGCCGCGATCATCGACTCGACCAGCGCCCCGTCGAACGTGGTCTCCAGCGCGATGTCGTGGTGCACGAACTCGCGCCGGATCTTCGGCCCGAGCAGCGAGTCGACGGTCTTGAAGAAGTCCTCCTCGAACCCGGGCAGGAAGCGCCCGTCGACCACCGCCGTGGCCTGGCCGGGGATGACGTTCGACTTGTAACCGGCGTCGAGCTGGGTCGGGTTGGTGGTGTTGCGCAGCGTCGCGCCGACGAAGCGGACGAGCGGCCCGATCTTGTCCAGGATCGGCTGCGGGTCGTCCTCGTCGAACGGGATCCCGAACGCGTCCGCGACCTCGGTGAGGAACTGCCGCACGGTCGGCGTGTACGTGAGCGGCCAGTCGTGGTCGCCGATCCTGGCCACGGCCTTGGCGATCTCGGTCACGGCGTTGTCGGAGTTGAGCATCGAGCCGTGCCCGGCCGTGCCGTCGGCGATGAGCTTCATCCAGGCCAGGCCCTTCTGGGCCGTCTCGATCAGGTAGAGCCGCAGGGACGGGTCCACCTCCAGCGAGTAGCCGCCGACCTCGCTGATCGACTCGGTGACGCCCTCGAACAGCTCGGGGTGGTTCGCGGTGAGGTACTTGGCGCCGTACACGCCGCCGGCCTCCTCGTCGGCCACCCACGCGAACACGAGGTCGCGGCGCGGCCGGCGCCCGTCGCGCTTGAGCTGGCGCAGCACGGCCAGCATCATCGCGTCCATGTCCTTCATGTCCACGGCGCCGCGGCCCCAGATGTAGCCGTCGCGCACCTCGCCGCCGAAGGGGTCGACGGACCAGTCGGCCGCGTTGGCGGGCACGACGTCCAGGTGCCCGTGCACGAGCAGGGCGGGCAGGGACGGGTCGGTGCCCTCGACCCGGGTGATCACGTTGCCGCGGCCGGGCTCGCTCTCGATGTACTTCGAGTCGATCCCGACCTCGGCCAGCCTGGCCATGACGACCTCGGCCGCGGCCCGCTCGCCGGGGCCCGTGCCGTCCCCGTAGTTGCTGCTGTCCACGCGGATCAGCTCTGCGCAAAGGTCGGCGACTTCGTTCTCGGCAGGTGTCATGGCGTCTTCTCCCAACGATGATCCAACGTGAGCAATCCGGACTTGTGGAGGTGGCCGCGCTTGTAGGCGCGGGTGATCAGGGTGAGGTCGCTGTCGGCGATCTCGTCATACTGCCCGACGACGCCGGTCATGAAGCGGTAGAGGTCGGCCTCGTGCGCGGCCACGACCTGCACGATGAGGGAATGGGTGCCCGAGGTGGCGGCGCAGTAACGCACGCTCGGGTGCCCGGCCAGCCGCTGCCCGACCAGGTCCAGCCCGTACGGCCGGACCTTCAGCCACAGCATGGCCTCGACCTCGAGCCCGAGCAGCGCGGGCTCCACCTCGGCCCGCGGCAGCAGCAGCCGCCGTTCGATCAGCGAGGTCACCCGCCTGCGCGCGGTCGGCACGGAGACGTCGAGGCGCTCGGCGACGGTGGTGAAGGCGATCCTGCCGTCGGCGGCGAGCAGCCGGGCGATCTCCTCCTCCAGAGGCGACAGGCCCTCCTCGTCGGGCAGGCACTCGGGGGGCGGCGCGGGTCGCAGTTCGAGCACCTCCTCCTCGCTGAGGTACGGCGCGTGCCACTCGGCCACGGTCCTGAACGTGTGGAGCACGACCTGAGCCTGCGTCTGCCGCACGCCGTAGATTTCGGACATCTGCGTGGACAGTACGTGATGCAGATCCTCGCGGGACGGGGAGACCAGCTCACAGCCGATGTCGGCGGCGCCGGTCAGCGCGTAGACCGAGCGCGTGTCGGGCCGGTCGGCCAGCGCCTCGGCCACCTTGCCCGCCGTGCCGGGGCGCACCTGGACGTGCAGGTGGACGGGCCGCCCGTGACCGGTGCGCAGGTCGTCGTAGATGGCCGTGACCCGGACGATCCCCTCGGAGATCAGGCGCTGCAGCCTCCTGGCGACCGTACGTTCGTGCTCGCCGACGACCCTGCCGATCTCGCCCCACGAGGCGCGCGGGCTGACCTGGAGCGCGGCGACGAGGCGCCGGTCGAGAACGTCCACCTGCAACCTGTTCTATGTCGGGTTTGTAAATATCTGGCCAGAGATTTGACTGTTTCGGTCGTCCAACTGCACAGTAAGCCATCTCCGCACTTTGCAGCAAAGGAGCCCCCCGTGGCGACCTCCCCCGTGGCGCATTCGCCAGTCGGCATTCCCAAGAGTCGTGTCCGCCAGCTGACGGCGGCCAGCATCGGCAACGTCGTGGAATGGTACGACTGGTACGCCTACACCGCCCTCGCGACCGTCTTCTCCGTCCAGGTCTTCCCGAAGGACGCCGGGGGCCTGGTGCCCTTGCTGAGCACGTACGGTGTCTTCGCCGTCGGCTTCTTCATGCGCCCGCTGGGCGGCCTGCTGGTCGGCTCGTTCGCCGACAGGTTCGGGCGCAAGGCCGCGATGACGTTCACGATCGTGCTTATGGGCGCCGGTTCGCTGCTGGTGGGCGTGACTCCGACGTACGAGGCCGTGGGCCTGCTGGCGCCGGTCCTCCTCACCCTGGCCCGCCTCATCCAGGGGCTGTCGGTGGGCGGCGAGTTCGCCGCCGCGACCACGTTCCTGGTGGAGTCGGCTCCGACCGGCCGCCGTGGCCTGTTCTCGAGCTTCCAGTACGTCAGCACCACCATCGGTCAGCTGCTGGCCCTCGGGCTGTCCGCACTGCTGGCCGCCAACCTGGACAAGGCCGACCTGTCCTCCTATGGCTGGCGCATCCCGTTCATCGTGGGCGCCGTGCTCAGCCTCGTCGGCCTGTGGATCCGCAAGGGCGCGGACGAGACCTCGGCCGTCGCGGAGGAGATCCAGCGCGGTGAGGTCAAGCGGCCGAAGCTGTTCGAGTTCCTGGTGGGCTACCCGAAGGAGGCCGCCACGATCGTCGGCATCACCGTCGCGGGCACCGTGGCGTACTACACCTGGACGACCTTCCTGCCGACCTACGCGCAGATCACGGTCGGCTTCGACGTGGCGGAGTCGCTCGAGATCGGCACGATCTCGCTGCTGTTCTTCATGGTGCTGCAGCCGCTGCTCGGCATGCTGTCGGACCGCATCGGGCGCAAGCCCATGCTGATCACCTTCGGCGCCGCCTTCGTGATCCTGCCGGTGCCGCTGCTCAGCATGCTGGGCAACTCGTTCGGGAGCCTGTTGACCGTGCAGCTGATCGGCATGCTGTTCCTCGGCTGCTTCACCTCGATCTCGGCTGCGGTGAACTCCGAGCTCTTCCCGACGAGGGTGCGCGCGGCCGGCGCGGGCTTCCCGTACTCGCTGACCGTGGCGCTCTTCGGCGGCACCGCCCCGCTCATCGGCACCGCGCTCAAGGACGCCGGGAACGTCGGGGTGTTCCCCTATTACATGTCAGCGCTGGCGCTGATCTCGACGCTGGTCTACATCTTCGTGCTGAAGGAGACCAAGGACCAGCCGCTGCGTTAACCGCCGTACGAGGTGCAGGGGCGCTCCCGCAACTCCTTGACGTAGTCGTCGGGGGCGCCCGCCCGCTCCGCCGCCTCGGCCAGGCTGCCGAGGTAGCGGGCCGACGGCAGGCCGCCCTCGTAGCCGTCGAGCACGTAGAACCAGGCCACGACCTCCCCGTCGAGGGTCTGCACCCGCAGCCGCACCTTGTGGTACGCCCCGCGCAGCGCGCCCTCCCACTGGTCGAGCGAGGTCTCCTCCCAGTCGGGCACGTCGTACAGCACCACGAACACGTGCTCGTCGGGATCCTCGACGATCGTGGCGATCGCGCCCTCCCAGGTGGGGTCGCTGCCGCCGAAGGTCAGCCGCCAGCCCGTCAGCCAGCCGACGCCCCAGATGGGGGAGTGCGGCGCGCGCATGGCCATCTGCTCCGGGTCCATGTTCGAGCCGTACGCGGCATAAAGCCTGGGCTCATTCGGCTTTCCTGCAGGACCTGAAAGCCACGCCACGGTCCACCCCTCTCGGCGGGTGCTGCACGTCATCCAGCTACCGCGCCATCCTGCCACGCTGGGCGGCCGAGTCGGTCCATCACTACGGATGTGGGGACGACGTGTCACCCCTCCGTCACCGAGCGGCATGATACCAGCCATCATGATCTTGAACCTTTTATCAGGCGTGTGCGGGTGGCAACGGCCCAGTTGCAGCCTTACCGAGACCATGCGGGACAATGGGTTACGTGACGAGGATCGTGATCATCGGTGGCGGACCAGGCGGCTACGAAGCGGCGCTGGTGGCCGCGCAGCTAGGCGCGCAAGTCACCATGATCGAGCAGGACGGCCCGGGCGGCGCGTGCGTGCTGACCGACTGCGTGCCGTCCAAGACGCTGATCGCGACCTCGGTCCGCAAGCAGGCGCTGCTCGACGCGCCGTCCCTGGGCGTGGCGTTCTCCGGCGGGCCCGACGGTGACGCGGGCGTGGTCGGGGTCGATCTGCCGCTGGTCAACAAGCGCGTGAAGGAGCTGGCCCAGGCCCAGTCCGCCGACATCGCCACCCGGGTCGAGGCCGAGGGCGTCGAGATCATCAGAGCGCGCGGGCGGCTGGTCGACCCGCAGGTGGTCCGGGCGGGCGACCGTACGATCAAGGCCGAGGTCGTGATCGTGGCCACCGGCGCGACGCCGCGCGTGCTGCCCGGCGCCGAGCCCGACGGCGAGCGCATCCTCACCTGGCGCCAGCTCTACGACCTGGAGGAGCTGCCCGAGCACCTGATCGTGGTCGGCTCGGGCGTGACGGGCGCGGAGTTCGCGGGCGCGTACCGCTCGCTCGGCTCGGAGGTCACGCTGGTCTCCAGCCGCGACCGGATGATGCCCAACGAGGACGCCGACGGCGCCGAGGTCCTCGAAGAGGTCTACCGCCGCCGCGGCATGAACGTCATGGGCCGCTCGCGCGCCGCCTCCGTCAAGCGCACGGCCGACGGCGTGGTCGTGACCCTGGAGGACGGCCGCACGGCCGAGGGGACCCACGCGCTGATGACGGTCGGCATGATCCCCAACACCGCCGGCATCGGCCTGGAGGAGGCCGGGATCCAGCTCGACAAGGGCGGCTTCATCAAGGTCGACAAGGTCTCGCGCACGTCCGCGCCCGGCGTCTACGCGGCCGGCGACTGCACGGGCGTGCTCATGCTGGCCTCGGTGGCGGCCATGCAGGGGCGCATCGCCGTCTGGCACGCGCTCGGGGAGGCCGTCCAGCCGCTGCGGCTGGCCACGGTGGCCTCCAACATCTTCACCGATCCGGAGATCGCGGCCGTCGGGGTCGCCCAGCGGTCCATCGAGGCGGGCGAGATCGAGGCCAACGTCGTCAAGCTGCCCCTGGCCACCAACGCGCGGGCGAAGATGCAGGGGTTCAACGACGGCTTCGTCAAGCTGTTCTGCCGCCCGCACACCGGGATCGTGCTGGGCGGCGTCGTGGTGGCGCCGCGCGCTTCCGAGCTGATCCTGGCGGTGTCGGTGGCGGTGCAGCAGCGGCTGACCGTCGACCAGCTCGCGCACACGTTCGCCGTCTACCCGTCGCTCTCGGGCTCCATCACCGAGGCCGCCCGCCGCCTCATGCAGCCGGGCCACGCCATCTGACCCCTTCAGCTCTCCTTGGCGAGGCGATCGGCCTGCGCGCGGCCCACTTCGGCGGCTCGGCGCAGGTAGTCGGCGATGACGGTCAGCTCCGGGCCGCTGTACCGCTCCAGCACCTCGCTGAACGCCTTGCCCGGTAGGTCCCAGGCCGCGCCGATCCTCTCCCGCGCCGAGGGCGCCAAAGCGACCAGGGCCCGCCTGCGATCGTCCGGGTCCGGGCGCCGCACCACCAGGCCCGCCTTCTCCAGCCGATCCACCAGGCGGGTGGCGGAGCCGGGCGTCAGGCCCGTCAGCCGTGCGATCTCGCCGGTGCTGACCGGCCCCGACTCCAGATCCAGCAGCGCCACGCACTGCAGGTCGGTGGAGTGAATCTGCAGATGGTCGGCCAATGCCTGGTTGAACAGCACGTACGCCGCGTAGTGCCGCTGGCTCTCATCCATGATCTGCTTCAGCGTTTCGGCTCGGTTTGACACCCGACAGTCCCATGCCTCACATTTATTTGCGTCACACAACTTTTGCGTGATGCAGTTTTTGTGTCACGCTCACATCTTAAGGCATGTACTGATATGACCATCCTTGTTACCGGCGCTCGCGGCGCCGTGGCCACCGAGCTCATCGCCCTCCTGCGTCAGCGCGGCCTGCCCGTCCGCCCCGCCTCAAGCCGTCCGACCGACCCGTCGATCGCCACCTGCGACCTCGCCGACCCGGCCACCTTCCCCGGTGTCCTCGCGGGCGTCAGCTCGATTTTCCTGTACGCCGAGCCCTCGCACATCGACGCCTTCGTGAAGGAGGCCGTCACCGCCGGAGTGGAGCACATCGTGTTGCTCTCGTCGTCCGCCGTGCTCGCCCCGGACGCCGAAACCCACCCGCTGGCCAAGCCCCACCTCGACGTCGAGCGGGCCCTGACCGCCGCCCCCGTCCGGAGCACGCTGCTGCGTCCTGGCGCCTTCGCCGGTAACGCCCTGGCCTGGTCCTGGCCCGCCAAGGCCGGTGCCCCGGTGAGCCTGCCCTACCCGGGGTCCTACAACGATCCCGTCCATGAGGCCGACCTCGCCGAAGCGGCCGCCGCCGTCCTGGCCGACCCCGCCCTGAGCGGCAGGGCGTACACGCTGACCGGCCCCGAGTCGATCACCTGCGCCGGGCAGATCGACATCCTCAGCCGCGTGACCGGCCAGGACATCGCCATCCGGAACGTCACCCGCGAGGAGTGGAAGACGGAGATGGCCGACTACGTGTCCGGACCCGTCGCCGACGCGCTGCTGGACTGGCAGCGCGCGAACGACGGCGTTCCGACCGAGCTCACCACGGACCTCGAGCGGCTGATCGGACGGCCCGGCCGCACGTTCGCCACCTGGGCGCAGGAGCACGCGGCCGCCTTCAAGCCCTGACGACAGCGCAGGCGTCAGCTCTGCGAACGGATTGAACAAGAGGGCGTCATTGCAGGGTGAGCGGGGTCTCCGATGCGATGCGGGTCAGCTTGTGCGGGTTGCGGACGTAGTAGAGGCCGGTGATGCGTCCGTCCTCGACATCGATCGCGACGACGCCGTCGATCTCGCCGTCCACGCGGAGAATGAGTGCCGGGCTGCCGTTGACCACGGTGGGCTCACCGGTGAGCGCGACGCCGGCCTTGCCGGGGCCGCCGACGACGAACCGGGCCACCTTGCCGGCGCTGACGATGGGCCGCGGCGCGGCCTGCCTGACGCCGCCGCCGTCGCTCACCAGGACGACCTCGGGGGCGAGCACGTCCAGCAGGCCCTGCAGGTCACCGGCTTCGAGCGCGCGCCGGAACGACTCCAGTGCCGCCCGGGTCTGCTCCGGGGAGACCGCCTCGCGCGGGCGGCGGGCTTCGACGTGCCGGCGGGCCCGGTAGGCGATCTGGCGGACGGCCGCGGGGCTCTTGCCGACGGCGGCCGCGATCTCCTCGTAGCCGACATCGAAGGCCTCGCGCAGCACGAAGACGGCGCGCTCGGTCGGCGACAGCGTCTCCAGGACGAGCATGAGCGCCATCGACACACTCTCGGCGAGCTCGACGTCCTCGGCCACGTCCGGCGCGGTGAGCAGCGGCTCGGGCAGCCAGGGGCCGACGTACGCCTCCTTGCGGAGCTTCATGCTGCGCAGGCGGTTGAGCGACTGCCGGGTGGTGATCCGGATCAGGTAGGCGCGCCGGTCGCGCACCTGCTCCAGGTCGGCCTTGACCCAGCGCAGCCAGGTTTCCTGCAGGACGTCCTCGGCGTCGGCCGCCGAGCCGAGCATCTCGTAGGCGACGGTGAAGAGCAGGTTGCGGTAGGTGAGGAAGGTCTCGGTCGCCGGGCTGGTGGCGTGCTCGCTCATCTGTCGTCTTTCTCCTACGTGGCAGGGCGCTGGGTGCCGTGCGCCTGTGCCGAAAGATCCTGCCAGTCGGCCCAGGTCTTGAGCCGGTCGGCGTAGGCCTGCTGGACCATCGGGTAGAAGCCCTGGCCGAAGAGCACCCGCAGGGGCGGGTTGGCGGAGTCGACGAGCTTGAGGAGTGCCTGGGCCGCGGCGGCCGGGTCGCCGGCGGGCTGCTTTCCGGCGACCGCGCCGAGGCGTTGGCGCAGACCGTCGTAGGCCGGGTCGGTCCGGGCCATGTGGCCGTTGGCGAGCGGGTCCGGGTTCTTGCCGGACCTGGTGGCGAAGCCGCCGGGCTCGATGATGGTCACCTTGACGCCGAAGTCGGCCACCTCGCCGGCGAGGGCTTCGTTCAGGCCCTCGAGGGCCCACTTGGAGGCGTGGTACGCGCCGCCGAGCGGCATGGCGATGACCCCGGCCGCCGACGACAGCTGGATGATGTGCCCGGAGCGCTGCTCGCGCAGGTAGGGCAGAGCGGCCTGGACCACCCACACCGCGCCGAACAGGTTCGTCTCCATCTGGTCGCGCAATTGCTGCTCGGTCAGCTCCTCGATGGCGCCGATCTGGGCGTAGCCGGCGTTGTTCACGATGACGTCCAGACGGCCGAAGTGCTCCTTGGCCCGCTTCACGCTGTCGAGGACGGCGGCCCTGTCGGTCACGTCCATCTCCAGCGGGAGCACCGCGTCGCCGTAGGCATCGACCAGCTCGTCAAGGCTTCCGGTGGTCCGCGCGGTCGCGGCCACCTTGTCGCCCCGGGACAGGGCGGCCTCGACGAAGCTGCGGCCGAGGCCGCGCGACGAACCGGTGACGAACCAGACCTTGCTCATGATGTCTTCCCGTTCTTTCCGCTGTCTGCTGTCCCCCCCAAGACACACGGCGAGGCACAGACGTAACACCCATCCGATGTGACCTGTGTCTCCCTGGACTTGCGGATGCGGTAGGGCGATACCGTTGACGTTTGTTGGTATGGACAGCAAACTAATTCACGAGTTTTGCGCAGCCGTTTGTAAGGAGCTTCCATGCCCTATCGCCCCCCATTGGTCACGCACGAGTACTTCGTCGCGGACCCGCCCGAGCTTCCGGTTCGCGGACGAGGCGAGGGTGGTCTGTCGGCGGTGACCGCCGCGGAGCTGGTCGCGGCCGACGGCGCCGAGGTGATGGTGAAAGCGGTCACCACGGCGGAGGAGACGCTGGTCGTCCAGGTGGGTGTGGCCGGTGAGGGAGTCATCCGGGTGCGGTTGTCGGAGGACGCGACCGCCCGGCCGCGCTCGGAAGGGGCCATCTCCCTCGTGACCCCCGGCACGTATCCAGGGGCACGTGCCGGGGTCGCGCCGGGCGAGCCGATCGTGATCGACGCGGGCTCGCTGCGGGCCGAGATCAGCTTGGCGCCGTGGCACCTGAAGTTCACGGACGCGACCGGTAGGACGCTGGTCGAGCAGGATCGGGGGCACACCGACATCAGCGGACGGCTGCGTACGCTGCCCTTCGGCCGCTCCAGCGTCAACGGCGCCCCCGTCGCCTACCACGAGAGCTTCGCCGCCGCGCCCGACGAGGCCTTCAGCGGGTTCGGGGAGTCGTTCACACGGTTGGACAAGCGCGGCCAGCGCCCGCTCATGTGGAACTTCGACGCGTTCGGCGCCGAGTCGCAGCGCGCGTACAAGAACATCCCCCTGTACGTCTCCAGCAAGGGCTACGGGGTCCTCGTCGACAGCGGGGCCCCGACGGAGTTCGACGTGTGCCAGTCCACGCACAGCGTCGTGCAGATCCTCGTGCCGGACGACGTGATGGACTACTACGTGATCGCCGGGCCGACGCCGGCGGAGGTCCTGGACCGTTACGACCTGCTGACCAGCCGCCCGTCGCTGCCGCCGAAGTGGGCGTTCGGGACGTGGATCTCGTCGGGGTTCTGCGTGGACAGCCAGGAGCGGGTGCTGGCCAGGGCGCGGACGATCAGGGAGCGCGGCATCCCGTGCGACGTGCTGCACCTGGACACCTACTGGCAGAGCGACGGGCACTGGTCTGACCTGCAGTGGGACCCCGTGAACTTCCCCGACCCGGACGCGATGCTGGCCGAGCTCAAGGGGATGGGGTTCCGGGTCTGCCTGTGGATGAATCCGTATATCTCCCACCTGAGCCCCGCCTTCGCGCAGGCATCTGATGCCGGATATTTCTTGAAGAATCTGGCGGGGGAGACGTATGTCGCCGACTGCTGGCACGGGTCGTTCCCGGCGTGCGGGATCGTGGACCTCATCAACCCGCAGGCCGTCGCCTGGTTCCAGGGCCTGCTGCGCGACCTCCTGCGCCAGGGCGTGGACACGTTCAAGACCGACTTCGCCGAGGGCGTGCCCGCCGACTCCGTGGCCTTCAACGGGATGAGCGGCACCGACCTGCACAACGTCTACACCCTGCTGTTCAACGACGCCGTCGCCGCCGTGACCCGCGAGGTGCACGGCCACGACCTGGTCTGGGCCCGCTCCTCGTACCTCGGCGGCCAGCGCCACAGCGCCCAGTGGGGCGGCGACACCTACACCAGCTACGCCGCCATGGGCAGCACGATCAGGGGCGGCCTCGCGCACGGCCTGTCCGGCGTGCCGTTCTGGAGCCACGACGCCGGCGGCTTCACCGGCCGGCCCACCGACGACCTGTACGTGCGCTGGACCCAGTTCGGCGCGCTCTCCCCGCTGCTGCGCCTGCACGGCACGACCACCCGCGAGCCGTGGGAGTTCCCGGCCGTCGAGGAGCAGGCCGTCGGCGCGCTGAAGCTGCGTTACCGGCTGATGCCCTACATCTACACGGCGGCCGTCGAGGCGGCCCGCACCGGCGCGCCCATGATGCGGGCCCTGTGCGTGGACCACCCGGACGACCCGGTGGCCTGGCAGGCCGACCTGCAGTACCTGCTCGGCCGGGACCTGCTCGTCGCCCCCATGACCGCGCCCGAGGGCTCCCGCCAGGTGTACCTGCCGCGCGGCACGTGGGTCGACTACTGGACGGGCGAGGTGCTCGAAGGCTCCCGCTATGTCACGGTCGGCAAGCCGCTCGACCAGATCCCCCTCTTCGTCCGGCACGGCGCGCTCATCCCGGTGGTCACCGACCCAGGGGACACGGTGGACGTGCCGGCCGAGATCACCCTCGTCGCCTTCGGGGGCGGCGACGGGACTGCGGAAATCCACGACACGGACGGCGTGACGGTCGCCGTCGCCACCAGGGACGGCGATGTGCTGCGCGTCGCCGTCACCGGCCCGAAGCGCGTCACCGGGATCGAGATCGCCCCGGTGGCCGGCGCTCCCGCGCGGGCCGAAATCTCGTAACACCCCCTGGAGGGATCATGGTGAAGTCAAGAGCCGCGGCGGTGCTGGCCGTCGCGGTCCTGGTTCTGTCGGCGTGCGGCTCGGGAGGCTCGGAGACCCCGTCCGCCCAGAGCAGCAGTCAGCCGCGCACTCTCAAACTCTGGCACTACGAGTCGGCCGACAGCGCCATGGGCAAGGCGTGGACCGAGGCGATCAAGAAGTTCGAGGCGTCCCACCCGAACGTGAAGATCAAGTTCGAGGCCAAGGGCTTCGAGCAGATCCAGAAGACGGCGAGCATGGTCCTCAACTCCGACGAGGCGCCCGACATCATGGAGTACAACAAGGGCAACGCCACCGCCGGTCTGCTGTCCAAGCAGGGGCTGCTCACCGACCTGAGCGAGGAGGCCGCCAAGCGCGGCTGGGACAAGCTGCTGCCCGGCGGCCTGCAGACCACCGCCAAGTACGACGACCGCGGCGTCATGGGCTCCGGCAAGTGGTACGGCGTGCCGAACTACGGCGAGTTCGTGATGGTCTATTACAACAAGGACCTGTTCGACAAGCACAAGGTCCAGGTGCCGACGACGTTCGAGCAGTTCACGGCCGCGATGGACACGTTCGTCAAGGCAGGGGTGACCCCCCTCGCCACGGCCGGCGCCGAGTACCCGGCCCAGCAGATCTTCTACCAGCTCGCGCTGACCAAGGCGCAGAAGCCGTGGCTGGATGCCTTCCAGTCCTACAAGGGCAAGGTCGACTTCCACGGTCCCGAGTTCACCTACGGCGCCGACACGTTCGCCGACTGGGTGAAGAAGGGCTACATCGCCAAGAACTCGTCGGGGATCAAGGCCGAGGACATGGGCGTGTCGTTCATCAACGGCAAGTTCCCCATGATGATCAGTGGTAGCTGGTGGTACGGCCGCTTCGCCTCGGAGATCAAGAAGTTCGAGTGGGGCCACTTCCTCTTCCCCGGCGCCACGATGGCCCCGGGCTCCAGCGGCAACATCTGGGTCGTGCCCGAGAAGTCGGAGAACAAGGACCTGGCCTACGACTTCATCGACATCACGATGAGCAAGGACATCCAGAACCTCCTGGGCAACTCCGGCGGCGTCCCCGTGGCCGCGGACCCGGCCGCGATCACCGATGCGAAGAGCAAGGAGCTCATCGAGACGTTCAACAAGCTCACCAGTCAGGACGGTCTGGCCTTCTATCCCGACTGGCCCGCGCCCGGCTACTACGACGTCCTCGTCGCCGGGGTCCAGAACCTCATCAACGGCAGCAAGGCCCCGGCCGCGGTGCTGGACGAGATCGCCAAGCCGTACGAGGACAACCTCGCCGACATCGGTAATTAGATGAGAGTTCGCACGAGGGGGTACTGGCTCTACCTGGCCCCCAGCCTGCTGCTGTTCCTGGTCGTCATCGTCGTGCCGTTCCTCATGAACGTGGGCGCGAGCTTCACCCGCTGGTCGGGGGTGGGCACGCCCAGGTGGATCGGGTTCGACAACTACACCAGGCTGCTGAAGGACGAGCGGTTCTGGCAGTCGTTCCAGCACAACGTGGGCCTGATCGTGGCCATGGCCATCGTGCCGACCGCGATCGGCCTCGTGCTGGCGGCCGCCCTGTTCGACTACATCGGCAAGAAGTTCGGGCCGCGCACGGCCTCGGCGCTGCGGGCCATGTACTACCTGCCGCAGGTGCTGCCGGTGGCCGTGGCCGGCGTGGTGTGGGGCTGGATGCTGCACCCGTCGTACGGCGCGATCAACCAGATCTTCGGCCTCGACCTCGACTGGCTCGGAGATCCCGACCTGGCGCTGGCCACGGTCATGGCGGTCATGGTCTGGTTCCAGCTCGGCTACCCGGTGGTGATCTTCATGGCGGGCCTGCAGCGCGTGGACCCGGCCTACTACGAGGCGGCCGAGATCGACGGGGCCTCGTGGTGGCGCCGGTTCTGGCACATCACGATCCCGCAGATCCGGCCGGAGATCTTCGTGGTGCTGCTGACGTGCACGATCGCCGCGCTCAAGGTGTTCGGGCCGATCTTCGTGCTGACCCGCGGAGGGCCCGGCAACGCGACGATGGTGCCGTCGTACTTCTCGTACCTGAACTTCTTCCAGAAGAGCAACGTCGGGTACGGCTCCGCGATCGCCACGGTGCTGGCCCTGATCATCATCGTGGTGACGTTCCTGTTCCTGCGGGTCCAGGAGCGTGCGGAATGAGGGGCCCGGGACGCTGGGCGGTGCTGTTCGCGCTGGTCGTGCTGGCGGTCGTGATGGTGTTCCCGTTCGCGATCGTGGCGATCAACGCGGTCAAGTCGCCGGCCGAGTACAGCTCCGACGGGCCGCTGAGCCTGCCCGACGGGCTCTACCTCCAGGGGCTCGTCGACTTCTGGAACCGGGTGGAGTTCGGCACGAAACTCTGGAACAGCCTCCTGATCAGCGCGTCCGTGGCCGTGCTCGCCGTCGTGCTGTCGGTGCTCAACGCGTACGCGCTGGGCATCGGCAGGGTGAAGGGCCGGCTGTCGATCCTCGTGCTGTTCCTGGTGGCCAACACGCTGCCGCAGGAGGCGCTGGCCTACCCGCTGTACTACCTGGCCAAGGCGGTCGGGCTGTACGACACGCAACTGTCGGTGATCATCGTCATGACGGTGATCCAGGCGGCGTTCGGCACGTACCTGCTGAGCGCGGTCCTGGGCCAGTTCCCGAAGGAGATCCTCGAGGCGGCGGCGATCGACGGCGCGGGGCGGCTGCGGTCCCTGTGGCGGATCGTGGTGCCGATCAGCAGACCCACCCTCAACGTGCTGCTGATCTTCTTCTTCATCTGGACCTGGAACGAGTTCTTCCTGCCGCTGATCTTCCTGATCTCGAACGACACCCAGACGGTGCCCGTCGCGCTCGCCGTGCTGCAGGGCGAGAAGTACATGGACGCGACGATGTCCAGCGCCTCGGCGCTGCTCGGCCTCCTGCCGGCGGTCGCCTTCTTCCTGATCTTCCAGCGCACGCTGACCCGAGGTGTGACGGTCGGCGCCATCAAGTGATGGAGAACCATTGATGCGAAAGATCCCATTATTAGCCACCCTCACGCTGGCGGCCTCGCTGCTGGCCGTACCTCCCGCGCAGGCCGACGGCCTCCCGTTCCAGAACCCGGCCCTGCCGGTGGAGCAGCGGGTCGACGACCTGCTCGGCCGGCTCACGCTTCAGGAGAAGCTGGGCCTGCTGCACCAGTCGCAGGCGGCCATCCCGCGGCTGGGCATCGCGTACCACAAGAACGGCACCGAGGCGCTGCACGGCGTCGGCTGGTCCAACCACCTCAACGACGGCTGGAGCCAGAAGTTCGCCAGCGGCACCGTGTTCCCGCAGGCCGTCGGTCTGGCCAGCACGTGGGACCCCGAGCTGATCAAGCGGGTCGGGTCGGCGGTCGGCGACGAGGTCCGCGGTTACAACGACGCGGACCCGGTCCTGTGGGGCCTGCAGGTGTGGGCTCCCGTCGTGGACCTGCTGCGGGACCCGCGGGCGGGCCGCAACGAGGAGGGCTACTCGGAGGACCCCCTGCTGACCGGGGCCATCTCCACCGCCTACGGCAAGGGCCTGCAGGGTGACGACCCCGTCTACCTGAAGACCGCGCCCGTGCTGAAGCACTACCTGGCCTACAACAACGAGACCAACCGCGGCACCAGCTCCTCCAACCTGACGCCGAAGCTCAAGCACGAGTACTACGAGCAGGCGTTCAAGGCGGCCATCTCGGCCAACGCCGCGACCGGGGTCATGGCGTCGTACAACCTGGTCAACGGGCGGCCCAACCACGTCAACCCCGACCTCGGCAGCACGGTCAGGTCGTGGACGGACAAGACGCTCTACAACGTCAGTGACGCCTGGGGGCCGTACGCGCTCACCGAGCTGGAGAAGTACTACGACAACAAGCCCGAGGCGTTCGCCGCGGTGCTCAAGGCGGGGCTCGACAGCTACACCATCGACGACAGCAACGCCGGGCCGCTGGCCGAGCACCTGACGGCCGCGCTCGGCCAGGGGCTCATCACCCAGGCCGACGTGGACCGGGCTGTGCGCAACGTGCTGACCATCCGGACGCGGCTGGGGCACTTCGACCCGGACGGCGGGCCGTACAAGAAGATCACCAAGGACGTGATCAACAGCCCGGCCAACCAGCAGCTCAACCGGGAGGCCGCGGGCAGGGCCGCGGTGCTGCTGCGGAACTCCGGCGCCCTGCCGTTCAAGGCGCCGAAGTCGGCGGCCGTGGTCGGCCCGCTGGCCGGGACGCTCTACCGCGACTGGTACGGGGGCAAGGCGCCGTACCAGGTCACGCCGGTGGACGGGATCAAGGAGCGCGTCGGGGACGTCAGCACCGGCGCGGGCCTGGAGCGGATCGCGCTCAAGCACCTCGACTCCGGCAAGTACCTCACCGCCACCGGCACCGGGGCCGACGACAACGCCGCCCTGATCGACACGGCGCCGACCGCGGCCTCCCAGTGGGACCTGACCGACTGGACCGGTGGCGTGTCCACGCTGCGCAACGCGGGCAACGGCAAGCTGCTCGGCGGCGACTGGCGCTCGCTCGACACCGACGACGCCGACCCCGACGGCTGGTACGTCCAGCAGCAGTTCGCCCTCGAAACGCAGGCGGACGGCAGCTACCTGATCAGGTACGCCGGCTACGAGACCGTCGAGGGCTGGTACGGCCTGCCCGACCCGTACGTGACCGTCTCCGCCGACGGCACACTCGGCCTGGCGCCCAAGGCTCAGGCGGCCAAGTTCGGCAAGGAGATCGTCTCGGACGGCGTCGCCGCGGCCGCCGCGCAGGCCGCCAAGGCCGAGGTCGCGGTCGTGGTGGTGGGCAGCCACCCGTTCGTGGCCGGGCGCGAGTTCCACGACCGTGCCAACCTGCAGCTCGGCGCCGGGCAGCGGCGGCTGATCGAGGCCGTGCGCAAGGCGAACCCGCGCACCGTCGTCGTCCTGGAGACCAGCTACCCGGTCGTCGTGGACGCCCCGAACCTGCTGTGGACCACCCACGCGGGCGCGGAGACCGGTCACGCCGTCGCCGACGTGCTCTTCGGCGCCGTCAACCCGGCCGGCCGGCTCACCCAGACCTGGCCCGCCGGCGACAGCCCGACGGACATCTACAACTACGACCTGGCCAAGACCGGGATGACGTACCTGTACGGAAAGGGCAAGCCGCTCTACGCGTTCGGGCACGGCCTGAGCTACACCACGTTCGGCTACCAGGGCCTGACCGTCCAGGGCGACAAGGTGAGCGTCAAGGTCACCAACACCGGCAAGGTCAAGGGCGACGAGGTGGTCCAGCTCTACACCCACCAGCGCGAATCCCGCTTCAAGCAGCCGGTCAAGCAGCTGCGCGCCTTCCAGCGGGTCACGCTGAACCCGGGCGAGACCCGCACGGTGACCTTCACCCTGAAGAAGTCCGACCTGGCGGTCTGGGACTACACCCGGGGCAAGTGGGCCGTGGAGAGCGCCACCCACGACGTCCTCGTCGGCTCGGCGTCCGACCGGATCCGCCAGTCCACCACGCTGCGGGTCTCCGGCGAGACCGTCCCCGTGCGTGACCTGGCGAAGACCACGCGGGCGATGGACTTCGACGACTACGCGGGCGTGGTGTTCGCGGACGAGACCAAGGCCGGCGGCGAGGCCGTGGAAGGGTCGGCGGGGGACTGGGTCTCCTTCACCGGCGCCTCCTTCGGCTCCAAGTTCACGGCCGGCGTGTCCTCGGTGAGCGGCGGCTCGCTGGAGCTGCGCTCCGGCTCGCCGACCGGCGCCCTGCTGGGCACCGTCCAGGTGCCCGCCACGGGCGGCGTCTATCAGTGGGGTACGGCGACCGCCACGGTCAAGGCGGGCAGCGGGAGCCTGTACCTCGTGTTCAAGGGTGATCTGCGGATCAAGGACTTCGCGCTCGCCCGATGACGTTTCGTGGCGGCCATGAGCATGGTCATGGCCGCCGCGGAACACCCCTTGCCTTATTTGGATAGTTGTGCTATCTATTGCCTAGATAACTCGACTATCCAATGGAGGCTTCGGTGATCGTGATCGTTCTGCTGGTCGCCACGCTGGCGTTCCGGCTGCTGGGCGCGCTGGGTGTGGCCAGGTTCGCCACCTGGAGGGTCAGTGCCGCCCACGGGCTGGCGGTCATGCTGGTGATGACGGCCAGCGCGCATTTCGTTCCGGAGGGCGTGACGTTCATGCCCAACCGGGCTGACATGGTGGCCATGGTGCCGCCGTTCGTGCCGTTCCCGGTCTTCGTGGTCTATCTGACCGGCGTGCTGGAGCTGGCCGGCGCGGTCGGGCTCGTGCTCGAAAGGACCCGCAGGGCCGCCGGGATCTGCCTGGCGCTGCTCTTCGTGGGCCTGCTGCCGGCCAACGTGCTCGCCGCCCTCGCCGGCCAGGACGTGACGCCGCTCTGGGAGCGGATCCCCGAGCAGGTCCTCTACATCGCGATCGCGCTGTGGGCCGCCGCGCGCAGCCGCGAACTCAGCCGCGTGTGATCACCGGACGGTCCACCCTCCGTCGACCACCAGCGTGTGCCCCGTGACCAGGGAGGCGGCGGGCGAGACCAGGAACAGCACCGCGCCGGCCACGTCCATGGGCTCGCCGATGCGGTGCAGCGCCGCGATCCGCTCGACCACGTCCGCCTCGAACGCCGGGTCGGACAGGGCCTGCTCGGTCCCCGGGGTGCGGATGAAGGTCGGGGCCACGTTGTTGACGGTGATGCCGTGCGGGCCCCACTCGACCGCCAGGCAGCGGGTCAGGTGGGCGATGGCCGCCTTCGTCATGCAATAGACGGACTCGCCGGGCAGGGCGACCTCGCCGGCCTGGGATCCGACGTTCACGATCCTGCCGTACCCCTGCCGGATCATGGCCCGGCCCACGGCCTGGCCGGTCAGGAAGGTGCCCTTCAGGTTGACCGCGAGCGTCCGGTCGAAGTCCTCCTCCGTGACGTCCTCGGCGGGGTTGCCCGGGGCGATGCCGGCGTTGTTGACCAGGATGTCGATCCGCCCGAACCGGTCGAGCGTCTCCTCCACCGCCCGGGAGATCTGGCCGGGGACCGTCATGTCCATCTGGAGGGGGAGCGCGGCGCGCCCCAGCCCGGTGATCTCGTCGGCCAGCCCGCCGTCCTCGCCGATGTCCCGCAGGCCGATGGCGACGTCGGCCCCGGCGTTGGCCAGCGCCAGCGAGATGGCCCGCCCGAGGCCCCTGGCCGCCCCGGTGACCAGGGCGACCTTCCCGTCGACCCGGAATTCGGGAAACTCCATGCTGCCGTCCTTAATTCGTTGTATGTCCAAACTATTGACCGTCAGCGCGCCCGTGTGTGAGCCTTCTTGAGTAGCTCATGCGCGAAGGCGCGGTGACGGTCAGGGTCCCTGCACTCTGCTCGTGCATGGCGGTCATCTGAAGCCTTTGGGGCGCCTGCTGGCGTGCCTGGAAAGGGAGAGCCGCGCATGCGAAGAAGATTATTGGTCATGTTCACGGTCGCCGCCGTGCTGCTCGTGGCGGCTATCGTGCGGATGTCGCCGGTCTCGGCCGTCGCCTCGGATCCGTACGCGTACAAGAACGTCAGGATCGACGGCGGCGGCTTCGTACCCGGCATCATCTTCAACCCCACGGAGAAGAACCTCATCTACGCCCGCACCGACATCGGCGGGGCGTACCGGTGGAACCAGTCCACCAAGTCCTGGACCCCGTTGCTGGACTGGGCCGGCTGGGACAAGTGGGGCTACAACGGCGTTATCAGCCTCGCCACCGACCCCGTGCAGACCAACCGGGTGTACGCCGCCGTCGGCATGTACACCAACAGCTGGGACCCCAACAACGGCGCGATCCTGCGTTCGACGGACAAGGGCGACAACTGGCAGGTCACCCCGCTGCCCTTCAAACTGGGCGGGAACATGCCCGGCCGCGGCATGGGCGAGGCGCTGTCGGTGGACCCGAACAACAACAGCGTCCTCTACTTCGGCACCCCCAACGGCAACGGGCTCTGGCGCAGCACCGACTACGGCGCCACCTGGGCGAAGGTGGCCAGCTTCCCGAACCCGGGCAACTACGCCCAGGACCCGAACGACTCCAACGGCTACCTCAGCCACAAGCCAGGCGTGGTCTGGGTGACCTACGACCCGCGCTCGTCCACCAAGGGCACCGCCACCAAGACCATCTACGTGGGCGTCGCCGACAAGGAGAACACCGTCTACCGCACCACCGACGCGGGCGTCACCTGGTCGCGCGTGGCCGGCCAGCCGACCGGCTACCTCGCCCACAAGGGCGTGCTGGACACCACCAACGGCTACCTCTACATCACGACGAGCGACACCGGCGGCCCGTACGACGGCGCCAAGGGCGACGTGTGGCGCTACGCCACCGCGACCGGCACCTGGACCCAGATCAGCCCCATCCCGTCGTCCAGCTCCGACGACTACTTCGGCTACAGCGGCCTGACCATCGACCGGCAGAAGCCGGGCACGATCATGGTGGCCACGCAGATCTCCTGGTGGCCGGACGTGATCTTCTTCCGCTCCACGGACTCCGGCGCGACCTGGACCCGCGTGTGGGACTGGACCTCGTACCCGAACCGCAGCTTCCGCTACAAGCAGGACATCTCGGAGAACCCGTGGCTGACCTTCGGCGCCAACCCGCAACCCCCTGAGGTCACGCCCAAGCTCGGCTGGATGACGGAGTCCCTGGAGATCGACCCGCTCGACTCCAACAGGATGATGTACGGCACCGGCGCCACGATCTACGGCACCGAGGACCTGGCCAAGTGGGACTCGAACACCCAGTTCACCATCAAGCCCATGGCCAAGGGCCTGGAGGAGACGGCCGTCCTGGACCTGATCAGCCCGCCGAGCGGCGCGTCCCTGGTCAGCGCCCTGGGCGACATCGGCGGCTTCCGCCACACGAACCTGGACGCCGTGCCGTCGATGATGTTCACGGCCCCGGTCTTCACCACGACCACCAGCCTGGACTACGCGGAGAAGTCCCCGTCGATCCTGGTCCGGGCGGGCAGCTTCAAGGACTCCGACCGCCCGAACGACAGCCACGTGGCCTTCTCCACGGACGGCGGCGCCAACTGGTTCCAGGGCACGGAGCCGGGCGGCATCGACGAGGGCGGCACGGTCGCGGCCGCCGCCGACGGCTCCCGCTTCGTCTGGGCGCCCAAGGGTGTCACGCCGGTCTACTCGGTGGGGTACGGCAACTCCTGGCAGCAGGCGTCCGGCCTGCCCACGGGGGCGATCGTGGAGTCGGACCGCGTCAACGCGATGAAGTTCTACGGCTTCAACGGCGGGCGCCTCTACGTCAGCACCAACGGCGGCGCGACCTTCACCGCCACCGCCGCCTCGGGCCTGCCCACCAGCGGCAAGATCAAGGCAGTGCCGGGCAAGGAGGGCGACCTGTGGCTGGCCGGCGACGGCGGCCTGTGGCACTCCACCGACAGCGGCGCGTCCTTCACGAAGCTGTCGGGCATCACCAATTCGGTGAACGTCGGCTTCGGCAAGGCGGCGCCCGGCGGCACGTACGTGGCGATCTTCGCGGTGGCCACGATCGGCGGCGTCACGGGCCTGTACCGCTCGGACGACGCCGGGGCGAACTGGGCGCGCATCAACGACGACAAGCACCAGTGGGGCAACATGGGAGAGGCCCTGACGGGCGACCCCAGGGTTTACGGGCGCGTCTACGTCGGCACCAACGGCCGTGGCATCCTGTACGGCGACCGCACCGGCCCGCCGGTAACCGTCACGCCCACCCCGACCCCCACTGTGACCCCCACTGTCACGCCAACCGTGACCCCGACCGTCACCCCCACCGCGGGGTCGGGCTGCGCGGCGACGTACAAGGGAGTGAACGAGTGGTCGGGCGGCTTCCAGGCGGAGGTCACCGTCAAGAACACGGGCGCGGCGCAGATCACGGGCTGGAAGGTGACCTGGACCTGGCCGGGTGACCAGAAGATCAGCCAGCTCTGGAGCGGCACCCCGACCCAGACGGGCGCCAACGTGAGCGTCGTCAACGCCGGCTACAACGGCACCCTGGCCCCGAACGGGACGACGTCGTTCGGCTTCACCGGCACCTTCACCGGCACCAACACCCCACCCGCCACCCTCACCTGCACCCCGGCGTAAGCAAGGCCTTCCACGAGGGGGGCGCTGCGCGCCACGGGATTCCAGCCAGCGCCCCTTTCGATCCCCCTCAACCCCCCGCTCGCTCCCGGTCCCGGGCCGGCACGCTCGCGCTGCCGCGCTGGTTCCGTCGCCTGCGTATCCGCCGGGAGATCCGCGACGACATCCACTCAGTCGGCGCGGGCGTGTCCCCCGGTGCCGGGTCATCGAGCGGCGAGGACCTGCGCCCACGGCTCGTCGATGTCGGCCAGACCCAGCACGGCGACCACGTTGTCGAGCATTCCGGCGCCGAACCAGTGCCGCACGGCGTCGTCGTCGCCCAGCAACTGCCGAACGGTGTCAACCTGCTTGGCGTAGCACCGGCGCACGGCCTGCCCTACCAGCGGCTCGCCGGCGGCACAGTTCGCGTGCATGAGGAAACGCAGGATGGTCCGGTCCGAGACGAGCGCGGCATAGGCGCCGCGCGCCGCATCCAACGCCGCCTCGGCACCACCCGACGCCGACGAGTGCGCGACCAGCGTTTCGTTCATCACGACGGACACGTGGTCGACCGCCGCCGCGAACAGCGCTTCCTTGTTCGGGTACAGGCGATAGAGATACGGCTGAGAGATGCCGACCCGGTCGGCTATCTCGTGCGTCGTCGTACCGTAGAAGCCCTTCTGGGCGAAGCGATCGATCGCGGCGGCCATGATGGCCAGACGTCGTTCGTCGCTCTTGGTGCTGGTGCCGGTGGCGGGCATGGGCATCAGTTAAACATGGCTCTTCTCAGCCTCCAAAAGTCACGCTGAGGTCAGGGTCGGACGGCACGTCGTGGGGTGTGAGTGCCTCGATCGCTACCAGCGGGTTCCAGTAGTCCAGGTAGTGGGTGATGAGCGCGTCGTCATCGGTCCGGACGACGGAGATGCACGTCTGCTCGTACGGCTTGCCGGTCGGCCGTGCCGTGCCCGTCGAGCGGAACTCGGCGATCACGAGACTCGGATCGACCGTCTCGTGGAACACCAGGTCGACGAACTCGACGTCGAAGGTCTCGGGAAAGCTGCTCATGTGCGCGAACAGTGCGTCCCGCCCCGTTACCCGCCGGGGCACGCCGACCGGCGCGAACGGGAACTCGAGCACCGCGTCCGGGGCGAACAGCGTCACCCATTCGTCCGTGCGTCCTGCGGCGGTAAGGCGCAGGTGCTCGGCCACGGTGTGCTGGGCAGCGGCGCGGCGGTTGGCGTCGTCTTTCTCGGCTGTCATATCGACTCCTAGGTTAGTGATTGACCTATAACCTACCAGGACGCAGCAGTAGTGTCGGAGCCCTGGTGCCTGGCATCACGAGAGTTTCGACCCAAGGTCTTGGAGGCCCAGGGACGAATAGGTCCCCCCGATAGAACGGTGGTGAGAGTGCACTACTGGCAACAGTTCGAGCTCCGCGACGAGAAAACGAGTCGAACGCCCGGACCGCGTTCGACGAGTCCGTGCCGCACCGCATGCGGTGGCCGGCGCTCGGTGCGATCGGGGTGTCCTCGTCGGAGACGAGGACGCCTGGCTGACGCGGGCAGCTTCTCGGGGAGAGCTGACCGGCCCCCGTCACGAAGTCCGATCGACCTCGATCCAGGTTCTAGGGGCGGGCCCGGTCCAGGTCGAACGCCACGCCGGCCAGGCGGATCGTGCGCACCTTCGGGTCCTTGATCAGCTCCCGCAGCTCGCGGACCGAGCTGAGCTGGTCCACATAGCCGTAGGCGAGCCCGGCCGAGGCCGCCTTGCGCAGCCGGTCCAGGGACAGGTCGAAGGAGCGCAGGTTGGCGTTGTCGTGGTCACGCAGCAGGCCGGTCCATTTGCGGAACTGCGGCAGGCCGCCGCCGCACGCGTCATCGGTCATGTCGCCGCCCTTGCCGAGCTCCATCCCGTCGGCCCAGTAGTCGAAGCCCCAGGTGATCGGGAGGGAGCCGGGTCTGCGCTCGTACGCGACCCGTTCGGCGCAGGTGCCGTACTGCTTCACGAACGCCTTCAGCTCGGCCTCGCCGAGCGGCTGCTCGAACTCCACCACCGCCAGCGCGCTGAGGTCGGCGGGCAACCGGGCGAGCACCGCGCGCACCTCGTCTTTGGTCGTCAGCGTGGTGCCGAGGTCGAACAGGGACTGGGAAAGCCTGGTGTTGGCGGTGTGGCCCAGCGGCAGGCGGCCCACGCGGCCGAAGAAGTCCTGGCTGAGCGTGTACGACTCGCTCCCGACCGGCCAGGCACCGACCGGCCCCAGGGGACGCGCGGCCACCTCGAACGACATCGACACGGGCGTGGTCTGGCAGCAGGAGCCGATCGTCACTGCATAGGCCGGGTTGTAGATCTGGAAGGCGGTGCCGAGCACGGCCTGCATGCGCTGTTCCCGGTCGCCGCGGGTCTGCACCAGGGACGAGCCCTCGGTCGCGGCCACTGCGAGCAGCGCCAGCACGGCCAGGACGATGGCGACCGTCCGGAACAGCCCCCGCCGGACCGCGCGCCGGGTGCGCTTGGGGTCGAAGTCCGGCAGGTCTGGCATCTCAGGCATCTCAGGCATGTTCATGGGTTCTCCTGGTAAAGGTCGGCGAAGGCGGCCCTCGCCCGCCACACCGCGGTCTTGATCGAGTTGTGCGACCTGCCGGTCATCGCGGCGACTTCCACCATCGAGAAGCCTTCGAAGTAGACCAGTTTGAGCAGCCGGCACTGCTGCTCGGGCAGCCGCTCGAGCGCGTCGCGCACGTCGAGCGATTCCACGTGCAGTGGAGGTACGCCCAGTTCGTCGGGGTTGGGGAGGGCCAGCTCGCGGCGGCTCCTGCGGACGTGATCCAGCAGGGTGTTGCGCGCGATCGTGAGGAGCCAGGCTGCCGCGTTCTCCCCGCGCCAGCCGAGCAGTGCCCTGGTCGCCTTGATGAACGTCTCCTGCGCCAGGTCCTCGGCGAGATGCGGATCGCGGGTCCTGCGCAGGAGGAACCCGCACACGAGCGGCCAGTGCTCGCGGTACAGCTCCTCGATGATGTCGCCCCCCGAACGGTTTCGATTGTCACGTCACATGCAGACGCGACCGGGGCGGGAATGGTCACACGGTTTGCCAGCCGGAGTCCGGTGCTACGACCCATCCGCCGTACGGAACCGACCCACCGCACCCGTCCTAGCGGCTCGCAGGCGGCCGGACGCAGAGGCGCAGCGTGCTTTCCAGGCAGAGAGCCGCCGCCTCATCGGCGGTGAGGCGGCCGTCGGCGAGTTCTGCCGCGGCGGCGTGCTGGAGTCCGATGACGGCGGCGGCGAGCCAGGCGGCCGGGGGTGACGGGTCGAGGTCGCCCGTGTCCTGGCCTCGCCGGATGAGCCGTTCGAGGCGCGGTGGCACGACGTCGTGGGGGTCGTTGCTCTTGGGCCGATGGACCGAGGTCGTGGTGGGGTCGAGCAGGAGGGGGTAGCGGCTCAGGAACCGCCAGCCGGCGTCGAGGAACTGCGCCAGCGCGTCGGCGGGCGGCGCGGTCTCGAGGCCGGCGGCGTCGAGCAGGGCGGAGTATTCGGCGGCCGCCGTCTCGATGAGGGCGTCGATGAGGGCGTCGCGCGAGGGGAAGTGCGCGTAGACGGTCTGGCGGCTGACGTTCGCCGCGGTGGCGATCTCTTCCATGCTGGCGTCGGGTCGCTCGCCGAGCGCGACGCGGGCCGCGTTGAGGATCGCGTCGATGCTGCGCCGGGCGTCGGACCGGCGACGGCGGGCGGGCCTGGCGGGGTCGAGTGTGTCGGCCATCGCAGCGATGATATCGGCTCGGAATAACCTTGACAATCTGTAAGAGATAAATAAGTCTTACGGCATGTCAAAGAACAGCACGGTTGGGGACGGGCCGGCGATCGAGGCGTACGGCCTGGTCAAGGTCTACGGCGAGAACCGGGCACTGGACGGGATCGACCTCACGGTCCGGCGCGGTCAGGTGTTCGGGTTCCTGGGCCCCAACGGGGCGGGCAAGACCACCACGATCCGCATCCTGGCCACCTTGACCCGGCCCGACGGCGGCACCGCCCGCGTCCTCGGCCACGACGTGATCGGCGAACGGGACGCGATCCGCGCCCGGGTGGCCGTGACCGGCCAGTTCGCCGCCCTGGACGAGGACCTGACCGGCTACGAGAACCTGACCGTCCTCGCCCGCCTCCACGGCCTGCCCCGCGCCGCCGGCAAGCAGCGAGCCGACGACCTGCTGGCCGCCTTCGACCTGACCGGCGCGGCCGGCCGCCCGGTGGGCGGATACTCCGGCGGGACGCGCCGCCGGCTGGACATCGCGGCCAGCCTGATCGTGACCCCCGACCTGCTGTTCCTCGACGAGCCGACCACCGGGCTCGACCCGCGCAGCCGTACCCAGGTCTGGGAGCTGGTCCGCCAGATCGCCGCGGCCGGCACCACGGTGCTGCTCACCACCCAATACCTCGAGGAGGCCGACCAGCTCGCCGAGCAGATCGTGGTCATCGACCGCGGCCGGATCGTGGCCGAAGGCACCAGCGCCCAGCTCAAATCCCGGGTCGGCTCGGGCACCCTGCGCGTCCGGCTCCTCGACGGGGAGCAGCGTCCGCGAGCGCGGCAGATCCTGGCCGCCGCCCTGAACGGGACGGTCCGTCTGGCCGCCGACCCGCTCTCCCTGTCCATGCTGCTCGCCACCCCGGCCGACGCGACGGACGTGAGCCGGCTGGTCGGGCAGGCCATGACCCGGCTCGCCGACGCCCGGGTGGGCGTCGCCGAGGTCGCTCTCGGACAGCCCAGCCTGGACGAGGCCTTCCTCGCCCTGACCGGCCATACGGCCACCACCGACCACCAGGACGTGAACGCATGAGCACCCCGGCCGCCGTCACGCGCCCCGCCGCGGCGCAGACCTCCCCGATCGACATCCTGCTCGCCACCGGCCGGCAACACCGCCGCGCCGGGGCGCTGGCCGCCTCCGCGACCTTCGGCCGGCGAGCCATGCTCAAGATCAAGCACGACCCCAAACAGCTCGTGGACTCGATCGCCATTCCGATCCTGTTCACCGTGCTGTTCACCTACCTGTTCGGCGGCGCCGTCAGCGGCTCGACCGGCGACTACCTCACCTTCCTCCTGCCCGGCACGCTGAGCATGAGCATCGCCATCGTCACCATGTACGGCGGTGCCCGGCTCGCCAAGGACGTGACCACCGGAGCCTTCGACCGCTTCCGTTCGCTGTCCGTCTGGCGCGGCGCCTTCGTGCTCGGCGGCCTGCTCAGCGATGCCGCCCGCTACCTGTTCGCCTCCGGCATCGTGGTGGTCCTCGGGCTGATCATGGGCTACCGGCCGGAAGGTGGCGCACCTGGAGTGATCGCCGCCGTAGCCCTGATCGTCGCCTTCGGGCTCTCCCTGTCCTTGCTGTGGGCCACGGTCGCCCTGCTCGTGCCCGATCCGGCCGTCGTCATCAGCATCGCCAACGTCGTGCTGATGCCACTGTCGTTCGCCAGCAACATCTTCGTCCAGCCCGGCACCATGCCCGGCTGGCTCCAGGCCTTCGTCGAGGTCAACCCGCTCAGCCACGTCGCCGCCGCGGCCAGGGGCCTGATGAACAACGCCGCCGGCACCGGCGGATCTCTCGTCTGGTCGCTCATCGCGACGGTTGCCATCGCCGCGGTGTGCGCGCCGCTCGCCCTCCACCTCTACAACAAGCGGGGCTGACGCGCTGGGCGCGTGGTCAGGGGCCGCCGCGGCAGGAGCGCCTGACGCCTCTCTCGGCGCCCACCAGGTCGGGCATGTCGAGGCAGAGGAGCTTGTAGCGGATCTCGTCGGCCGTCGACGGATCGACGACCTCGTCGACCAGGTCCAGGGCATGTTGCCAGGAGTCCCGGGCCGCGTCATGGTCGCCGGCCTCGCGGTGGCTGTCGCCGAGGTGGCGCAGGGTGCCGATCTCGTTGTAGCGGTCGCCGACGTCCCGGTAGAGGGTCAGGGCGTGCCGGTAGTAGACGATGGCCCGGTCGTAGTCGCCCATCCGGTGCAGGGCGTAGCCGAGGCCGTCCAGGACACCCGCGTCGCCGTAGCGGTTGCTCAGGCCGTTCAGCTTGATCAAGGCGTCCTGGAGGTACGTGGCGGCCCGGCAGTCCTGGTCCAGCCTGATGTGGGTCCAGGCGAGCGCGTGCAGCATGCTGGCCTCGCCGGCGGGGTTGCCGGTGGCCGCGTACAGGGCGAGCGCCCGTTCGGCCTGCTGGATCGACTCCTCGTACCGGCCGACCTGGTCGAGCAGCCACGCGTGGCTGCGGTGGGCGGTGGCCAGCCCGGCCAGGTCGCCCAGCTCCTCGTGCAGCTCCAGCGAACGCCGGATGCCGGGCCAGGCCACGTGATAGTCCCCGAGGCGCGCGGAGGCGCGGGCCAGCGCCCGATGCAGGTGCGCCTGCGCGGCCCGGTGCCCCAGCCTCTGGGCGGCGGCGAGTCCATGGCGCTGTACGGTCGCGCAGTCGCGCCAGTGGCCCTGCTGGTCGAGGAAGCGCTCCAGCGCCCAGGCCAGTTGCCAGCTGTGCGTGTCGAACCCGCCCTGGGCCGCCAGCTCCACCACGGACATCAGCACGGGGTGCTCGGCCGTGAACCAGGCCAGCGCCTGCCGGTCGTCATCGAACTCCGGCACCGGCCGGCCCAGCTCCGGCCGTACCCAGAACGGCGCGAACTTCCTGCAGGCCCCGTGCGCCTGCTGCGTGTAGTGGTCGAGCAGCCGTCCCATGGCCGCGTCCCGATCGTCCTCGGAGTCCGCCACGAGCTCGGTCGCGTAGGCGCGCAGCAGATCGTGCGCGGCGTACCGGCCGGGGGCGTGCTCGGTGAGCAGGCTGGCCCTGGTCAGCTCGTTCAGCGCACGCCGTACGGGCTCACCCGCGAGGGCGGCGGCCGCCCCGGCACTGATATCAGGTCCCGGATGCAGCGCCAGCAGCCGGAACAGGCGGGCCGCCTCCGCGCTGAGCGACCGGTACGACCACGAGAACACCGCCCGCACGTCGACGGCCGGATCGCCGTCCGCGAAGGCGTCCAGCGTCGCGGGCGTCCCGCGCAGCTCGGCGGCGATCGCGGACAGCGGGAAGGCCGGGTTGGCGGCGGCGCGGGCGGCCACCACGGCCAGGGCCAGCGGCAGGCCGCCGCACCGTTCGACGATCTCGTCCACCGCCTCCGGCTCCCGCGCGAGGCGCTCCTCGCCGAGCCGCCGGGCCAGCGACTCCCGGGCGTCCCCGGCCGGGAACAGGTCCAGCGTCATCGGCAGCGCCCCCTCCGTCGCCAGCAGGCCCGGCAGCCGGTCCCTGCTGGTGATCAGCACCAGGCAGCCGGGGCTGCTGGGCAGCAGCGGGCGTACCTGCTCGGCGTCGCGGGCGTTGTCCAGCAGGATCAGCACCCGGCGCTTGGCCAGCAGGCTCCGGTACAGCCCGACCTGCACGTCCACCGCGACCGGGATCCGGTGCGGCGGCACGCCGAGCGCCTCCAGGAAACTCCTCAGGGCCTCGGCGGGGTCCATGGCGGAGCCCTGGCGGTCGAAGCCGCGCAGGTTCACGTACAGCTGGCCGTCCGGGAAACGGTGGGCCACCTGGTGCGCCCAGTGAACCGCCAGCGTCGTCTTGCCGACGCCCGCCATGCCGCCGATGGCACTGATCACGACCGTCCTCAGCGCGTCGCCGTCGAGCAGGGCGAGGGCCTTGGCCAGGTCGGCCCGCCTGCCCGCGAAGACGGCGAGATCGGCGGGCAGCTGCGCGGGCCGCACCACCGTGTGCGCCGTGTCCACCGTGTCCGTCGCGAGCCCGTCGGCGGGCTCGGTCAGTACGCGCTGCTGGGCGGCGCGCAACTCCTGGCCCGGTTCGACGCCCAGCTCCTCGGCGAGCTCGTCCCGGACCGCCTGCCAGGTGTCCAGCGCCTCGGCCTGGCGGCCGGTGGTGGCCAGGGCGAGCACCAACCTGGCCTGGAGCCGCTCGTCCAGCGGATGCCGGGTGGCCGCCGCCCTCAGCGCGGGCAGCAGCCCGACCATCCCGCCGTGCTCCAGCGCCACGTCGGCCGCCTCCAGCGCGACCATGATCCGCTCCTGCTCCAGAGCGGCGAACACCGGCAGGGACCGCACCTCGGCCGGAATGCCCGCCGCCACCTCCCCCTGCCATACGGCCAGCGCCTCCGCGTAGAGCTCCACCGCCTCCGCAGGGGCGGCCGAGCGGGCCTGTCCGGCCAGGTGGCGGAAGCGCAGCAGGTCGAGCGTGCCGGCATCGGCCTTCAGGCGGTAGCCGCCCGCGCCCCGGAGCAGCCAGCCGCCCTCCGCCCTGGGCGGAAGCCCCGGTTCCAGCAACCGGCGCAGGTTGCCCACGTACCTGTGGACGACGTTGATCGAGCTGGACGGCGGGTCCTGGCCCCAGAGGACGTCCACCATCTCGTCCAGGCTCACGGGCCGTCCCGCGTACGCCAGCAGGAGGGCGAGCAGGGCTCGTTGCTGCGGAGGACCGGAGTTCAGCTCGACGTCTCCTCGCCAGAGGCGCACAGGCCCCAGCACCGCGAACCGCATCCGTCGCATCCCCCTCCGCCGACACTGACATTTGGGAGTATTTTTAACCGGCCATGCAATCGGATTGCAGCGGGCTGAACGCCCCAAGGGCTCTCAAGGCTCATGTTTCGGCCGAGCCGGAGCTGGGGAATGGTTTGCGGGGTAATGTGGCTGTATGAGGGGTATGTCCGAATAGCCGGTTGGGGATGTGCGCTCCAGTCCCTCGACCGCTCCATCACATTCTCGAAAGGAGCGAATCATGATCTTCCCGAGTTACATGTCGGCTGCGAGGATCTTGCCCGTGGCCATGGAGCCCCCTGGGCCCAATCGGCTGGGGCCGAAGAAGAGGATCAACAGCGACAGCAGCAGCCGGTCCAGCCGCCGCCGCAGCCGCCGTCGCCGTTGAGCGAGGCGTAGTTCAGACCTGATAACGACCTGGCCGCAAGTGGCCAGGTCTTCGTCTTCCGCGGTCATTCACGGCGTTCGCGGTCCAGCTCGTTGAGGATCCCGGCCAGGCCCAGCTCGAAACGGCGGGTCAGGCCGGGGGCGCCGGTGAGCTCGTCCGCCACGGCCGTCACATGGGGATAGCGGTCGGCGGGCAGCTCGCGCAGGAAACGGGTGATCTGGGCGAGGCGGGCGGGATTGTCGGGGCCCTTGCCGAAGGCGATCTCCTGACCGGCGAAACCGGTGACGTAGAACAGCAACAGCAGGTAGCCGTAGCTCGACAGCCGGTTGTCGAACCCGGCCTGGCGCAGGACGCCGATGATGTGGTCGGCCAGCCGCAGCCCGTTCGGCCCGAAGGGCACCCTGCCCGGCAGGAGCCGGGTGGCCGCGGGGTGGGCGAGGAGGACCTGCCGGAGTTCGAGCCCGATGCCGGCCAGCCGCTCGGTCCAGGGGCCGTCGTCGTCGGCCGGCAGCCGGCACTTGCCCAGGACCACGTCGATCAGCAGGTCGAACAGCTCGTCCTTGCTGCGTACATGCCAGTAGAGCGACGGCGACTTGATGTCGAGCGCCACGGCGAGCTTGCGCATGCTGAACGCGTCGAAACCGTGTTCGTCCAGGAGGTCGAGGGCTGCCTGGGCGATCTGGGCGCGGTCCAGCCTCGGCTCGGCCTCCTCGATGCCGCCGGGAAAGCCGGGATCTTGACGTGCCATGCGCGAACTCCTCCGTCTGCTACGCACCAATCTAGCAGTGCAAGGCAGTCCCTAGCGGTGTTAGGGTTTCCCTCGCAGTGCTAGGGAAGGCCGACGAGAGGACTGCGGGACATGCATGTGATCGTCATCGGTGCGGGGCTGGGCGGGCTGTGCCTCGCACAGGGGCTCCGGCAGAAAAACATCAGCGTCGCCGTGTACGAGAGCGACGACGCCCTGACCTCGCGGCAGCAGGGCTACCGCATCCACATCGACGAGCACGGCGACGGGGCCCTGGCCGCGAACCTGCCCGAGCGGCTGCACCGGTTGTTCCGCGCCACCGCCGGACGGCCGCGTACCAGCACACCTGTCTTCGACCACTGTCTTGAGCGGCTCACGGTCCTGGAGCCGTCCGACGGCGGCGTGCACCTGGCGGTCGACCGGCTGACGCTGCGGCGGATCCTGCTCTCCGGCCTGACGGACACGGTCCGGTTCGGCAAGCGGCTCACGCACTACCGCACCGGCGCCGACGGCCGGGTCACCGCGTACTTCGCCGACGGCAGCACCGCGACCGGCGACGTGCTCGTGGCGGCGGACGGCGTCAACTCCCCGGTACGCAGGCAGTATCTGCCGCACGCGCGCGTGGTGGACACGGGCCTGCGGCAGCTGTACGGCAAGGTGCCACTCACGGCGCGGACCCGCGAGCTGTTCCTGGACGACATGTTCGCCGTGTTCACCCCGATCATCGGCCCGGACGGCAGCTTCGTCGGCGTCGCACCGGTGGAGTTCCCCGAGCCCGTGCCGGCCGGCTTAGGCGTCACCCAGGACTACATGACCTGCTCCTTCGGCGCCCGCCGCGAGCTCCTGCCGCCCGACGACGAACTACGCGCCATGCCGGGGACCGAACTGCGCGCCCTGACCCTGCGGGCGATCGAGGACTGGCACCCTCGGGTCCGGGCGATCATCGACCACTGGGACACCTCCACGGTCTTCGCCCTGGTGCTCCGTACCAGCGTGCCGATCGAGCCCTGGCCGGCCACCAACGTCACGCTGCTCGGGGACGCCATCCACGCGATGAGCCCCGCGGGCGGGATCGGCGCGAACACCGCCCTGCGCGACGCGAGCGCGCTCACCGCCGCCCTCGGCGCGGCCGCCGCGGGCCGGCCGCTCCTCCAGACGCTGGCCGAGTACGAGTCCGCGATGACCGCCTACGGCTTCGCCGCCGTACGCGCCTCCGCCGAGAACGGCCACCGCCTGCTCGGCCAGGACCCCCTCCCCGCCGCCTGAGTGGCGCGTTCTCCGGCGATCTGGCGAGAATGATGACCTGGCGCGGGGAGGTGCGATGGCGATGGAGAACGAGGACCGGACGTCGGACTCGCCCTACATCGAGCGGGTCTACCGCAGCGAGGGCGTCTCCACGGTCAAGCGGATGCACTCGGTCGCCAACTCCAACTGGGAGCTGGTGATCTGGGAGCACTGCGGGCGCGCGCACGTCGCGATCCGCGGGCCGGAGACCAGGCCGACCACGGTGGACATGAGCCCCGATGGGTCCGCGTTCGGGATCATCTTCGCCCACGGCGCGGCCATGCCGCACCTGCCCGTCCAGGGCCTGGTCGACTCCGCGGTGCTGTCCCCGCACGTGACCTCGGACACGTTCGTGCTGCAGGGGGAGGAGTGGGAGCTGCCGGGCTTCGACAACGCCGAGGTCTTCGTGGACCGGCTCGTGCGTTCCGGCATCCTGGTGCGCGACCCGCTGGTGACCGACGTCGTCGCGGGCGACGACGCCCCGCGGCTGAGCGCCCGCTCGGTGCAGCGCCGGGTGGTCGCCGCCACCGGGCTGACGCAGGGGGCGATCCGGCAGATCGAGCGCGCCAGGGAGGCGGCCATGCTCCTCGGCGAGGGCGTCGCGCCGCTGGACGTGGTGCACCGGCTCGGCTACTACGACCAGCCGCATCTTGCCCGCTCGCTCACCCGGTTCATGGGCCGTACGGCGACCGAGCTGCAGCATCCGGACCCGGACGAGCCCTTGTCGCTTCTGTACAAGTCCGGGCAGTGAATCCCTCATAGCGTGCAACCACCTACCCACCTCGGTTAGCACAGGAGCGGGACCATGCCCAAGTTCGCCCTCATCTACCAGTACGACCCCGCCGCGACGGGCCCGGCCGAAGGAGAGGTGCCGGACTGGTTCGCCTACGACAAGGAGGTGCGAGAGGCCGGCGTCCTCGCGTACGAGGCCGGCTTCCACGAGGCCAGCAGCGGCCGGACGGTGAGCGTGCGCGACGGCGCCACGGTCGTGGACGACGGGGTCGCGCCGACGTCCGGCGCCATCGTCGCCGGCCTGTACGTCGTCGACGTCACGGACATCAACGCCGCCACCTCGTGGGCGGAGAAGATCCCCACCGCCCGCTACGGCAGCGTGGACGTGCGCCCCGTCGTCGAGTAGGAGGGGTGGCGGGCTACGGTCGCCTATGGTGTGTTGGTGACTGCCAGCCAAGGCCGCCGTGACCAGCTCAAAGAGTTCCTGCGTGGCAAGCGGGAGGCTCTCACCCCCGCCGACGCCGGAATGCCCGCCGGAGGGCGCCGCCGCACTCCGGGACTGCGCCGGGAAGAGGTGGCGGTGCTCGCCGGGGTGGGAGTGTCCTGGTACACCTGGCTGGAGCAGGGACGCGACATCAAGGTCTCCGACGCCGTGCTGGACGCGGTCGCCCGCGCGCTCCAGCTTGACGAGGCGGAGCGGGCACACCTGTACGTGCTCGCCGGGCTGAACCCGCCCGACCCCACGGGCCGGCCGGGCGCGCCGGTGAGCGAGCAGCTGCGCGCGGTGCTGGACGCCTGGATGCCCAACCCGGCGCACGTGCTGGATCGGCACTACAACCTGGTGGCGATGAACGACGCGGCCAGGTGGGTGTTCGGATTCGACGGCGAGGTCCGCAACTGCATGGTGGCGTTCTTCACCCATCCGATCTACCGCGGCAGGTTCACCGCATGGCACGAGTTCGCCCCGGACATGGTGGCCGACTTCCGTGCCGGCGCGGCCCGCTATCACGACGATCCGCTCTTCGGGCAGATCGCCGAAGAGCTGTGCGGCGCCAGCGCGGAGTTCGCCGAGTTGTGGGCCCGGCCGGATGTCCGCTCCCGCTCCCAGGGGATCAAGGCGATCACGCACCCCGAAGCCGGGGACCTCGTCTTCGAGTACTCGCTGTTCCGGCTGCCGGATCGTACGGACCTCAACGTGGTGCTGCACACGCCGCATCCCGACACCGACACCAAGGCGAAGGTGGAGAGCCTGGTGGTGGCACACCCAGGATGAGCTGACACTGCCTTACCGAAAGCCGTCCCACCACGATGGACGGCATGAAGGCAATCACGATCCCCGAATTCGGCAGCGCGGACGTCCTCCGCCTCGACGAGGTCAAGCTCCCCGAGCCCGGGCCTGGGCAGGTCTCCATCGACGTGGCCTACGCGGGCGCGAACTTCGCCGAGATCCTCTACCGGCAGGGCGTGGTGGACGTACCGCTGCCCTTCGTACCCGGCATCGAGGTGTCCGGCCGCATCCGGGCACTCGGCCCCGGCGTCGAGGGCCTGCGCGTGGGCCAGTCGGTCGCCGCCCTGACGATCGTCGACAGCGGCGGCTACGCGGAGGCGGTGGTCACCTCCGCGGACCTGGTGGCCCCGTTGGACGGCCACGACCTGGGGCTGGGCATCGCGGCGGCGCTGCCCTCCAACAGCACCACCGCGTTCCTCGTGCTCGACCGGGTGGCCCGCATCGAACCCGGGGAAAGCGTGCTCGTGCACGCCGCCGCCGGAGGCGTGGGCAGCCAGCTCGGCCAGGCCGCCCGCTTGCTGGGCGCGGGCCGCGTGGTGGGCACCGTGGGCAGCCCCGCCAAGATCGAGACCGCCAAGGCGTTCGGCTACGACGAGGTCGTCCTGCGCGACCAGGTGGCCGAGGCCGGCCGGTTCGACGTCGTGGTGGACATGGTCGGCGGTCCGGCCCGGCGCGGCAGCCTGGACCTGCTCGCGCCGATGGGCCGGATGGTGGTGATGGGCAACGCCTCCGGCGCCGAGGACGTGGGGATCTCGGCCAACGAACTGTGGTTCACCAACAAGACGGTGTCCGGGTTCAACCTGGCGGCCTTCTCCGCCGCTTTCCCCGCGGAAGCGGGCCGGGCGCTGCGTCGGGCTGTGGCCGCGGCCGCCGGCGGGGAGCTTCGGGTGCAGGTCGAGTCGCTACGGCTGGATCAGGCCGCACAGGCCCACCGCCGCATCGAGTCGGGCCGCACCACCGGCAAGCTCGTACTCGAAGTCGAACGAATCCAGGAGTTGAGCGGAACTGACGAGGCAGTCGCCTGATCGGCCGGACAACTGGGCGTATTCGAGGGGTGAATCCTTTGAGGGCTGCCGCTGGACGTCTCCGCCTGGGCCGCACGATCGGACGGGTGCGTAAGGAACACCACGATCCGTTCGCCGCGCTCGTCGAGTGCACACTTGTGCGCCCTGGGGGTCTGTTTCAGGACGTGATGGCGACGCCTTGGCGTAGGTAGGTGTTGTCTTCGAGTTCGGACAGCATGAACTCGGCGATGTCCGCGCGGGACACCTTGGAGGTGAAAGTCAGCCGGAGGTCCGAACCGGTACGGTAGCGGCCGGTCCGCGGTCCGCTGGTCAGGATCGGCGCCCGGACCAGGGTCCACTCGGTCTCGCTGGGTCGTACCAGGGCTTCCATGTGTTCTTTGTCGCGTAGCACTGACCGTTCCAAGAGCCAGGAGACGGCGACGTAGAGGCTGCGGTGACGGCTTTCGGCGACGCCGTAGTTGCTGAGAATGAGGAGCCGACGCGGTCGGCCGGCGGCGATTGCCGACAGGATCGTGCGGGTTCCTTCGGTGCAGATCGCTGGTCCGCGTCGCTGCCTGCCGAGGGTGCTGACAACGGCGTGCGCATCCTCGATGGTCTGCGCGACGGGCGCGAAGTCGCGCACGTCACCGGTCACCACGCGGAGGCGTTCGTGCTGCGGGATCGTCGCCGGGCCCCTGCTCAGGGCGGTTACCTGATGTCCACGTTCGAGAGCCTGATCGAGGACAACGCGACCGGTACGACCGGTTGCGCCGAAGATGGCCAGATGCATGGTGCCGCCTCTCTGGGGTGGTACGCCACAATTATACGGGACACCCGTCCCGCTTAAGTGTTATCGTGCCGTGCAACGCCACGCAAAACGGAGGTCGAACATGTTGATCGTCGCAGGCAAGGGCTACGTCGATCCGCAGCACCGCGAAGCGTTGCTCGCGGGTTTGGAAGCGTCTCTGCGACAGGCACGAGCTGAACCGGGATGCCTGGACTACGTAGTAGCCGCCGATCCTGTCGAACCCGGCCGCGTCAACGTGTACGAGCGGTGGGAGTCCAAGGAACACCTCGCAGCCCACCTGGCAGCGATGGCCCGACCGGCGCAGCCCACCCCGGCCGTACTCAGCATGGAGATCACGCAGTACGAGATCGCCGCTTCCTTGCCCTTCCAGATTTAGCTGCGCTGCCCATCGACGGTGGGCGCCGTCGATGGGCAGCGCGGTGTCTATGATCGGCATCAATGGCACAGGAACGATACTCAGGCGAGCCAGGATCGGGCGCGACAGATGAGCAGGCCACGTTGAGCCCGGTCAGGCGCCAGCGTGCCGATGGTCGTCGCAACCAGGCGCGGCTTCTGGAGGCCGCCTTCGCCGCCTTCGCCGAACACGGCGCCGCCGTTTCCGTGCGTGAGATCGCACGGCGAGCGGGCGTTAGCACCGGCACCTTCAGCAGGCACTTCCCGACCAAAGACGCGCTGTTCAGGGCCGTCGTACTCAACCGCATCGGGCAACTCGTCCAGCGGGCCGACGAACTCGCCGCCGACAACGACCCGGCCACTGCGTTCTTCACCTTCTTCGCGGTCCTGGTGGAAGAAGGCGCAGCCGACCACTCAGTCGGCGACGCGCTCAGCAACGCAGGTTTCGACATCCAAGCCGCCGCATCGGCCGCGAGCCTGGACTTCGGGAATGCCCTGGGCGGTCTGCTCGCCAGGGCGCAAGAAGCCGGCGCGGTACGCCAGGACGTTGATGCCGCTGACGTCAAGGCGCTGGTCGTCGGCTGCCTGGCCCGTGAACGCGACGGCATCGACGACACTGCACGGCAGCGCATGATTTCGATCATCTGCGAAGGGCTCCGCGCCCACCCGCGACCCTAAAGGAACCAGCACAAACGTTGCCTTACCAGGGTTCCAGGAACGGGTGGCCGGCTATACCCCTGCGGTTTCGCCACGGCTACGCCGCAGACCTTCACCGTGGCCTCCCGACCGGCGACCTCAATACCGGCCCAGGAGTTCCCCGCCCCGCGATGAGGGGACGGGCGCGCACCGCGATCCAGCCCAGATCCACCGGATTTCGAGCTGGCGGGAAACTTAAGGGGCGTGACCGACTCCAGGGCCGGGTCATCCGGTGACGCCCTGCAATTCATGCGGGCCAATGCCCGGGAGAGCGCGAGAGGGCTGGGAAGTCCTCTCGCCGGGGCTCTTGGCGAAGCCGCGAGACCCCGATGGACGCGTCCGAGCGTTAGCGAGGGCCGCTCCCCCTTGGGAGGCGCTGGCTGGAATCCCAAGGCGCGCAGCGCCCCCTCGTGGAAGGCCTTGCTTGTCAGCCCTTGATGGCGCCCACGATCACGCCCTTGGTGAAGTGGCGTTGGACGAAGGGGTAGATGATCAAGGCGGGGATCACCGCGATGACCACGATGGCCATTTTGATGGCGAGTGTCGGCGGGGCGTCGCCGGTCACGCCTGCCGTGGCGCTGGGCAGCGGGTTGGAGTCCACCACGTACTGGCGCAGGATCAACGCCAGCGGCCACTTCCTGGTGTCGTCGATGTAGAGCATCGCGTTGAACCAGGCGTTCCAGTAGCCGACCGCGTAGAACATCGCCACCACGGCCGTGACCGCCTTCGACATGGGCAGGACGATGCGCCACAGGATGCGGAACTCGCCCGCCCCGTCGATGCGGGCGCTGTCCAGGACCTCTCCCGGGATGCTCATGAAGAACGAGCGCAGCACCACCACGTTGAACGCCGAGACGGCCGTCGGCAGGATCAGCGACCAGTAGCTGTCCTTCAGGCCCAGGCCGCTGACCATCAGGTAGACCGGGATGATGCCCGGGAAGAAGACGAACATCAGCAGCACGCTGAACAGCAGCGGGCGGTGGAGGAACGAGCCCGGGCGCGACAGCGAGTACGCGCCCAGGATGCTCACGCCGGCGCTGAGGAGCGTCCCGACCACCGTGACGCCCGTGCTGACCAGGACGGCCCTGCTGACGACCGTGTCGGAGAAGATCTGCTCGTACGCCTCGAACGTGATCCCTTCCGGCACCAGCACCAGCCCGCCCGTGCGGTTGACCGTGGCGGCCGAGCTGAGGCTGGTCAGGACGATGGTGTAGAGAGGGCCGAGCACCACCACGACGACCAGGGTGATCAGCGAGCCCTTGCCGAGCTGGCCGAACGGCGAAGGGCGTTCCTCCCACGGCGCGAGCCGGGAGGGCTTACGGGAGGTGAGTACGGTCATGATCGCGAATACACCCCTCGCTCGCCGAACGCGTGCGCGACCCGGTTGGCCGCCACGATGAGCAGCAGCCCGACCAGACCCTTGAACAGCCCGGCCGCCGCCCCGTACCCCAGGTCCCCGGTACGCAGGCCCGACCAGTACACGAACGTGTCGAAGACCTCGGACGCCGCGCTGCCGACGGCGCTGCGCTGCAGCATGAACTGCTCGAACCCGACGTTCAGCGCGTCCCCGAGCCGCAGGATCAGCAGGAGCACGATCACCGGACGCAACCCGGGCAGCGTGATGTGCCACATGCGACGCCAGCGGCGGGCCCCGTCCACGGCGGCGGCCTCGTACAGGTTGGGGTCGATGGTGCTGAGGGCGGCGAGGAAGATGATCGCCCCCCAGCCGGCGTCCTTCCAGACGGTCTGGGACGTGATCAGCAGGATGAACGTGTCCGAGTTCGTCATCCAGTCGACGCCTTCGTGGCCGCGCTCCCGCAGTATCTGGGCCAGCAGCCCCGCCCCGCCGAACATCTGCTGGAAGATGGCGATGACCAGCACCCAGGAGAAGAAGAACGGCATGTAGACCACGCCCTGCACGAACGCCCTCAGCCGGGCCGAGACGATGCTGTTGAGCAGCAGCGCCAGCATGATCGGCACGGGGAAGTAGAAGACGAGCTGGAAGGCCGTGATGGACAGGGTGTTCGCGATGGCGCGCAGGAACTGGGGGTCCTGGAGGAGCAGCCCGAAGTTGGTGAAGCCGATGATCGGGCTGCCGGCGATGCCGTCGGTGTACGGGTTGTAGTCCTGAAACGCGATGACGTTGCCGAGGGCCGGGATCCACCAGAAGGCGACGACGAGCAGGAGCATCGGCAGGTTCATCACGAGCAGCGGCCAGTCCCGGCGGAGCTTGGCCCTCCAGGTGAGCTCCTGCGGGGCGGCCTTGCTGGGCTGCGGAGCCGTCCGTCTGGCCGTGATCACACCCATGAACAGCCTCTTACCGTTGCGCGGGTTCTCACGGGTCTCACAGCCTGCCGTTCTCCCGCGCGACCTTCATGTAGAACTCCCGGGCCTCGTTCCCGCCCTGGTCCTGCCACTCCTTGACGACGCTCGACCACTCGGAGACCGGCCGCTTACCCCGGAAGATCTCCTGCATCTTGTCCTCGATGGGCGTGACGAGCCCGGCCATCTTCGACGGCGTCTCCACCCGGAGACCCACGAACGGGTCGTTGGACAGGAGCTTCGCGGCGTTCGACTCCCAGTCGTAGAGCGACTGCACGAGGTCCCTGTACTGGCTCGTCGCGTTGGCGTTGGGCCGCCCCGACAGGAACAGGTACGTGGGCGCGACCTCCTTGCGCCCGAGCGCCGTCGTCTTGATGACGCCGTTGTCGACCGTGTAGTGCTTGCCTTCGACGCCGTTGGAGACCAGTTCGTACTCCTGCGTCCCGAACGGCGCCGAGGTCCAGTTGGCCAGGGCGAGCAGCTCGCGCGTGCGCGCGTCCCCGAGGCCCTTCTTGATGAAGGCGAACATGCTGGCGGGCTCGTTGCGCCACACGATGGGGGTGCCGCCCGCGTGCTGCGGGTACGGATTGACGATCTCCATCTTGAACTTGGGGTTGTCCGGCAGGAAGCGGTCGAGGTTCTCGTGCCAGGCGCCGAGGCCGTCCCAGTAGATGATCATCTGGCCGCTGCCGAAGATGGCCTTGTTGTCGGCGTTCTTGTTGGCCACGACGTCCGGGTGGACGTACCCGTTCGAGAAGAGCTTCGCCATGAACTCGACGTGCGCGGCCCACTCGGCGGTCTCGTACTTGTACTCGAGGGTGCCGTCGCTCTTCTTGCGCCACTCGCGCGGAGCGCCGAAGGCGCGCTGGACCTCCTTGTCCATGCCGCCGAACGCCCAGCGCTTCTTCTTCGGGTCCGTGATCGCCTTGCCGAGCGTCAGCAGGTCGTCGGCGCTCTTGGGATGCTCCAGGCCAAGGTCCTTCAGAATGTCCCCGCGGACGAACGTGACCTGCGGGAACGGGTCGTTCTGCCAGGGGATGCCCTGGAGCATGCCGCCGAAGACGCTGTACTGCCAGGCCGCCGTGTCGTAGTTGGCCAGCAGAGGGAACTCCTTGGCCTTGTCGCCGGCCAGGTAAGGGCCCAGGTCGGCGAAGAGCTTGTTGGCCGCCTCGGTGAAGTGGGCGATCTTGATGAGCTCCCATTGGGGGACGCAGACCATCTCGGGCACGTCGCCGCTGGCCAGGACGGTGCTGAGCTTCTGCCCATACGTGTTGCCGTCCGAGATGTTGAAGCGCACGACGCCGCCGAGGCGCTCGGTCATGTAGTCGTAGTAGGAGTTGCTGCCCGGCCCGGGCGGCACGGTCCCCCACAGCGGCGTCATCGCGGTCACCTCTTTGCCGCTGGTCAGCGGCTTGGTGGTGACGGCCTGCACCATGTCGGCCGGGCGGGTCAGGAAACCGGGCGCGACGAACTCGTTGCCCGGCAGATCCGGTTTGAGCCCGGGGATCTCGAACGGCACCCGCGTGGGCACCAGGCTCTTGAGCTTGTCGGCCGCCACGGCCGTACCCTTGGACAGCTGCTTCTTCTCGGCGCAGCCGGCCACCAGAACGCTCGCACCGACCAGGCCGAGGAATCCGCGGCGGGACGTGTTGGTTGCCATGGCCCGCTCCCTTCTCCAAGTGGGGATGGCCTTATGAAAATTAGTTGGTATTACGACCAAACAAATTAGTAGACTGTGACCGTGGCCACAAGGGATCGCGACGTCACAGGTTGGTGCCGATGAGAAGCTGCGCGGCATCGACTCCTGTTGGTGAAGGGAGCCCGGGATGCGGCATGCTGGGGTCATCTCTTGGCGGGAACGGGGCTGATTTTGATCACTTCTACGACCGGCCCTCAGCCGGCCGACTTCGCCGACGTACGGGCCACCAACCTCGCGGTCGTGCTGCGGTTCGTCCGGGAGCACGCGCCCTGCTCGCGGGCCGACATCGCGGCCTCCACCGGGCTCAACAAGGCGACGGTCTCCAGTCTCGTCGCGGACCTCATCGACCGGCGGCTGGTCCGTGAGACGGGGCTGACGGAGAACCGGGTCGGGCGGCCGGCCACGATGCTGGTGCTGGACGGCTCGCCGTACGCCGCCATCGGGGTCGAGATCAACGTCGACTACGTGTCCGCCGTGGCCGTCGACCTGGCGGGGGAGCGGCTGCTGACGTGGCGGCGCTCGTTCGGCGGCGGCGAGTCCGTCAACCAAGGGGTGGCGGGTGTCGGCGCGATCATCCGGCGGGTGGTCAACCGCATGGCCAGGGAGGAGCGCCAGGTCCTGGGCCTGGCCGTGGCCGTGCCGGGGCTGGTCGACGTGCAGGGCACCGTACGCATCGCGCCCAACCTCGGCTGGCGCGACGCCGACATCGGCGGCGACCTGACCAAGGCGCTGCGCGACCCCGGCTTCCCGATCCAGGTCGACAACGACGCCAACCTCGCCGCCCTGGCCGAGCAGCGCTTCGGCGCGCACGCGGGGGCCTCCGACCTCGTCTACCTCACCGGCGAGATCGGCGTCGGTGCGGGGATCATCCTCGACGGGCGGCTGCGCCGCGGCCGCCTCGGCTACAGCGGCGAGATCGGCCACGTCCAGCTCGATCCCGACGGTCCCGAGTGCCACTGCGGGCGGCGCGGCTGCCTGGAGGTCATGGCCGGGATCGGCGCCGTGCTGGGCAAGGACCCCTCTCCCGCCGAGATCCAGGTGGAGATCGAGGAGTCCGTACGCCTCGCCCGCGCCGGCGACCCGGCCACCCTGGCCACGCTGGAGTCGGTGGGCCGGAGCCTGGGCAGGGGCGTGTCGATCCTGGCGAACCTGCTCAATCCCGAGGTGGTGATCCTCGGCGGCTACTACGTCCCGCTGGCGCCGTGGCTGCTGCCCGCCGTCCAGGACGAGATGGACGACCGCGTGATCGCCTCCGGGTCGGGCGGTTGCCAGGTCGTCGCCTCGACGCTGGGCCACGACGCGGCCGCGCTGGGCGGTGCCGCGAGGGTGCTCGACTCCATCGATTCGGGGAGATTGCCCCGAGTCCCTTGACCTCGGTCACCGGGGAGTGCACTCTTCAGTCAACCCACCGAAATGTCCGTGTAACTTCCCCAGGCCGGTCGTCGAAGCGCTTCGACAGTTTCAAAGGGATGACCATGCAAGAACCCTTCCGCGACCCAGCGATCCCGATTCCCGACCGGATCGACGACCTGGTGCGCAGGCTCACCCTTGAGGAGAAGGTGGGGCTGCTGCACCAGTACCAGGCGCCGGTCGAGCGGCTGGGCCTCGGCGCGTTCCGCACCGGCACCGAGGCGCTGCACGGGCTGGCCTGGCTGGGACCGGCCACCGTGTTCCCGCAGGCCGTGGGGCTGGCCTCGACGTGGGATCCCGACCTGGTGCGCAGGGTGGGCGAGGCCACCAGCGACGAGGTGCTGGCCTTCCACCACAAGGATCCGGCGGGCGCGGGCCGCAATGTGTGGGCCCCGGTGGTGAACCCGCTGCGTGACCCCCGCTGGGGGCGCAACGAGGAGGGTTACTCCGAGGATCCGTGGCTGACCGGCGTGATGGCCACGGCCTATGCGCGTGGACTTAGTGGGAGCGCTCCCGAAGTCCTCAAGACCGCCCCCACGCTCAAGCACTTCCTGGCCTACAACAACGAGACCGACCGCTGCACGACCTCCAGCAACCTGCCGCCGCGGGTGCTGCGCGAGTACGAGCTGCCCGCCTTCCGGCCCGCCATCGAGGAGGGCGTGGCGGTGGCGGTCATGCCGTCGTACAACCTGGTCAACGGCCGGCCCGCGCACCTCAGCCCGTTGATCGGCGAGGCGCTGCGCGCGTGGGCGCCCGACGACCTGCTGGTGGTCAGCGACGCGTACGCGCCGGGCAACCTCACCGCGCTCCAGGGCTACCACGACACGCTGCCCGAGGCGTACGCGCACGCGATCAAGGCGGGGATCGACAGCTTCACCCAGGACGACGACCGCTCCGAGGCCACGCTCGGCCACCTGCGCGACGCGCTCTCCCAGGGCCTGCTGGCCGAGGAGGACGTGGACCAGGCCGTGCGGCACGCGTTGTCGATCAGGTTCCGGCTGGGGGAGTTCGACCCGGCGACGCCGTACGACGACATCAGCGACAACGTGGTCAACTGCCCCGAACACCAGGCGCTGGCCAGGGAGGCGGCGCGGCGCTCGTTCGTGCTGCTGAAGAACGACGGGCTGCTGCCGCTCGACGGCGTGACCAAGGTCGCGGTGATCGGGCAGCTCGGCGACGCGCTCCTGGAGGACTGGTACAGCGGCACCCTCCCGTACGCGGTCACCGCCCGCCAGGGGCTGGGCGAGCGGTGCGAGACGGTGTTCTGCGAGGCCGTGGACCGGGTGACGCTGACCGCCGAGGCCGGGCCGGTGGCCGCCGATCCCGCGGGCGGGCCGCTGAGCGTGGGCCCGGGCTCCGGCTCGGAGGCGGGCACGTTCGACCTGTTCGACTGGGGCGGCGGGGCCTACGCGCTGCGGGCCGTGGCGACCGGCCGGTTCGTGTCGGTGGACGGCGTCACGCTGGTGAACGACCAGCCGGGCCCCAACGGGTGGGAGGTGCGCCAGACGTTCCGGATGGAGGAGCGGCCGCGCGGCACGCTCGCCCTGCGCCACATCTCGACCGGCTGCTACGTCGGCGCCGGCGACGACGGCGTGCTGCGCCTGGTCGACGACGCCGACCAGGCGGTCTGGCTGGCCATGGACGTGCTCAGGAGCGGCACCGACCAGGCCGCCCGCCTGGCCGCGGCGGCCGACGTGGCGGTCGTGGTGGTCGGCGACCACCCCCTCGTGAACGGCCGCGAGACCGAGGACCGCATGACGCTGGCCCTGGCCCCCGGGCAGGACGCCGTGGTGCGGGCCGTGCGCAAGGCGAACCCCCGTACCGTCATGGTCATCACCAGCGGCTACCCGCTCACCTGGACCGACGACGAGGTCCCGGCTGTGCTGTGGTCGGCCCACGGCGGCCAGGAGTACGGCCACGCCCTGGCCGAGGTGCTCTTCGGCGACGCCGACCCCGAGGGCCGCCTCACCCAGACGTGGTACCGCTCCGAGCAGGAGCTGCCCGACCTGCTCGACTACGACATCATCGCCTCCGACGCCACGTACCTGTACTTCCGCGGCGTCCCGCTCCACCCGTTCGGCCACGGCCTGAGCTACACGACGTTCGAGTACGCCGACCTGCGCGTACAACTGGACGGCGACCTGGTGCGGGCCCGCGTCACCGTGACGAACACCGGCCCGCGGCCCGGCGTGGAGGTCGTCCAGTTCTACACCCACCAGCAGCGCTCCCGCGTCAAGCAGCCGCTGCGCCGCCTGCGCGGCTTTGAGAAGGTCCGCCTGGCGCCCGGCGAGAGCCGCGCCGTCACCCTGACCCTGCCGGTGCCGGAGCTGGCGTTCTGGGACGTGACCAGGAGCAGGTTCGTCGTGGAGAGCGCGCCGCACCAGCTCATGGTCGGCCGCAGCGCCACCGACCTGCGCCTGAGCGCCCGCTTCGAGGTGGACGGCGAGAGCGTGCCGCCCCAGTCGGGGCTGCTGCGCGCGGCGGCGCACGACGAGTACGACGCGATCACGTTCGTGGACGAGACCAAGGTGGACGGCGACGCCGTCAGGTCCGACGCGGAGGGGGCCTGGATCCTCTTCCGGCAGGTCGATCTCAGCGGGGCCACGACGTGCGTGGCGACGGCGGGCAGCGCGGAAGGCGGCATGATCACCATCCGCCGCGGCGACCCCCTCTACGGGGAGGCCCTCGCCACCTTCCCCGTCCCCAGGACCGCCCGCTACGCCTACCACGCCATCACGGCCTCGCTCGCGGCCGCCGACGGCGTGCACGACCTTTATGCCGTGTTCGAGGACGACGGCGTCACGCTGGCCCGGCTCGACTTCGGAGCCGGGGCTTGAGCGGGCGCACGGTCACGATCTCCCAGGTCGCCAAGCACGCGGGCGTGGCCGTCAGCACGGTCTCCTACGTGCTCAGCGGCAAGCGGACGATCTCGGCCGACACCAGGCGCCGGGTGCTCGACAGCATCAGCGCGCTCGGCTACCACCCCAACGCCGGCGCCCGCGCCCTGGCCAGCAAGCGCTCCAACGTGATCGCGCTGGTGCTGCCGCTGCGGGCGGGCATGCACGTGCCCGTCCTGATGCGCTTCGCCAGCGCCGTGGTGACGGCCGCGCGCCGGTTCGACCACGACGTGCTGCTGCTGACCGCCGACGAGGGCACCGAGGGCATCCGGCGGGTGGCCGCGAGCGCGCTGGTGGACGCGCTGGTGCTCATGGACGTCGAGCTGGACGACCGCAGGGTGCCGCTGCTGCGCGAGCTGGCCGAGCCGAGCGTCCTCATCGGCTTCCCCGCCGAGCCCGCCGGGCTGACGTGCGTCGACCTCGACTTCGCCGCCGCCGGCGCGCGGTGCGTGGACCACCTCGCCGAACGCGGCCACGAGGAGATCGCGCTGCTCGGGGCGCCTTCCGTGGTGTACGAGCGGGGAACGGGGTTCGCCCGGCGGACGCGCGAGGGGTTCGTGGAGGCGGTGGCCGCCCACGGTCTGCAGGGCGTCGCGCTGCCGTGCGAGGACACGTTCGACGAGGTGTACGAGACCGTACGCGGCCTGCTCCTCGACCGCCCCGGCCTGTCCGGGCTGGTCGTGCACAACGAGGCCGCGGTCGGCCACGTGCTGGCGGCGCTGCGGCAGCTCGACCGCCGGGTGCCGCACGACGTGGCGGTGGTGGCGATCTGCCCCGACGACGTGGCCGAGCGGGCCAGCCCGCCGCTCTCCTCCGTGCTGATCCCGGCCGAGGAGGTGGGCAGGGAGGCGGTCCGCCTGGTCATGGACAAGCTCGAAGGCCGCGCGGTGCCCGACTCCACCCTCCTCACCCCGCTCCTGGCCGTCCGCGCCAGCACCTGACCCAAAGCGGCGTCAAGCCTGTCCGCTTTTTCGCCTCCTGGAGTTCCGCGTCCCCTTCTGCGGGCAGGCTGGCCGAGGCGAGGGGAGAGAACGCATGACTGAGCCGCGCATGCCCCCGGGGGCCGCCGACTCGGACGCGGAGGGGCTGACGGCCGTGACGGCCGGTGGGGTCGGGCTCCGCCACATCATCGATGTGACCGCGAAGGAGGCCGAAGGGGTCACGGCGGTCGAACCGGTCGAGGGCGGCTGGAAGATCGGCGTCGAGGTCGTCGAAGACCGTCGCATCCCCTCCTCGGACGACATCCTCGCCCTCTACGAGGCCCGGATCGACGCGGAGGGCGGCCTGCTGTCGTACCGGAGGCTGCGGCGCTACCGGCGCTGCGACGCGGATGGGTCACCTACAGGAGGGTGACCTAGCATCGGGTGCGTGGACGACCCTGGCGCGGAGGTGTTCGAGGGGCAGCGGGCGCGGCTGTTCGGGCTGGCGTACCGGCTGCTCGGCTCCGCCGCCGAGGCCGAGGACATGGTGCAGGAGACGTACCTGCGATGGAGTCGGGTCACCGGGCCGGTCGAGGTCCCGGCCGCCTGGCTGACCAGGGCGATCACCAACCTCTGCCTCAGCCGGCTTACCTCCGCGCGGCGGCAGCGGGAGAGCTACGCGGGCCCGTGGCTGCCCGAGCCGGTGCTCACCGCCGACGGAGCGCTCGGGCCGCTGGAGACCGTCGAGCAGCGCGAGTCCGTGTCGATGGGCGTGCTCATCCTGCTGGAGCGGCTGACGCCGGTGGAGCGGGCGGTGTTCGTGCTGCGGGAGGCGTTCGGGCACAGCCACGCGGAGATCGCCGACGTGGTGGGCATCGAGGAGGCGTACTCCCGTCAGCTCCACCGGCGGGCGCGGGCGCACGTGGGGGAGCCGCGCAAGCGCTTCGCGAGCGACCAGGAGCAGCACCGGCGCATCGTGCGGCGGTTCCTGGAGGCCGCCGTGCACGGCGACGTCGCCGCCCTGGAACGGCTGCTCGCCGACGACGTGGTCGCCTGGACCGACGGGGGCGGCTCCGTGACCGCGGCCCGGCGGCCGGTACACGGTCCGGCGAAGGTGACGCGCTACCTGGGAGGGCTGGTCACGCGGCCGGAGGCGGCCGGGGTGGTGGCCGAGTTCCTGGAGGTCAACGGGGAGCCCGCGGCGCTGATCCGCGGCCCCGGCGGCGACCTGCTGGCGATCATGACCATGGAGCTGGACGGCGACCACGTCGCCATCGTCCGGACCACCGTCAACCCGGCCAAACTCGCCTTCGCCGGGGCACAGCTCGCCTGATCCGGGTGTGAGCACGATCACACGCCGGTCCTGTCACGGATGGGCGGGCTCGCCAGTTCAGGAACCATGACAGATCGCATCGTGGTGCTGGGAGCCGGATATGCCGGACTGGGAGCGGCCAAGCGCGCCGCACGACGGCTGCGGGGCGCCGGAGCTCGGGTGACGCTGGTCAACGCGGCCGACCGGTTCGTGGAGCGCATCCGGCTCCACCAGCTCGCCGCCGGCCAGCGGCTGCCCGACCTGCCGCTGGCCGGCCTGCTCGACGGCACCGGCATCGAGCTGGTCGTCGCCCGGGTGACCGGGATCGATCCGGGTGCGAGGACGGTACGCCTGGACGCGCCTCCGTACGAGCTCTCCTACGACGTGCTCGTCTACGCCCTCGGGAGCGCGGCGGAGCTGGACTCGGTGCCCGGGGTGCGCGAGCACGCGTACACGCTGGCCACCGCCGACGAGGCCGTCCGGCTGGGTACCCGCCTCGCCGGGACCGGCGAGGTGACCGTGATCGGCGGCGGGCTGACCGGGATCGAGGCCGCGACCGAGTTCGCCTTCACCCGCCCCGGGCTGCGCGTCTCGCTGCTGTCGGGCGGCCTGATCGGCGGAGGCCTCTCTGCACGTGCCCGCCGCCACCTCCACCGGGCCTTCCGCCGCATGGGCATCGCCGTCCGCGAGCGCACGCCGGTCGCCAAACTCGGCCCGAACGGCCTGCTGCTGGCGAACGGGGACGAGCTGCCCGCCGAGACCGTGGTCTGGGCCGCCGGTTTCCGCGTCCCCGGCCTGGCCGCGGAGGCAGGGCTGGCCACGGACCGGCACGGACGCATGCTCGTGGACCGGTCGCTGCGGTCGGTGTCGCATCCGGAGGTGTTCGGCATCGGCGACGCCGCCCGCACCCTGGACCGGAGCGGGCAGGTCGCCCGGATGGCCTGCCAGACCGGCCTCCCCATGGGGATCTGCGCGGGCGACGCGGTGGCCGACCTGCTGAGCGGGCGGACGCCGCGGCGGGCCAGATTCCGGTACGTCTGGCAGAACATCAGCCTGGGCCGGCACGACGGCGTCACCCAGTTCACCCGTCCGGACGACAGCCCGCTCGACACCGTCCTCACCGGCCGGACCTCGGCGGCCTTCAAGGAGACCATCGCCCGCGGCACCGTCTGGGCTATGCGCCACCCGGGCCCGTACCGGCCGTGACGGCCCATCGCTCATGGTCCCGCCACGCCCCGTCGATGAACTGGAAGTCCGGCGAATACCCCTCCCGCCGGAAGCCGGCCCGCTTGATCAGGTTCAGAGAGGGGGTGTTCGACGGTTGGATGTTGGCTTCGACCCGGTGCAGCCCCAGCTCGCCGAACGCGTACCGGACGAGCAGCCGCAGCCCCTCGGTCATGTAGCCCCTGCCGGTCGTGGACGAGTAGGCGCAGTAGCCCAGGGTGCCGTCCTGGCGGGTGCCCCGGATGATGTTGTTCAGATTGGCCCGGCCGACGATCGCGCCGGTGTCGACCCGGCAGATGACGAATCCCTCGTTCGCCGGGCCGTCGAAGCGTGCCATGTAGCCGTCGAAGGCCTCGTCGGTGGTGATGGGGGCGCCGGGCATCCAGCGGGCGAGCAGGTCGGCGCTCTCCCGGTTCAGGGCCAGGAATTCCGTACGGTCGCGGTGGCCGATGCGGCGGATGCCGACGCGGGCGCCCTGGGCGAGGTAGGTCACTTATCGATCTTGTCGTAAGGCCGGCCACGACGCGCACCGCCAGGACCGGCCGTCCCACTCGGCATGGCGCAGGCACAACACGCGGACACCCATGCGCCCGACCCTACGAGCCCGAGCCCCTGGCGTGCTCAAGACTCCGGAGAAGGGCGTCGAGCGACTCCTCGGGGGCCTGTCCGGCGGTGTCGACGAGGACGCGTTCGCGTTCCCACGGCTCGTACTCGCGCTCGACGACCTCCCGCCAGTCAGGCGGCCGCAGGTCGGGGATGTCGATCGAGCGCGAGGTCACGCGGTGCCGATGCTCGGCGGGATCGGAGCAGACCACCTCCACCTCGGCCACCGGAACGCCCGCCTTGACCCCGACCTCCCGCCAGGCGTCGCGGGTGACGCCCAGTGGGTTCACCGACTCCGCGATCACCGTCAGCCCCTGCCGCAGGTGCTCCTCGGCCAGCGCGTAACCGACGACGTATCCGGCGGGGCCGATGGGGTGGCGGGCCAGGCCGGAGCGGACGATCGCCTGCTCGATGGTGTCGATCCGCACGTGCACCGCGCCGATGCGGGCGGCGAGGAGGCGGGCGAGCGTCGTCTTGCCTGTCGCGGGGAGACCGCCGATGACGATGAGCATGCACCCCATGCTAGGAAGCCCACCCGGCGAGCGCGGAAATTGTCACTCCCGTAGTCCAAGCTGAACCCGTCCGCTCTCGCGAAGGGGTGCCGTTCGTGTCGATCCAGGTCGCCGGCCGCCGTCGTTCGGCTGCCTCGCTCGCCAAGGCCTTCCCCGGCGCCGAGGTCATCGACGTGACCTCCAAGGCGGACGAGCCATGGGTGCGGCTGAGCCCGTTCTACCCGCATGGCGGCATCCCCGTCCCGCAGACCCCGGGCGTCACCAGCCAGAGCGTCGAGGGGATCTGGCAGGCGCTCAAAGTCTTCGAGACCGCCGACGTCGACCCGGCGAAGCTCGCGATCACCACCATGACCGGCCTCAAACGCACCGTACGCAAGTACGGCCCGGTGCGCGGCCACCGCGACGGCCTCCACGGGGACCGGCTGCTGACCTACCAGGCCGCGCGGCGCCGCATCTACCTCCCAGCCTACCGCTGGGTCCTGGAGCACAAGACCGGCGATCTCGTGGAGCGCCTGCGCCTGCTCGCCGCCGACCGCGAGGTCGTCCTCCTCGACTACACCACCAACGGCGACATCGACGACCCCGCCACCCCGCTCTCCCACGCCGCGCTGATCTGCCTGCACATCCAGGAGAAATGGCCCGAGGAAGACTGACCCGCAGTCACCATCAGGTTCCCCAGTCACTAAAAAGTGCGTCCTTCCATGTCAGGGCACACTCTCTTATGGTTTCTGAGTAACTACTAGAGATCACGGGCGTCCTGGTTCGGCGGGCGCCCGGACAAGGAGGCAGGCGACATGGCCATCACTCTCGTCAACCCCGACGGGTTGCCCAAAATCGATGTCTACCGGCAGGTGTCGATCGCATCAGGGACGAAGCTCGTCTTCCTCGCCGGACAGGTCTCCTGGGATGCCCAGGGGGTCACGGTCGGCGAAGGCGACCTCGCCGCGCAGGTCGAACAGTGCTACCTCAACATCGCCACCGCCTTGGCCGGGGTAGGCGGCTCCTTCGACGATGTGGCGAAACTGACCGTCTACGTCGTCGACTGGACCCCCGACAAGATGCCCGCGCTCCTGGAGGGCATCTCCCGGGCAGGTGCGAAGCTGGGGGTCACTCCGGTCCCACCGGCCACACTGCTGGGCGTTGCGGCACTGGACATCCCCGAGCATCTGGTCGAGATCGAAGCCACCGCGATGCTCGGCGCATAAAAGGGGATGAACCTCTCCAGGGTTCGGTGCGAGGCTGGGCTCGTGAGCGACACGCAAACCGTGGTCCTGGTCGAGGGAGTCAGTGACAAGTCGGCCGTCGAAGCGCTGGCCGAGCGCCGCGGCCGGAATCTGGCGGCCGAGGGCATCTCCCTGGTGGCGATGGGCGGTGCCACGAACATCGGGACGTATATCGGCAAGTTCGGCCCTCCCGGTCGCGATCTCCGGCTGGCCGGTCTGTGCGACGTCGGGGAGGAGGGCGACTTCCGGAGAAGCCTCGAGCGCGCCGGCCTCGGATCCGACCTCAGCCGAGGCGATCTGGAGGCGCTCGGATTCTTCGTGTGCGTCGCCGACCTGGAAGACGAGCTGATCCGCGCCCTCGGCACCGCCATGGTCGAGCAGGTCGTCGATGCCGAGGGCGAGCTCAGCTCGTTCCGCTCGCTCCAGAAGCAACCCGCGTGGCGCGGGAGGGCCACTCACGACCAGTTGCGCCGGTTCATGGGGTCAGGCGGCGGCCGCAAAATCCGCTATGCCGGCCTGCTCGTCGCGGCCCTCGATCTCGATCGCGTGCCGCGACCGCTGGACATGCTGCTGGCCCACCTGTGAGGCCGTTGTCGTCGCCGGGTGAGGCCTGACGCGCGAGCGCTCCCCGCGGGCTTGTGGGCCCAGGGGGAGCGCTCGTCGTGGTTTCGGTCGGGCTAGGGGTTACCAGTCGCCGCCACCGAAGTCGCCGCCACCGAAGTCGCCTCCGCCACCGAAGTCGCCCCAGCCGCCGCCGTCTCCGCCGCCGCCGCCGAAGTCACCGCCCCCGCCGAAGTCGCCTCCGCCGCCGTCGGCGTAGCCCTCGGCATAGCCAGCGCCGTAGCCGCCGTAGCCGAAGCCGCCGCTGAGCAGGCTGCCCATCATGGTGCCGATGAACATACCGGTCATGATGTCGCCGAAGCCGCCGTAGTAGCCGTACGCGTACGGCTGGTACGCGGGCCCCGCGTCGTAGTAGGGGCGGCGCTGGCCGTCGACCATGACCTCGCGCATCTGCGGGTCGAAGCCGCGCTCCACGGCCTCGGCGTCCATCTTGCAGGCGGGCACGTCACGGACGGCGCCACCGGGCGGGGCCCAGCGGACGTCGCGGGCGGACGGGCCGTGCTGCGGGTTGAAGAAACAGGGGGCGCGCCGCTCGGGGACCGGGTCGTTGTGGACCTTGGCCTTCACCACGGCCAGCGCGTAGCGGCCGTCCTCGAGGGTCTGGGTGACCTCGCGGACCTGCTCGGCGCGCTGGACGTTGGCCAGCTGGGTCTTGGCCTTCTCGTAGGAGTCGAGCGCCTGCTGCCACTCCTCGATGTGCTTGCCGCCCTGGCCGGCGAGCGTCACGTCGGTGTCGAGGGAGGTGATCTCCTCGCCCAGCTTGGTGACGTCCTCGTCCACGGTCTGCTTGACGGCCGCCAGGTCCTTGGCGTCCTGGATGGCCTTCTTCTTCTTGCGGTTGCTGGAGTAGAGGAAGTAGCCGCCACCGCCGACCACGACCAGGCCGCCCAGGGCGATCAGCGCGGCGGTGCCGCCGGCGCCGGGGTTGGCCTGGCTGCCGGTGTCGAGCGCGGAGCGCTTGCCGTCGACGGCGAGGTCAACGCGGTTGACGAAGTCCTTCATGCCGTCCACGACGTTGCCGGAGTTGGCGCTCACCGCGAGGTTGGCCAGCCTGCCCGCGACACCCTGCTGGCGGATGGCGCTCGAGGCCGCGAACAGCGTCTCGCCGTCGAGCACGGCGAACGTGGCGCTGTTGCGGCCGGCCTTCGTGAGCTCGGAGTTGAGCGAGCTCATGTACGACGCAATCGTGGAGTTGTCCAGCGTGCCGTCGGGGAGCGCCACGGTATAGATCTTGCTCTTGGCCCCCTTCAGCGCGTCACGGATCTCATCCTGCTGGTCCGACGACAGCGGTGAACCGGACTCCACGAAAAGCGGGTCCTTCTTGTCCTTCCAGTAGGACACCACCGACTGAGCATCAGGGGGTGCCGCCGCGTTGGCGGCAGGGGACAGCGCAAGCACGACGATTAGACCGGCGATCAGAGCCGCAAGCGCGGCCCCTGCTCGGCGCAGCGAGTGGGTCATTGGCAGCAAGCCTCCTTCGCCCATGAGGACGAACGAGCGGTCGGCAAAGTTCCTCACTGTCGCACGTTACCTGTCCGCGAGCGCGCGGGCGCGCACCGTGGCGAAGATGCCGGAATCTCCGTCAGGTGTCCTTGATCTCACAGATCGCGGCGCCCGACGTGACCGTCTGCCCGACCGCGGCCGTGAGCCCCGTGATCGTGCCCGACTTGTGGGCGGCCAGCGGCTGCTCCATCTTCATCGCCTCCAGCACCACGACCGTGTCGCCCTCGTTCACCACGTCCCCGTCCGTGGCCACGACCTTGACGATCGTCCCCTGCATGGGGCTGACCAGCGCGTCGCCGCCCGCCGCCGACGCCTTCCCGGCGCGGGCGGCACCGCGTCGCGGCGCCTTCGCGGGTGCCGGCGCGGACGCGCCGAACCCGGCGGGCAGCACCACTTCGAGGCGTTTGCCCCCGACCTCGACCGTCACCGTCTCGCGCGCGGCGGCGCCGGCGTCCGGGCCCGAGGCGATCTCCTCCTCGTACGGCGCGACCGTGTTCTCCCATTCCGTCTCGATCCACCGCGTGTGCACCGAGAACGGCGAGGAGACGAACGCCGGATCGGACACGACGGCCCGGTGGAAGGGCAGCACGGTGGGCATCCCCGAGATCTCGAACTCGGCCAGCGCCCGCCGCGACCGCTCCAGCGCCTCCTGCCGCGTCCGGCCCGTGACGATCAGCTTCGCCACCAGCGAGTCGAACGTCTGCGGCACCGTCATCCCCGCCTCGTAGCCGGCGTCGAGGCGCACCCCGGGCCCGGCGGGCGGGCGCATGACGGTCAGCGTCCCGGGAGCGGGCAGGAAGTTGCGCCCGGCGTCCTCCGCGTTGATCCGGAACTCGATCGAGTGCCCGCGCAGCTCCGGGTCGCCGTACTCCAGCGCCTCCCCGTCGGCGATCCTGAACATCTCCCGCACCAGGTCGATCCCCGACACCTCCTCGGTGACCGGGTGCTCGACCTGCAGCCGGGTGTTCACCTCGAGGAACGAGATCGTCCCGTCCTGCCCCACGAGGAACTCGCACGTGCCGGCCCCGACGTAGCCCGCCTCCTTCAGGATGGCCTTGGAACCGGAGTAGAGGATCTCGAGCTGCTCCCGCGACAGGAACGGCGCCGGCGCCTCCTCCACCAGCTTCTGGTGGCGGCGCTGGAGCGAGCAGTCGCGCGTGCTGACCACGACCACGTTGCCGTGCGCGTCGGCCAGGCACTGCGTCTCGACGTGGCGCGGCCGGTCGAGGTAGCGCTCCACGAAGCACTCGCCCCGTCCGAACGCCGCGACGGCCTCGCGCACGGCCGACTCGTACAGCTCGGCGACCTCGTCCAGGTTGCGCGCCACCTTGATGCCGCGCCCGCCGCCGCCGTACGCCGCCTTGATCGCGATCGGCAGCCCGTGCTCCTCCGCGAACGCCACGACCTCGGCCGCCCCGGAGACGGGGTCCTTGGTGCCCGCGACCAGCGGCGCGCCGACCTTCTGCGCGATGTGCCTGGCCCGCACCTTGTCGCCGAGCGCGGCGATGGCCTCCGGCGGCGGGCCGATCCAGATCAGGCCAGCGTCGATGACGGCCTGCGCGAAGGCGGCGTTCTCGGCCAGGAAGCCGTATCCGGGATGCACGGCGTCGGCGCCGGAGCGCCGCGCGACGTCGAGCAGCTTGGCGATGTCGAGGTAGGTCTCCGCGGGGGATCGGCCACCCAGCGCGTACGCCTCGTCGGCGACCCTGGCGTGCAGGGCGTCGAGGTCCTGGTCGGCGTAGACGGCCACACTTCCGATCCCGGCGTCCTGGCACGCGCGGGCCACCCGTACCGCGATCTCGCCGCGATTGGCGATCAGAACCTTCCGCACCGACCTAAGTCCTTCCTGAGAGGTTCAGCGGCCCAGGTACGCGCCGCCGTTCACATGGAGCACCTGCCCGGTCACATGCCTGGCTCCCGCGGAGGCCAGGAACAGAACGGTATCGGCGACGTCAGAGGGGGTGCCGGGGCGCCCGTTCCGCGTGTTCTCCACGCGTGCCCTGATGCCGTCCTCGGTCAGCCGGCCGCGGAAGAACTCGGTGTCCAGGACGAGGCCGGGGGCGACCACGTTCGCGGTGGCGCGCCGGGGGCCGAGCTCGGCGGCCAGATCGGCGGTCCAGGACTCCAGGGCGGCCTTGGCGGCGCCGTACGAGCCGGAGCCCGTGCCGTGCGCGGCGATGGAGCCGATCGAGACGATCCGGCCGCCCTCCCTCAGGCGCGGCGTCAGCGCGGTCGTGACGAGGACGGCGGACATGAGGTTGGCGTTGAGGTTGGCCCACCAGGCCTCGGCCACGTCCGTCAGCTCGCCGGGCTGCCTGCGGTCGAGGTTGGTGTTGCCGCCGGCGTTGTTGACCAGCACGTCCACGTGCGGCGGCAGGCTGCCGAGCGCCTCTTTCACGGCGACGGGGCTGGAGGCGTCGAACGCCACGTGCGCCGCCCCGAGCCGCGCCGCGGCCTCCTTCAGCACGTGCTCGCGGCGGCCGGTGATGGTCACGCGGTCGCCGAGCGAGACGAACGCGGCCGCGACGGCGTATCCGATGCCGGTGCCTCCGCCGGTCACCACAACCTCGCGCATGACCCGAGCGCTCCCCGAGACGAATCCGAACAGTCCTCGGGTAGACCATAGCCGCTCGGTATAACTCAGGCGACGGTAGGTGGTCACCCCTTAAGTTGAGGGCGCTTTCCCCATGTTCCAGGAGGTATGCATGAGCCAGAGCATGCTCGGCGGCGACCCCGCGGAAATGCAGCAGATGGCCAGTCAGTTCACGCAGCAGTCGGAGGCGGTCCGCACCACCATGACCGCGCTCGACCGCGAGGCCGCCAAGGTCGGCACGGCGTGGACGGGGCCGGGCGCCCAGCGTTTCCAACAGGCGTGGCAGAACTACCGCACGGCCTTCCAGCGCATGACCGAGGAGTTGCAGGAGGCTTCGCGCGTCATCGGCACCTACCGCCAGAACATCGAGTCCGCAACGAAATGAGCAACGGATCGGGGCCCTGGCAAGGGAGCCGGGGCTTCCTTCCGTCAAAGCCGAACCGAAGCCGAAGCCAGACCGATGCCGATGCCGGACCGATGCCGGACCGGCGCTGATTCGGGCCTGATTCGGGGCTGATTCGGGCAGGCCCCGCCGCCGCCCGAATCCGGCAAGCTACGCTTTTTCCCCATGATTGGTCGCGCCTTGGTGGCGAGCGTGCTCGCTCTGCAGGTCCCGCTGGCGCCCGCGGCCGTGAGGGACGAGTGCCGGCCGCCCAGGGGCACCATGCAGGTGGGCGAATCCTGGGCGCAGAAACGGCTCGACCCCAAGCGCGTCTGGTCGCTGTCCACCGGCGCGGGCGTGAAAGTCGCCATCGTCGACAGCGGCGTCGATCTGCAGCACCCGCAGATCCGCCTGGCGGGCCGGGCCGACCTCACCGGCACCGGCTACCGCGACTGCGTGGGCCACGGGACCGCGGTGGCGGGCATCATCGGCGCCCAGTACATGCAGGGCGTGCTCTTCTACGGCATGGCGCCGGGCGCGCGGCTGCTGTCGTACAAGCAGACCGCCTCCGAGCGGAACGGCGACCCCGGTCTGCTGGTCAAGGCCATCAAGGCGGCCGCGGACGAGGGCGCCAAGGTCATCAACGTGTCGGTGTCGACGAGCGACCTGCCCTCGCTGCGCGAGGTGGTGCAGTACGCGCTCGCCAAGGACGCGGTGATCGTGGCCGCGGCCGGCAACGTCACGAAGGAGGACGGAACCCCCGTACCGGCCTATCCGGCCGCCTACGAGGGGGTGCTCGCGGTCGGCGCGGCGGGCCCGAACGGCATCCTGTCCAACTTCTCCAACGTCAAGACCCCCGTCGCCGTGCTCGGCCCCGGCCAGGGCATCACGTCCACCTGGCCCGGCCGCTCCTACTTCAAGGACCTCAACGGCACCAGCTACGCCGCCCCCTACGTCGCCGGGGTGGCCGCGCTCGTCCGGGCCCGCTTCCCGAAGCTGGACCAGGCCCAGGTACGCCAGCGCATCATCGCCACCGCCGACGGCGCCACGGGCGGGGGCAAGGGCGCGGGCATGGTCAACCCGATGCTCGCGCTCAGCGCGATCCTCCCGTACGAGCCCGCCGGCGCCCCCGTGGTCGCGCCCCCTCCGCCCAGCCCGCTCGCCGCGGAGGCCGTGGCCAAGGTCCCGCCCGTGGACCACGACGCGATCGACCTGGCCCTGATCGTCGCCGGGTCCGCGCTCGGGCTGGCGCTGCTGGTGGCGGTCGCCCGCGTCATGATCCCGATGGGCCGCCGCAGGGGCTGGCGGCCCGGCCGCCCGGAGTGACTCGGGCTGCAAGGAAACAAAACGGTGAATTGTCGGGTACGGCCCGAAACTTCTGATGCTGAAGTGAAAGATCTGGTTCAATGTGTCCAGATCATGCTTTGCCGTGAAAGGTTTAGTCATGCACGCTTTGCGCCCTGGTGATCCCGAGCGGATCGGCGATCTCAGCATTGTTGGCCGGCTGGGAGAGGGGCCGCGGGGCGAGGTGTTCCTTGGCCGCGAGTCCGAGGACGCCCCCATCGTCGCGGTGAAGCTGCTCCCGGCGGAGCCGGACGCCGACGCCGACGCGCCGGTCAAGCACCTGGCAGCCAAACAGGTCTCCAGCTCGTACGTGGCCAGGGTCCTGGACGCCGGAATGCACGAGGACCGCCCGTACGTCGTCAGAGAGCACGTCGAAGGCAAGAGCCTGGCCCAGGCGGTGGCCGACGACGGGCCACTGACCGGGGACGCGCTCGAGCGGGTCGCGGTCGGGGTGCTGACCGCCCTGTCGGCCGTCCACCTCGCCGGCCGTTCGCACAAGTCGCTCACACCCCACAACGTGATCCTCGGCCCCGAGGGCCCGCGGGTCACCGACGCCGGGATCGGCGAGCCGGTGGGCGAGATCGCCTACCAGGCCCCCGAACAACTGCTCGGCCTGCAGTACGGCCCCTACGCGGACGTGTTCGCCTGGGCGGCGACCATCGCGTTCGCGGCCACGGGCAAGGCGCCGTTCGCCGACCGTGACGCGGTGCTGACCGGCGAGCCCGAGGTGGACATCGAGGCCGAGCCGGTGCGCAGGGTGGTGCTGGCGGCGCTGTCCAAGGAGGTCGGCAAGCGGCCGACCACGTACAGCGCGCTCATGCAGCTGCTCGGCGGCAACGCCAAGCCGCCCGCGGCCCAGCAGACCGCCATCGAGGGCGTGCCGATCCAGGGCATCCCGATCCCCGGCGTGCCCGGCCAGGGCGGTCCCGTGCCGCCGCAGGACACGCTGGTCGCCGGGCCGCCGATGCTGCAGGAGGGCCCGCCGCCCGTCCAGGGTCCGCCGTTCGTGCCGGGCCCGCCCATGCAGGGTCCCCCGATGCAGGGTCCGCCCATGCAGGGCCTGCCGGTGCCGCATCAGCACCAGTCCGAGACGCCGATGTGGGGCCCGCCGGAGCCGGACCAGCAGCCGCAGCACATCAGGCTCGAGGCCGTGCCCTCCGGGGCCGCCGCCCGGCCGCGCCGTGGCTTCCCGCTGGGACTGGTCGCTGGGGTCGCCGTGGTCGCGCTCATCTCGGCCCTGGGCCTGTGGGGCGCGAACAGGTACGTGAAGCTGCAGCAGGTCAACCCGGCCTCCATGGCGCAGGCCAACGCGGACGAGATCCCGGTGCCCGCCAGCGCCCCGGCGACCACCGGCCCGCAGGGCACGGACCCTCTCGGCGGCGGCGCCGATCCGCAGCAGACGCAGCCCGAGGCCACCGTGCCCTGGGGCGCCACGGCCGCCCCGGACGACTCGGGCGTCGGACCGCTGACGCTGCCCACCGAGTGGTCCTCGACCTCGGCCGCGCCCCAGGTGCCCGAGCTGACCACCGTGCCCACGACCCCGGCCGCGATCCCGACCCAGCCGGTCCCGACGCAGCCGGTCCCCACGGCCACGCAGCCGGCCGCGAACAACACGGCCGAGTCGACGCCGACGCCCAGCAAGACGCGGCACGGGAAGCCGACGGCGACGGTCACGAAGACGGTGGACAGGACGCCCACGCCGACGCCCACGCCGACCGAGGAGCCCACGAAGGAGCCGGAGCCCACCCCGACTCCGACCAAGGAGCCGACGAGGGAGCCGGAGCCCACCCCGACTCCGACGAAGACGACGGCCAAGCCCACGCCGACCCCCACGAAGACGACGGCCAAGCCGACCCCGACCAAGACCACGGCCAAGCCCACGCCGACCCCGACGAAGACGACGCCCAAGCCGCCGACCACGAACCCGTACTCGCCCACCCAGGTGTGCGGCTCCGGCTTCTCGGTCCAGCGGTCCAGCCCGTTCGGCGGCGGGGTGACGTACCAGCTCTGGAACAACAGCGCCGGCCAGAACTGCGTGGTCACCATCAAGACCACTGACATCGGCAAGAAGACGCCGGTCAGCGCGACCCTGGAGGTCCAGGGCGGCGGCAGCCAGACGGACTCCGGCAGCTTCGAGTACTACGCCGGCCCGGTCAAGCTGCCCGCCAGGGGCAAGTGCGTGCGCTTCTCCGGCAGCGCCGGCGGCACGAGCACCAGCGCGGCCTGGGGCAGCTGCGGAGCCTGAGCGCCCGTTCTAAAGACAGATGGGCCCGGATCGCTGAGATCCGGGCCCATCTGTCGTTTCAGTAGCCGACGTAGTCCAGGCCGCGCTTGGAGTTGACCACGCCGGGCACGTTCGACACCGAGCCGTAGCGCGAGATCGCGTAGCGCACGCCCGCGATGATGTTGTCCACCGGGTCGTAGATGTTCTTGTGCCCGGCCAGCGAGTACGAGCTGAACGTCGGGTCGATGGTCTGCATGAGGCCCTTGGACGGTGTGCCCTTGGCCGCGTTGGAGTCCCAGTTGTTGATCGCGTTGGGATTCCCGCCGGACTCGTGCTGGATGATCATCCAGATGTCGCTGGCGTTCATCTTCGAGGCCGGCACGCCGTTCTTCTCCAGGATCGCGATGGCCTGCTCGATCCACTGCTTGACCTGGCCCGTCGGCGCGGGACCGCCTCCGGCGGGCGGGGGGCCGCTGGGGCCGTAGCCCCCGAAACCGGACGGGCCACCGCCGCCGGGCCCGTTCCCGCCGGCCCCTTGCAGGGTGGTGCGCGGCTGGTACTCGGGATCCGGCTCCCATTCGATCTTCCGCCCGGGCGCCGGTGTGAACTCCTGCGTGGAGACATCCGGGATCGCGTGGAAAGTGAGCGTGCGATCGTCCAGGAACCCGTTGATGTCCTTCTTGGCCTTGCTGACCGCCTTGTTCGCCGAGTCCACCCACGGCTGGGCCTCGGTCTTGGCCTGGTCGACCAGCTTCCTCAACCCGGGCTCCACGTCCGCCTCCTTGGCGTCGGGGTGCTCGCGGTAGTAGGTGGTCTTGTAGGTGGCGGCGCTGGTGGTCAGGTCCCGGCAGATGGAGCTGATCTCGGTGTGCGAGGTACGCAGCGCCGAGGCGGCGGCCTCGAGCGAGGACGCGGAGTTGGACAGCGCCAGCTTCAGGTCCTCGGCCGCGGTGCCGTACTTGCGCATGTAAGTGGCGAACTGGTCGGAGGAGCGGCCCTTCCAGGCGTCGTCCACCGCCTGGACCGCGGCCCCCAGCGCGCCGTCGAACTCGTTGACGTCACCCGACACGCTGCGCCAGGCGGTGGCGATCTTGTCGATGGCGCCGGGGTCGCCGGTCACCTTGTTCAGCATGGTGTCGAGCGCGTCGCCTCCGGGCAGGTGGGCGACGCTCATGAGGTCGCCCTGTGCGCCTTGCGGATGTTCTCCTCCACGTTGCTCAGACCCCGCTCGACCCCGCCGAGCTTCCTGCGGGCCTGGTCCATCTCGCCGATCACGGCGGTCCAGACGCCGTTCGCGGCCGTGGCCAGCGTGCCGGAGTCGTCCAGGTGGCCGAAGGTGGTGGCGGCGACGGCGGTGCGGTTGTTGTGCGGCTCACCGCGGTCGTCGTAGGTGAGCTTGCCGGGGTTGCGTTCGTTCAGCGTCTCCTCGTACTGGCCGGCGGCCTTGTGGATGGCTGTGCGGCACTTGTCCAGCGCCGAGAGGTAGATCTCCAGATCGGCCATCATTCTCCCCGTGTCTTGTCCGCGTCCAGGTATGCCGTCTGCGTCAGGCGCGCGCCGTATCGCCGGTCGACCAGGAAGCCGCGGCCCGGCGGCAGTGTCTGAGGCCGTACGTTGCCGAACAGGTAGCCCTCGTCCTTGTTGCCGGACATGAGCAGCGCCGGTGTGGCCATGTCCTTCATGCGCTGGATGACCGGGTCGAACATGGCACGGCCCGCGCCGCCCATCTGGCGGGCCAGCACGACGTGCAGGCCGATGTCGCGGGCCTGCGGCAGCAGGTCCACCAGCGGGTGCAGCGGGTTGGACGAGGTCGCGACCAGGTCGTAGTCGTCGACGATGATGTACAGGTCGGAGCCCTGCCACCAGCTGCGGTCGCGCAGCTGCTCGGGCGTCAGGTTGGCCGGGGGCAGGCGGCTCAGCAGGGCGCCCTTGGCGTCGTTGATGAGGTCGGCGGCGGCCGCGCTGGAGGCGGCGTAGCCGATGCGGTGCGGGGTCACCGCGGAGTCGAGCAGCGCCCTGCGGTAGTCGATCACGATCATCATGGCTTCGCTCGGCTGCTTGCGCGCCACCAGCCCCTCGGAGATGAGCCGCAGCAGGTTCGACTTGCCGCTCTCGTTCTCGCCGAAGACCACGAAGTGCGGGTCGGCGTCGAAGTCGAGGGAGACGGGCGCCAGCGCCGCCTCGTCGATGCCGATCGGGATCCGCTCCCGGTCGTCCGGCAGCGCGGAGACGGGCAGGACGGCGGGCAGCAGCCTGACCCGCGGCGCGGGCGTGCCCTGCCAGGAGTCCCGTACGGCCTGCACCAGCGAGCGAGCCCCGGCCGCCAGATCCGTGGAGTTCTGCACCCCGTCGATCCTGGGCAGCGCGGTCAGGAAGTGGAACCCGTCCTTCGTCAGCCCCCGGCCCGGCGCCGCCTCCGGCACGGCCAGCGCCTTCTTCCTGCTGACCTCCGACTCGTAGGCGTCGCCGAGCTTCAGCTCGATCTTGGTGCCGAGCAGGTCACGGATGCTCGGCCGGAACTCCGACCACTTGTTGGTCGCGGCGACGAGGTGGATGCCGTAGCCGAGCCCGCGCGCCGCGATGTCGGTGATGGTCGGCTCCAGCGAGTCGAACTCCTGCCTGAGCGTCAGCCAGCCGTCCACGACCAGGAACACGTCGCCCCAGCCGTCGCCCTCGATCGCGCCCTCCGCGCACAGCTGGCGGTAGGAGGCCATCGACTCGATGCCGTGCTCGCCGAAGTCGCGCTCGCGCTGCTCCAGGATGGCGCCGATCTCGGCCACCGTACGGCGTACCCGGTCGCCGTCGAGGCGGGTGGCCACGCCGCCGACGTGCGGGAGCCCTTCGAGCGAGGCGAGCGCGCCACCGCCGAAGTCGAGGCAGTAGAACTGGACCTCGCGCGGCGTGTGCATGAGCGCCATGCTGGCCACGAGCGTACGTACGACGGTGCTCTTGCCGCTCTGGGTGCCGCCCGCCACCCCGACGTGTCCGGCGGCGCCGGAGACGTCCAGCCAGAACGGGTCACGGCGCTGCTCGAACGGCTTGTCGATGATGCCGATGACGGCGTGCAGCTGGCCCCGGCCCTGCCAGCCCGCGGTCGTCAGCCCGAACTCGGGGGTGACGGAGAGCGGGGGCAGCAGGTGCGCCAGGGTAGGCGGCTCGGCCAGCGGCGGCAGCCAGATGCGGTGCGCTCCCGGGCCGTGCCCGGCCAGCCGGCCGACCACGACGTCGAGCAGGCTGCGCTGGTTGCCGCCCGCGGGCTCTTCCTGCTCCGGCTGCGTCGCCAGCTGGACGGGCTTGGTGATCTCGGGCAGCGGCATGTAGGTGGGGCCGTACTCGACGACCTCGCGGATCGCCGCGGTGCCGTCGGGGGCGACCGTCTGCGCCGGGTCGTCGTGGTGGGCGCCGGAGACGTAGGCGGCCTTGAATCTGGTCATACCGGTCGTGTCGAACTTCAGGTAGCCGTTGCCCGGCGCCGACGGCAGCTCGTACGCGTCCGCCACGCCGAGCACGACCCGGCTCTCCATGGCGGAGAACGTCCGCAGGCCGATCCGGTAGGACAGGTGGGTGTCCAGGCCGCGCAGCCGCCCCTCCTCCAGCCGCTGGGAGGCCAGCAGCAGGTGCACGCCGAGCGAGCGGCCCAGCCGGCCGATCATCACGAACAGGTCGATGAACTCGGGCTTGGCCGACAGCAGCTCGCTGAACTCGTCCAGCACGATGAACAGCGTCGGCATCGGCCGCAGGTCGGCGCCCTGCTCGCGGGCCCGCTCGTAGTCGCGCAGCGAGGCGTAGTTGCCCGCCGCGCGCAGCAGCTCCTGCCGGCGCACCATCTCGCCGTGCAGCGCGTCGTGCATGCGGTCGACCAGGGGGAGCTCGTCCTCCAGGTTGGTGATGACGGCGGAGACGTGCGAGAGCCCCTCCAGGCCGAGGAACGTCGCGCCACCCTTGAAGTCGACCAGGACGAAGTTGAGGATCTCGGAGGAGTGGGTGATCGCCAGGCCCAGTACGAGCGTGCGCAGCAGCTCCGACTTGCCGGAGCCGGTCGCGCCGATGACCAGGCCGTGCGGGCCCATCCCGCCCTGCGCGGACTCCTTGATGTCCAGCTCGACCACCCGGCCGTCGCCGCCCATGCCGATGGGCACGCGCAGCCGGTTGCGGCCCGCCCTGGGCTGCCAGGTGACCGCGGGCGAGAGCCGGCCCGGGTCGCCCACGCCGAGCAGCTCGGTCAGCGTGGTGTTGGTGCCGAGCAGGTCCTGCGACTCGCCGCCGGAGCCCGCCGAGGCCCGCAGCGGCGCGAGCTGCCTGGCCAGGCCCTCCGCGCGCGCGTAGTCCAGCTTGTCGGGGTCGCCCAGCCGGGTCGTGGACCGCTTGCCCGCGTGGTCGATCTTCACCATGTGGAACCCGTCGGGCTGGATCTCCAGCCGCAGCGTGCTGGCCTCCTCGACCGGCCCCGTCACCTCCGACAGGTCGATCACCGTGACGCCCTGGATGGCGTCGCCGCCGAGCTGGGAGTCGTGCGGCACGTGCCCGCCGTCCACGATCACCACGTGGTACGGCAGCGCGTCCGACGCCGTGCCCGGACGGAACCTGGCCCGCTCCTTCAGCTCGTCGCCCACGAGCTGGTCGAGCTGGGACATGTTCTCACCCATCAGCCGCACCTGACCGGCCGCGTCCATCTCCTCGGGGTGCAGCGCGTGCGGCAGCCACTTGACCCAGTCCCAGTGGGGCATCGACTCCTTGCCGGCGCACACCAGGACCCGCATGTCGTCGGGGGAGTGGAAGGTGACGAGCTGGGCGATGATCGCCCGTACGAGGCCGCGTACGGCCCGCGGATCCCCGCTGAGGTGGATCCGGGCGAAAGAGTTGAGCGCCACCGCCACGGGCAGCTCCGACACCGTGGAGTGGGCCCGTACGAACCTGCGCAGCGCGCCGGCCGTCAGCGCGTCGAGGTCCTCGACCGGCTTGGAGTCGGGCGGGATGAGCTGCACGGCCAGCTTCTGCACGCCGGTGCCGAGGCGTACCGTGCCGAAGTCGTCGTCGCGGGGCCTGCGCTCCCACAGGCGCGGCCCCATGGCCACCCACCAGAGCGCTTCGGGAGCGGGGCCGCTCCACTCCAGTGCCTCGCGCTGCTGGACGGCGGCCTTGCGGACCCTCTTGCGGATCTGGGAGAGGTAGCGGAAGTAGTCGCGGCGCAGGCCGTTGAGGCGGTTCTTGCGCTCGCCCGCGTTGCGGCCGAACTGGCCGACCGTCATGCCCAGCATCGAGACCGCGAACAGGCCGCTGGCCACGTACATGATGGGGTTGGCGTTACCGCCCGCGGTGAACATCAGCCCCATGGCCGCCCCGCCTGCCAGCATGGGGACGTACATGAGGACGCCGGTCATACCGGCGGGCTGCACCTCGGGGATCTCCGGCGGAGACTCCAGCAGGATTTCCCCACGCGGTGGCTGGGGGCTGGGACGGCGTTCAGGACGCCGAACAACAACAATGCTCACTGACGGGACAACCCTCCTGTCACCTGGAACACTTTCTTACCAGACGTGCCATCCCTATATGTTCGGCATGTCGGATTTCGTCAGCCAGACCTGGAGTGGCCGTGACCTCGCTCGCCCACCAGCCGATGCAGCCCATGCGGCCGATGCCGCCCGGGCCGCCCGGGCTGCCGCCGACGCATCCAGGCGCTCAGCCGCAGATGCGCGCGCCGGTGGCGCCGTTGTGCCACGTCACGATCGTGGCCCCGCGCCGCCGCGTCGATCTGGCGCTGCCTGCCGACATCCCGCTCCCGCACGTGCTGCCCGGTCTGCTGCGCGCGGTCGGCGAGGCCGGTGGCGACGCGGCCGGACCGCCCGGCTGGGTGCTCCAGCGGCTCGGCGGCGCGCCGTTCGACCTCGGGCAGACGCTCGCGTCCCTGGGCGTGCTGGACGGCGAACTGCTCTACCTGCGGCCGCGCGAGCTCACGCTGCCGCCCGCGCTCTTCGACGACGTGGCCGACGTGGTCGCCACGGGCGTCAAGGACAGCTCGGGCAAATGGGAGGCCCGCCACACTCGGGCCATGGGCGCGGGCGCCGCCGCCATCATGCTCGCGCTCGGCGCGCCGGCGCTGGTGCTGTCCGGCAGCGCGCCGCTGGGCGTGACGGTGGTCGCGGGCATGCTCGCGCTGCTGCTGATCGGCGTCAGCGCGGCTCTGTCCAGGGCCGTCGGCGACTCCTCCGCGGGCGCGCTGATCGGCTACGCGGCGCTGCCGTACGCGTTCCTGGCCGGCCTGTACGGCCTGGTCAGCGGCTCCACCCTGGCCGGGCTCGGCGCCCCGCACCTGCTGGCCGCGCTGACCTGCACCGCGCTGGTGGCCACCATCGGCGGCACCGTGGTGGCCGACGGAGTCGCGGGTTTCCTCGGTACGGCCATCGCGACCGTGGCGGGGGCGCTCGCGTCCGCCGCGGTCATGGTGTTCGCCCTGCCCGCGGCCGGGGTGGCGGCGATGACGGTGACGATCCTGATCGCGTTCAGCCCGCTGATCCCCACGCTGTCGTTCAGGATCGCCAGGGTGCCGCTGCCGGCCCTGCCCACCAACGCCGAGGAGTTGCGGGCCGACAACCAGCGGCTGGACAGCGAGGGCGTCCTGGCCCGCACCACGCAGGCCCGCCGGTACGCGACCGGCATGGTCGTCGGCATCGTGCTCACTTCCATCGGCGCGATGGCCTTCCTGGTCACCACGCCGACCTGGATGGCGGTCTCGATGACCGTCGTGCTCTCGCTGGTGCTGCTGCTGCGCGCCCGCGTCTTCCACGGCCTCGGCCAGCGGCTCTGGCTGCTGGGAACCGGCCTGGCCGGGCTGATCGCGGTGGGGATCGAGCTGAGCGCGGGCGCGGGCACGGTGGCCGCCGCGGCCGTCGTGATGGGCGTGCTCTGGCTGGCGATGCTGGTCGTCGGGCTCGGCCTGTGGCTGCCGTCCGGGCGGCTCTCGCCGTTCTGGGGGCGCGCGGGCGAGATCGTGGACGTCATCCTGCTGATCGCGCTCTTCCCGCTGGCGCTGGGCGTCCTCGACGTCTACACGTGGATCCGCGGCCTGGCGGGCTGACCGCCTCGACCCGCTTTCGACGACCCGCTTTCGACGACCCGCTTTCGACGACCCGCCGAGGCGGCCCGGCGGGCCGCCTCGGCAGGTCAGACGTCGCGGGGGTCCTGCTCGCCGAGCCGCCGGAGCCGGTCGTTCCGCTCGGCGGTCTCCGCGCCGAACATGTCCTGGAACTCGGCGAACTGCCGCTGGATCTCCTCGAGCCCGATGATCTGCGACTGCGGCACGGCCAGCAGCTCCTGGGCCTGGCGCCCCTGGTCCTCCTGCGCCTGGCGCACCGCCTGGACGACCTCCTCCGCCAGGGTCCTGACGTCCAGCCGCAGGACGCGCGGCGAGAAGACCACGTTCTGGAGCCGGCCGTCGGCGTCCACGACCGCGGTGGTCAGGCCGCTGCGGCTCTCCCCCTTGCCGGTGATCAGCTGCAGCTCGGCGGCGGCCGCGGCCAGGCGCGAGAGCTCGCGCTCGTTGTCCCGCAGGAGTTTGTCCACGTCGTCGTCGGTGTAGTCCATGACACGCCACGCCATCGGCGCCGGGTTAACTGGAGGCGATCACAGGCTGGCGAGCCGCTGAATCGATCATGAAGATCGAGGCAAGTGTGCCACTTAGTAGCGATATGTGGACAAGAATGCCGATTTGTGGGGCAACAACAGGGTAAAACGGGGCAAGAGATCTACGTCACCTCCTCCACCATCGCGCACACGCGAAAGCGCGTCGACGAGGAGCTGCATCCGAACGTGGAGTTCATCCACGGGCTCATGTCGTACACGGCCGTGGGCGGGCTCGGCTTCGGGGCGATCGGCGGCGTGATGATCGGCGGCGCGTACGAGGAGTTCCGCCGCTGGGCGGACACCACGTTCACCGAAATGGAAGACGCCGTGGAGAGCTGGTCGGACGCCCTCGAACGGGCCAGGCGCAACTGGCGCGCGGCCGAGGAGGCCAGCATCGTGAGGTACCGCGGCTGATGGGCACGCCAGATCCCTGGGGCGGCGCTCCGGACCCCTGGGCGCACACCCAGACCCCGCCGGCCACCCAGGCGCCTCCTGGCAATCCCTACGGCACGCCGGCCCAGCCGGGCGTCCCGGACCCCATGGCGCGGGCGGCCACGCCGCCGCAGCCGGCCGCCCCGGATCCCTGGGCGCACACCCGGCCCCCGGCGCCGGGCCAGCCGGTGCCCGCCAATCCCTACTCCAACCCGTACGCCACCCCGAATCCCTACTCCACGACGCCCACCAGCCCGCGCCCGTACCAGCCGCAGCCCAGGCCCGTTCCCGGCAACCCCTACGCCCAGCCCGTAACCCACACCCCCCAGAACTACGCCGCCAACGGCGCCCAGCGCGCGAACCTGGGCGCAGGCAGGTTCGGTCCGGCTCCGGAGATGAACGCGGCCCGCTCGTCCTTGCCATCGCTGGGGGAGAAGGCGCTCAACATGCTGAAAAGGGCGGGCAAGCTCGCCCTGGGCCTGGCTCCCGCCATCGCCATCTGCGGCGGCATGCTCGCCAACGAGCCGGGCATGGCCCAGGCGGTCAGCGTCTGGCAGAGCGGCATGGCCCAGCGGCTCGACGGCGGCATGAAGAACCTGCTCCCGCAGCTGCGCGACACGGCCAAGGACGGCTGGATCGCGATGGACCGCGACGAGTTCGACCGGGTGCTGTGGACCTTCCAGCGCGAGTCCGAGGTGCTGCGCAACGTCCTGAACACGGGAGGCAGCTCGCTCGACGAGGTCGCGGCGGCCTACCGGAGCTTCTGGACCTGGGTCCTGCGCACGTCGGCCGCCGCGCTCGGCCTGCTCATCGCCGCCAAGGCGCTGCAGCGGGTGCCGCAGAGCTCGGTGTGGGGGTTGCTGATGGAGAAATACATCACGGCCGAGGTCAACATCGCCACGCTCTTCCTGGCCACCTCGCTGGCCAGCACCCTGAAGGAGGGCGGCGAGGTGCTGTCGACCATGGTGAAGCGGAACCACCAGTGGAACTACATCACGCCGGCCGGCGAGGCCGCGGTCAACTTCAAGTCGATCGAGATCGACGCCAAGAAGTACCCCTCCTTCTCGGAGCCCGCCAAGAAGAACGGACTGCCCCCGCGCTACCAGGACTTCGACTGGATCGAGCCGAAACGGGAGATCTCCAAGCCCTGATGGATAGGGTGGTGAGAAAAGCGGCTTCTGTGTCTTGTGGGGTATGAGGGATGATCGAGCGGGAATTCGGCGCGCTGGACATCGACCGGATCCTCCGGAACGCCGACCAGCAGATGGCGCGGGCCGGCGAGTTCCAGCAGGTCCTGCAGGACCTGACGGGCCACGCCCAGGACGAGGACGGGTTCGTCATGGCCGAGTGCGGCAGCACGGGGCTCAAGGAGCTCGTCCTGCACCCCAAGGCCATGCGCCTCAACTCGGCCGACCTGGCCGAGCGCATCAAGGTCGTCATCGCGGAGGCCAACGCCGACCTGCAGCGGCGGATCTCGGAGGAGATGGGCAACGTCTTCGGCGAGGAGAACAACCCCATGCGCTTCGCCCAGAACCCCGAGGGCGGCCTGGAGCTGGTACGGCAGGCCGAGGCGGCCTACAACCGCACGTACGAGGACCTCATGGGAGAGCTGGACAGGATCCGGCAGCGCATGGAGGGCTGAAAAAGCCCGGCTCACGTGGCGTGAGCCGGGCTTTCTTGTTTTCCGTCAGCCGATGCGGTCGGGGCCGGCCTGGTGCGCGGAGGACCAGATGTCCCCTTCGGGGTCGTAGATCTCGCGGTTGCGCTCACTGCTCTGGTCGCCGCCCGCGCCCATGCCGCCCGGCGGGTACGCCATGAGCCCCGTCCCCGAGGCCCCCGGCCCGCCGCGGAGCACCGACGGAGCGGCCCCCGATGCCGAGCCGCCCGCGCCGTACCAGGTGCTCGGGCCGCCGCCGCTCTGCCCCGGAACCGGGGAGAACGGGGTGCTCGTCGGCACCTGCGTGGTGGGGTTGGTGAGCACGGTGGGCGTGGACTGCTGCGGGTAACCGGTGTTCGGCGGCGTCGTCGTGGTGGTGGTGGGGAAGTTCGGGTTTCCGGCGTCGGCGAGCTGGGTCTTCGGCTGGTCTGCGCCGATCACCGGAGGCACGCTCTGGTCCTGGTCCCCGGGCTTCTGCGGCGAGCCGCCGGTGCCCGGGCCGTTGCCCGGCTGCTGGGGGTTGTTGGGGTCCTGGGTGCCCGTGGACGGGTCGTCCTGACCCTTGCCCGGGTCCTGGCCCGGATCGTCGCGCCCCGGGTCCTGGTCCTTGCCGGGGTTCTGGTCGCCCTTGCCGTCGGTGCCGTCGGTGCCGTCACGGCCGCCGCCGGTGCTGCTGCCGTCGGAGCCGGACGAGCCCTTCGAACCGTCGCCCGTGCCGTCGCCCGTCCAGTACCTCGTCTCGCCCGACGGCGTCTTCGTGCCGCTGCCGGGGTCGAGGGGCTGCTGCTTCTGGGTCTCCACCACCATGGGCTGGATCTCGGGCAGCTTGAACGCCAGGCCGTCGGCCATCTGCGCGTTCAGGTCGTTGATCTTGTTGTTCAGCTGCTCCAGATGCGCCCGGGCCGCCGAGTCCACCAGATACCCGGCAGTCCCCAACTGCGGGTTGAAGTTCGTCGTCGGCTCGTTGTCGACGTTGGTCGTGGTGCTGAGGGCGGTGGGCCCGGGCATGGTCGTCTTGGACGTCCTGAGCTGCTGGGCGTACTCGACCATCGGCTTGCCGGTCTTCTCCATGGCGTCGCCGAGCGCCGCGGCGCTCGCGTGCAGCAGCCGCAGCGCCTCCAGCGCCGTCGTGGCCCCTTCGCCGCGCCAGACCTCCGCGAGCTCCTCAGCGGCCTTCAAGAGCGTGCCCTCGAGCCCGCTCTTGCCGTGGACCAGACCGGCCGCCTTGACGTAGCTGTTGCCGGCGCTCTCGATGCGGTCCGGCTGGGTGTCCTTCAGATAGGCGACGATCTGGGCCCTGGTGACGAAGATGCCCGGCTTGCTGTTGCCGAGGTAGTCATAGAGCCTGATCGGCTTCCACTCATCGCCCATCTACGCCATCCCTGCAGATATCTCACGCACTGCTGTCCCGCTGCCCTTTTTCGTAGTTGGAGACGGCCCGTTCGACCGCCTCGGCCCACTTCTCGACATAGTCGATGAGCTGGCTGTAGCTCTCGCCGAACACCTTGTACGCCGACTCGAAGTTGGCGCCGAAGTTGCTGGCCACCTCCCACTTGCCGGTGGCCTCCGATCCGACGTTGCCCAGCCCTTGCACCTCGCCGATCGTGCCGGGGCCGCTCCACGTGGCGCTCATCGACGGCTGCGGGTTGCCGTGCACGGAGCCCAGGTTCTTGCGCAGCCGCGAGACGACGTCCCTGATCCCCTCGTGATCCGCGTACTGCCCGCCGCCGTTCCCACTGAGCCCTGGGAAGTCCTTGGCGAGCTCCAGTCCCGGGGGCGGCGAGTCGTTGTCCTTCGGAACGCTCACGCCTTGCCTTTCGAGTCACCCTTGATGGTGTGGTTGGTCGTCGTCACGTCGCTTCTGAAGAGGTCCTCGTCCTCCAGGAGGTACGTGGTCCGTACGATCTCCTGCTGCTCCTGGGCGCCCCGGCCGCCGGACGGAGGGACCGCCGAGACCATGGAGGGGCCGCCGCCCAGGCCGCGCAGGGTGGCCGCGCTCACGCCGTTGCCCGCTCCCGAGGCCGCGCCTCCACCCCCGCCGAAGCTACTTCCTCCCGTGGTGGAGCCGCCGTACGGGCTGCCGATGCCCGTGGTGGGCAGGCTGGTGGACGGTCCGGACACGGACGGATCGGGCATCCCGGCCAGGGTCGTCGTCGGGCCCCCGGCATTCGGGCTCTGGGGGCCGTTCAGGTTCGGGTTCGCGTTCGCGTTCGGGTTCAGGGCGTTGGAGGGGTCGGTCAGGCCGGGGATGTTGCCGGCGCCGTTCTGGCCGTTGCCGCCGATCCCGTTCTGGCCGTTCCCGATTCCCGAGCCCACGGTCCCGACCGTGCCGTTGGGGAACGTGCTCGTCGGGTTGTTCGTGGTGTCGATGCCCGGGATCTGGTGCCGGTTGGGGTCCTGCATGCCGTCCTGGTTCAGGCCGTCGAAGCCGGCCGTCGGGTCGAACGCCTGGTTGAGGCCGGCCGGGATGTTGCCGCCGATCCCGGTCTTCCCGCCGAACGGGCCGGTGGGAACGTTCGGCGAGAGCGCCATGAACTGCGGGATGTCGGTCTTGAGCTCGGCGGGGAACACGTCGTTGTTGAGCTTGGTGTCCTGGCTCAGCAGCTTGATGGCCTCGGCGGCCTTCTTCCTGTCCTTCTCCTCCTTGGAGTCGCCCCAGAGGTTGGCGAAGGGAAGGTCGCTGATGAAGCGGGTGATGCCGCCGACGAGCACGCCCACGCCCGCGCCGATCACCACACCCGGCACGGCTCCCACCCCGCCGAAGAAGGAGCCGATGGCGGCGCCGGCCACGCCGCCCGTGACGGCGGCCTCACCGAAGTCGATGTCACTGCCGGGGTTGTCGGGCACGTCTCCCTTGGCCGCCGACAACGTCCGGGCATGGACGATGAGCGCGGGGGCGACACCGTGCGGGTTCTTCGGGGGGTTCTTCGCATCGACGGGCTGGTCGCTGATCGTGGTCGAGATGTCCGCCGCCGCCTCCCGCAGCCTGCGCAGCTGCTTCTTGACGGTCTTGGCGTCCTCGCCCGCGGTCCAGGACTTGTCCAGCTCCCGCAGATGCTCGTCGATCACATCGACGAGATGGTCGAGCCGTGCCTTGCCTTCGAGGAACTCGGCCGCGGCCTGGCCGATGAGCTGGGGCTTGTTCTTGGCCAGCGTGTCGCGGAGCAGATCCAGCGTCGCGCCCTCGAACTCGAGGCTGCCGATCTGGCCCCTGATAGGCGCCTGGTACTCGGCCATCAGACCTGCATCGCCTTCGACCGGCCCTCGCTGTCCACCTCGGCGCCGTCGTAGTTCTGCAACGCCTGGTCGAGGAGGCCGATGACGTTCGCCACCTGGCCGGTGATGTTCGAGTAGGTGCTGGTGACGGTGGTGATGGCGTTGGTGGTGCTCTGACGGAAGCCCATGGCCGCCGGCCAGAACCCGCCCAGGGCGTCGTAGTCGCCGCTCAACTGCTCGACGGGACCGGAGCCCGTGAAAATGGCCTGCACGGCGCCGCTGCCGCCCGTCTTGCCGGCCTCATGGCCGGGGTCCAGCATGGCGAGGGCCTCTTCCAGGTCCGCCTTGGCCGCCTTGATCGCTCTCCGGCTGAGCTCAACCCCGCCGTTGTCGCTGCCCATGTTCCCCCTCTGGAATCGGCCCCCGCGCTACGCCTTACTTGCCGTCGAAGATCTGGGAGTTGATCCTGTCGACCTGCTGCATGTTCATGTTCGTGACGTTGATGTTCTTCTTCATCAGGTCGATGAACTGCGACATGTCGTTGGCCTCGCGCTCCCAGAGCTGCCTGACCTCGTCGAAGACGGTCTTGGCCTCGCCCTGCCAGATCGCGCTCTTGGCCAGCAGGTCCCGCTCCAGGTTGTCCAGCTCGGTGACCATGTCGTTGAACGCCTTGGCGAAGTCGGTCTCACCCTGGCTGAGGCCGGAGTAGTTGACCTTTGTAACGTCGAAGATGTCTTCCGCGGGCATTGCGGCCTCCCCTTGCTGCTAGCTGAGACGCGAGTCGAACTGGTTGTTGATCAGGTTGGCGATCTGGTTCATCGCCTCGGTCCGCTCCTGGTTGAACGCCTGGTAGTTCTTGTTGCTCGTGCCGATGTTCTCCGCCAGGCGGCGCAGGCTGCCCAGGATGACGTCCATCCGCTCGTGCCACTTCTTGTGGACGGCGTCGAACGCGGCCTCCGACTGGCCCAGCCAGTGCGTCTTGAGGCTGACGCCGGCCTGGTCGAGCTGCAGCTGGATGCCGCGCAGGCGCTCGGCGGCGTCCTCGATGCGGGTGACAGCGGCGATGAGATCGGATTCACTTACTTGAGCCTGCGGTTGTGCCCCCACAGTCCCTCCCTTGCTGGTCGGCTGACTCCCAGCCGACTACTGGAGTCGGCCCGTTTGGTCACATTAGTGAACATCCATCACTAGCGTCGCATGTGATCACGTTAATTTTCCATATCTTCGAGGCGGATGGTGGGTGTATTGACAGAATGTAGGCATTTGGGGCCTTGCTCCTGGTGAGTGGTAACAGGCCGTATCTGTCTGTACGGCACATGTGGGGCTGGCGTAACGTATGGGCCGTTCGTGACAAGGGGGGCACGTGGCCGAGGACAGCAATCCCTACTCGAGCGCCCTGAGCGGGCTCGGCGGGCTCGGCGGCGGCGCCGTCGACCCGCGTACCAAGGATCCCGACTTCTCGATGAAGTACTCCAGCGTCAATACGCTGGGGAAGAACGTGGGCAGCTACGGCGACGACCTGACCTCCATGAGTCAGAAGACCGGCGCCATCGACATGCACCAGTTCACCTTCGGCGTGATCGGCGGCGGGCTCAACGTGGCGCATCGTTCGGTCCGCGACAACGCCGTCGAGGCGCTGAAACAGGCCAAGGAAGTGCTGGACTCGTGGAAGCAGGCGATCGCCGACGCGGCCGCCAACGGCAAGGACGCCGAGGAGGCCAGCAAGGCCGGCAAAGGCCCCGGAGGCCCCGGCGGGCCGGGCAGCGGTGGCCTGCCCAAGACCGGGATGGGCGGCCTGCCCAAGGGCGTCAACCCCGACGACCTGAAGATCGACAAGCCCTCGACGGACATCCCGAAGCCGGACATCCCCGGGTCCGACATCCCGAAGCCGGACATCCCTGGGTCTGACATCCCGAAGCCGGACATCCCCGGGTCCGACATCAACAAGCCGGACATCCCGGGGTCCAACATCGACCAGCCGAAGATCGATCAGCCCAAGATCGACCAGCCGAACATTGACCAGCCCGACATCAAGCAGCCGGACGTCAAGCAGCCCGACCTGAGCGCCCTCAACCAGACGCCCAAGACCAACCTGGAAGGTCTCAACCCCAGCGTGCCGACCTCGACCACGCCGCAGGTCCCCAGCACCCCCGGCTACGACCCGCGCGCCTCCGTGCCGCGCACGTCGGTCGGCGTGCCGGACAGCGGGGTGGGATACACCGCCGGCGGCGGCACGCCAGGTACGAACGCGGGCGCGCCGGGGAGCATCGCCCGCGCACTGAACAGCGGGACGCCGCTCTACCCCATGACGCCCGGGATGGGCGGCGGAGCCGGCCAGGAGGAGAAGGACCGCGAGCGCGGTCCCCACCTCGGCGAGGACGAGTCGGTCTGGGAGACGGACGAGGACATCACGCCGGCGGTGCTCGGCAGGGAGGAATAGGCGAGCAGGTGGCTTACGAAGCGGATGTCTGGATGTTCCGCAGTGCCTGGGCGGCCACTGCGGCGGCGACGATCGTCATGCCGTACGCGGCGCCCATCCTCGGGCTCATGAGCCTGGTGATCGCGGACCCGGCCGAGCAGAGCCGGGCGGCGGACCAGTGGAACGACAAGACGCCGGTCAACATCGGGCAGGCCGACAACAAGGACTGGCACCCGCCGATGGCGGCGGGTGCGAAGCCCGCGCAGCAGACCCCGCTCCTGGCCCCGGCCGGGAACTCGGGGGGCGCCAGCGACCTCGCCTACCTGCGCGGCGAGCTGAAGCGGATGGCCAAGGAGATCGGCGACAACAGCGACTGGGCCGGCCGGGGTTACGCGTCGTTCGTGCAGAAGGTCAACGAGCTCGACACGCAGCTGGACAAGCTCGACAACAACCGCGTCGCCTGCGGGGAGACGCTCAAGTGCTCGGCCACCGCGTTCCATGTCGTGGCGGTGCTGTGCGACGTCATCGCCGGCATCCTGACGGTGATGGCGGGGATCGTGCTCGCCGTACGTTTCATCCCAGGGGGGCAGGCGTGGGAGGCGGCGATCATCCGCGGGGTGATGAGCATCTACAAGTGCCTGCAGACGGTCTTCAAGAACCACTGGAAGCTCGTCATGAAGGTCACCCTCTACCTGGGACTCGCGGGGACGGCGTTCAACCAGTTCACCAAGGACCTTCCGTTCCTGAAGGCCATGCCGTCCACCGGCGCGCCTAACCTGGTGAACGCCAGCGCCATCTGGGACCCCAGCAAGGCGGACATCGTCAAGAACCCGACACCGCAGATGCCCAACGTGGACGACTCGATGATTCCGGAGTTCGGCTTCTAACCCGGCCCCGCCCCTGCCGGGACGCCGGGAGCCCGGCTGCGCATCACCGTGCCGCCGGGAAACCGGCTACGCCCACCGTGCCGGCCCGGCCCGCTCCTCGGAGAGGCGCACGCACGCGAGCCCAGACGCAGACTCGAACTCGCTCCCGAACCGGACCCGAACACTCCTGAACCCGGATCCGAGCCCATCCCCGGGACCGACCATCCCCGGGACCAAACCCACCCCGGGGACCGAACCCACCCGCGATGGGCCTACCGGCTGCCGACGGTCAGGGGCACCATGGCCGCGGCGGGATCCAGCGCAGGCCCCTGCGGAATCGCGTGCATGATGTTCGTCGGCACGGGCGCGATGTCCGCGGCGTCGTACCCGAGCTTCGCCAGCACGTCAGCCGACGGGACCGGATAGCGCACCCCCTGGTCACTGATCAGCGCCAGCGTGCCCGCCACCGCGCCGAGCTGGCCCTCGCCGGGCAGCACACCGGCCACCACGGCGCTGCCCGGCGGAAGCAGCACCTGGTCGAAGCGGTCCTGTACGCCTGAGCTCGACGGCGTCGGAATCGTGACCCTGCTGCCGACCGTCACCTTGGTCACGACCGAGCCGGCAGCCGTGTTCGGATAAACCGAGCAGAGCGGCGTCGTCCCGGACACGTTGATCGCCTTGGGCATGGTCGTCGGCAGGGTGGGGTCCATGACGTTCTGGCGCGAGGGCGAGGCGTTGGCCGAGGCCGCGTCGATCTGGATCTCCCGCGCCACCCGGTTGCCGTACGCCTTCTTGATGTTCGGGTCCTCCAGCAGCAGCCTGGCCTGGACGGGGGAGATGGGCGCCAGGCCGTCGTTGAGCAGCACGTACCACCGCGCGGCCGTACCCGGCATGGCCGGGACCACGAACACCTGCCCCACCGCCGCCGTGACCTTCCCGTTGGCCCGTACCTTCCTGCCGAGGTTCGCCACGTTCGGGCCCCTGAAGTCGTGGCCGACGGGCAGCGCGTTCAGCCATGCCGCCGGCACCTTCCTGGGCTGCGCGTTGAGCGCCCGTACACCGTGCTCGTTGACGCGCATGCGGCGATTGCCCCAGATCACCCAGTTCTGCTGCCCGTCGGAGACCACCATCGCGTCCCCGCCCACGGGCCTCCCGCCGAGGTCGGTCCCCCCGACAAGGGTCGTGTACGGCTTGCGCCCGCCCGTGCTGTCGGGCCCCTCCACCACGCACACCGACCACGGCGCCTTGACCAGCTTCTTCCGATCGGGCAGCGAGTCGGGAGCCCCGGAGATCCCGATGAGCGGCCCCCGGGCGTACCCGGCCAGCGAGGCGGCGCTCACGCTCCGGGTCGTGATCTGCCCGGCGTCCAGCACGAGCCTGGCCGACACGTAGTTCGCCACCGGCAGCAGCCGCCGCTGCTGCTGGCTGTAGATGAACTTCGCCCCGCTCTCCTCCTCGACCAGCAACTGCCCCGGGTCGGTCAGCTTGGTCGCGTTCCCGGGCCGCACCAGCCCCCAGATCCCGAACACCGCCATCACCAGGACCCCGATCAGGATCCCGCCGAACGTGGCGACGTTCTGCCGGCGCATGGGGGACTCGGGGACGTCGGGCTCGGCCTGCAGGAGCGCCATGCCAAGCCTCTGCTGCATCAAGCGGTGTGCCTGATAGAGGTCCTTCTTGGTCTGCACAGCGCCTCCCCGCGTCAGAATCCGCGCATCAGCATAAACGCCTCAAACCCCACCCGCCCCAATCCCCCCAATTCCCACCCCCTCTCATACCTTCGCCCACCCCCGCCGCCCAGCTTCCGGCCCTCCAATCCGCTCCAGCGCCCTCGACCACCGCCCGGTCGGGCTTCTACCGGATTTGTCCGCAGTGCTCCGGCCTTCAGGCCGGGGGCGAGGCGGACCATCCCGCGCAGGGGCAAGAACAGCCGATACGCCCCTGAGGCGAAACGGCGTCCACGCGGCTCAGACCGGCAGGTCCTGCTGCTCGATGGACTGGCGATGACGGTCAGCGGTGTCCCGCCGCAACTCCCGGCGACGTACGAACCGGAAGGTTAAGGACTTCATTTGAAGCGCGGCGTGGAGAACCGGTCGTTTGGGACGGGCAAAGCGGACCTACTTTAGAACACGCTATGGAAAGCTTCGGCGACGATGGGTAATATTTTCGATGGGTGATGACCATGTGACAGGAGGTGCGTAATGGCGATCCGCCGCTCCACCACCAACAAGCAGGACCTGCCGCCGGTGGTGCAACCGCAGCTCGCCGCCGCCCCGGCCCAGGAGCCTGGCCCGGACAAGCGGCGGTTCGGGCACCGCGCCCGGCTGGCGCTGACACCCGCCCAGGCCCGCCTCATCGACGACCAGGCGCACGCGGCCCGTGCATTGTGGAACCTGCTGCACGACTGGTGGACGATGCTGGCCAGACACCAGCGCACGCTGGGCGCGGCAGACGCTGCGATCCGGCAGGCCCGCCAGGACATCGATTGGCTCGCCGTGCTGCCCGCCCAGGCCGCGCAGGCCGTCCTCAAGACGTACTTCCAGGCGTGGAAGAACTGCTGGCAGGGCCGGGCCGCGGCGCCGACCTTCAAGGCCCGCTTCCGATCGGTGATGGCAGTGGACATCCCGCAGGGCCGGGACCTGCAGGTCGCGCGGGCGCACCGGCGCTGGGGCATGGTCAATATTCCCAAGGTCGGCCGGGTCCGGTTCCGCTGGACCAAGGACCTGCCCGTCGGCAAGAAGGCCGATGCCGGCAACCGGATCACCGGTGCCCGGCTGGTCAAGGACGCGCTCGGCTGGCACATCGCCTTCCGCATCCAGACCATCGCCCCCAAGCCCGAGCCCCACCAGGGGCCGGACGTCGGCATCGACGCCGGTGTGGCAGTGCCGCTGGCCCTGTCGGATGGCAACCATCACACCCACGAGAAATGGAAGGCCACCAAGGACAAGCCGAACGCCTGGCTGACCGACGACGAACAGGCCACGCTGCTCGCTCTGGAGCGGCGGGCGGCCCACCGCAAGAGCTTCCGCAAGCCGGGCGAGCGTACCTCGCGCCGGCTGCGGGTCACCTATGACCAGATCGCAAGCCTACGTGCAAGAGCCAAGCGCCGGGCGATCGACTGGCAGCACCAGACCACCACCGAGATCGCCCGCACCTACGGCGTCATCGTGGTGGAAGACCTGCCCATCACGAACATGACCAAGAGCGCCAAGGGCACCGTCGAGAACCCGGGGACGAACGTCGCGCAAAAGACCGGCCTGAACCGCTCCATCAGCCAGGAGGCCTGGGGCCGCACTGTGACGATGCTGACGTACAAGGCCGCACGCTATGGCGGCGCGCTGCACAAGGTTCCCGCTCCGGGCACCTCTCTGCGCTGCTCGGCCTGCGGGTTCACCACCCCGGGCAGCCGGGAGAGCCAGGCCGTGTTCGTGTGCAAGAACCCAGGCTGCGGCTGGTCCGGCAATGCCGACCACAACGCCGCCCGCAACACCTTGCATCTGTATCGGATGGGCCTTGCGCTCGTCCCGGCTGCCGGGAGGGCAGTCGTCAGGAGCGCTCGCCGCGTCAAGCCCGCCACCGCAAGGTAGGAGGGAATCTCCTCCGTCACGGAGGAGAACACTTCAAGGGAGGAGCAACCCCCAGTACAGCGCCCACGGAACGAACACGACGCCGCCCGCCATCAGCAGCCCGACCCGCACCCTCTCGCCGACCGGAGCGGACCGCGGCCACCGTACGAAGGTCAGGACGGTGCCCACGACGGTCGCGATCGCGAGAGCCTGGAGCGCGAGCCAGATGAGAGGCCGCTCCGCCACCAGAGGCCCCGGCGAGGCCAGCTTCCCGCCAGTCATGATCGAGTAGAACAGGTAGAGGAACGCGCCCACGACCACCGCGAGCCCACCGGCACTCACCAGCCACGCCCCCTTGACTGGCACCGCCTCACCCTGCCCCGCCCTGTCGACAGACGACCCCCCGCCGCGCCGCCGGACCCGGCGTACCAGGGCCACCACCGGATACCCCCCGAACGCGACCAGGAACAACACCAGCGCCGCGCCCTGAACGCCCGCCGACTCCCACCACTCGGCAGGCGGCACCGCCACAGTGTCGTCCGCCTGGACCGGCGCGGGCCCCGTCACCTGCGCCACGGGTGCCCGCCCCGAGGTCGCCTCTCCCACCCAACTGCCGACCAGCTCCGGATAGCCAGGAGCGAGCTCGGGCAGCCGTGTGACCCCACCGTCAGGCGTCCGATGAGCGGCATGATCGGCATCCGCGAAGAACCGGAACGTGTACTGCCGGTTTCCTCCCTTCTCCAAAGCCTTGGCGAAGATGGGCGGCGTCTCCTGGGGTGGCGTCAGCAGGTCGTGTACGCCCCAGATCCCGAGCACGGGCTGCCGCAGGCTCGCGATGACCGGTTCCGGATCGTAGTAGGGCTCGGGAAACATCCCGGCGTCCGTGATCACCCGGTACATCGTGGGCTCGGCCCGATCGACGAACGACCCGTGCACCCCCGCCTTCCGCAACCCTGCCGCCACTGCCCAGGCCTGCTGCCGTAGCGGTTGCAGCGCGTTGGCGCCCACTACGATCACGAACGAGATGTCCTTGGACCGCGACGCCGCCAGCGGCGCCACCCATCCACCCTCGCTGAGGCCCCAGATCCCGACCTTCGCCGGATCGACCCCCGGTTGCCGCCGCAGCGTCTGTACGGCCCCCAGGGCGTCGTCGGCCAGTTGCGAGTACGACCTCTCGAACAGCGAATACCCCTCGGAACGCTTGTCGTAGATCAGCACCGACAGCCCTTGGCGGGCGAACGCCACGGCCTCGCCCAGCAGCTTGTTCCGTTTCGTCCCGGTCCCCGCCCCGTGCACCAGCACAACCCCGGCCCGCCCGCTCTGTGCCCGCACCGGACTGATCACGCTGCCGTGCAGCACCAGCCCACCACTCCCTCGGAAGCTCACCTCGGCGGCCGTCAGGTCGTCGGGCACGTCCAGCCCTCCATCAGGCGCAGCACCGGAGCGTGCCCCGACTCCACCTCCGAGCTGCCCGGCCCCGAGTCCTCGCTCCCGGACGGCTTTTCCGGCGACGTGTTCGGCCGAGAGTCCGACCGCTAAGTGTTCCGAAGGAGTGCTGGACGCAGCGGGTCCCACGGAAGTGCCGAGCAGTGAAGAACCACCAGAGGGTCCGGCCGCCAGAAGCGCGGCGGCGACGACCGCAAGAATCTTTTGCATATCGCCGAACCTACTCTGCAGAGAAGTCTCGGCAAAGAGAAGTCTGCAGATATCGTTCGGGAGGACTACCCTCCTCCTCATGAAGGAGGACGAGACGAAGAACGACCACGAGCCGTTCATCCTCGACGACCCGGACAAGCTCAAGGCCCTGGCCCATCCCATGCGCCGCCGCATGCTGACCCACCTCAACATCCACGGCCCCGCCACCTCCACCACGTTGGGTGAGCTGCTCGGCGCCAAGACCGGCACCACGAGCTACCACCTGCGCCAGCTGGAGAAGTACGGCTTCATCGAGGAGATCCCCGAACGCTCGTCCGGCCGCGAACGCTGGTGGCGCCGCGCCGAGATCCCCAGGGACATGCGCTTTCCCAACCCCGACCAACTGGCCCCGGAGGACCGCGCGGTCCTGGGCGAGTTCCTGAGGGTCGGGTTCGAGGAGGACCGCGCCCTCATGGAACGCTTCCCGGCCGCCTACCGCGCCGACCCCGACTGGGCAAGGGGCTCAAGGGGCCTGGCCCGCATGACGAAGGAGGAACTGAACGAGTTCTACAACGCGTACATCGCGCTGCTCCTCAAGTACAGCCACCGGCCGGAGGACGCCCCTCCGGATGCCCGCCCCGTCTACGTCCGCTTCTTCACCCTCCCCGCCGACGAGCCCTGACCCCCACGCCCGACACAGCCCTCCACGTCGACGAGCCCTGGCGCATCCTCCACGGCCCGCGCAACCGCACGCGCCGACGAGCCCTAACACCCGCCCTTACACAACCCACGGCCCCACCTGGCGAGGGTCTGGGTACCCCCGCAGCGCCGTTCTGCTGAGGAACCGGGCGCACCCCCAACATCGCAAGGAGCCCTCTCACGGAGCACCACCATCACGCCGGGCACTACGACTGGATGCTTCCGGGGCGGATGTCTGTGACGGGCAGGTCCCGCCGGGCGCGGGGGTCGGTCTCGTAGCTGGTGGTCCCGAGGGTGGTAGGGCTGGCTATTCGGCTTCGTACGTCAGGCGTCGTCGGGGAGTGCCGCTTGGATGGGGGTGATGTTGCCCGTTCTCACCAGGAAGCCTCGGCCAGGGGGGCCGCCGACCGTTCCGCGGGGTAGGCGGATCGAGAAGATGTCGCCGTCGGCCTGGCTCTGGACGGCCAGCAGCACCCCGGTGCGGGCCTTGCGCGTCTCGGCGACGAACCCGCGATAGGCGACGGCCAGATCTCCGGTCGTGCCGGCGATCAGCAACCCGTGATCGCCGTCCCGGCCCGACCGGTGCACCTCCTCCAGCGCCATCCCCAACGGACCGTCCGCGTTGATCAACTCGGCGTCGTCCACCAGCACCACGTACTGCTGCAGCTCCGCGACCAGCTCCGTCAGGTTGGCGGCGTTGCCGTCCAGCACGGCCAGTGCGCCGTTCAGCTCCCTTAACGGGCTGCGTCTGGGAGCGACGGCGATGACAGGCGTGCCCTGGGCGATGAGTGAATGGGCGGCGGTCAGCAGGATGGACGAACGGCCGGAGCGGGACGGACCGGCGATCACGGCGCCGGGCCCGTGGGCCAGCAGGTCGAGCCCGAGCGGCGCCAAGGCGTCGCCGCCGGCACCGATCAGTGCCCACAGCGGGGACGGGGGCGTGAACGTGGCGTCCAGGGCGAGTGCTTGGGATGCCGTGACGCGCATGGGGAGGGCGTCCACCCGCAACGGGGGCTCGCCGTCCCACTGCCAGCCGCCCTGCCCGCTACCGGCGGACCGCCCGTGAGCGGGACCGGGACTCCGTCGAGGGCTCGCCGAATCCACCGTCGACGTGCGGGCCAGGCATTGGAACGCGGCGACCTGGGCCGGGCCCGACGGGTCGGAGGAGAGCAGCGCGATGTGGTGCTCCACGATGCCGTGCTCGCCCATCGAGAGCGCGCGGCCAGGCGGCATCGACGAGGGCAGGCCCTTGAGGGGGAAGCCCGCCAGGCCGTAGTCGGAGGAGTCCGAGAGGCGCAGGAGCAGCCGGTCGTCGAAGACCGTCGAGACCTGGCCGAGCAGGCCCGACCGGTCGCTGGTGACCACGGCCCTGAACCCGACCGCCGGGCCTTCGCGCATGAGCTGGAGCAGCGACTCGATCAGGCGGCCGTAGTCGTAGCTCTCGAAGGCGGCGACGAAGCCCTCCCAGCGATCGAGCATGAACACCAGCCAGGGCAGGCGGTGGCCGGCTTGGCGGTATTCGGCCAGAGAGGCGTGCCCGGCCTCGGCCAGGAGCTGCTGGCGGCGGCCGACCTCGGCACGCAGGCGGGTGAGCAGGCGTTCGACCCGGTCGATCTGGTCGCGGGTCACGACGGCGCCGCAGTGGGGCATTGTGACCAGGGGCAGGAGCGCCCCGGAGCCGCAGTCGACCGCGTGGACATGGACGTCTTCCGGGGAGGAGTGGGCCGCGATGGAGCCCGCGATCGTGCGTAGCGCCGTCGATCTGCCGGAGCGGGCGGCCCCCGCGATGAGCAGGTGGCCTCCGTGGGCCAGGTCCAGCGCGAGAGGGCTTCGGTCCTGCGCCCACGGACGGTCGGTCAGGCCGTAAGGCAGCGGTGGGACCTCGACGAACGCACCCGACGGGGATCCCGCGCCGTGGGGCTCCGGGCGGGAGGGGAAGTGGTCAGGTTGCGCCGCGGCCGGTAGAGCGCCTCCGGAGGGGCGGGGGGTCGATGGATGGAGATGGCCTGGGCCCGCTGGGTGAAGGGGCGTGGGGCGACCTATGGGTGGGTGTCCGGGGAGGCCGAGGGAAGGTTGGGCCGAGCCCTTCACGGAGACCTGGACGTGGTCATGGGCGGCGATCCCTGGAACGTGCCTGGAAGCGCCCTTTGTCGGGTTGGGAGGCGCCGTCTGTGGTGCGGGGGAGCCGGCGTTGGAAGGTGAGGATACGGTGGGCGCGGTCGCCGAGGGTGGCGTGGTGAGGGCCGGGAGATCCAGGACGAAGTGAGTGGGGAGGGGATCGAGCCAGGGACTGGGCTGGACGGGGACCGCGGTCAGGTGGGTGGCCTCGATCAGGGCGTCGGCGACCAGGGTCAGGTCGGTGACCGTCGAGTCCTCCTCCGGCTCCGGAGGGGGCGGCAGAGGTTTGCCCAGCGAGCGCCAGCTCACGTCGAGCACCCTGATGGCGGCGCCCGGCCCGGCGAGCGGGCCCGTCGAACCTGGCGCGGGGCTGCGGCCTCCTACCCTGGCCGTCTGTACGGCGGTCGCGGCCCCCACGCCGGAACGGACGTAGCAACGGCCGGGCGTCGACTTGGAGATGTGGGCGGCGTCCGGGAGGTCGATGACGTCGGAGGACTCCGCGGGCTCGGTCACGCGCAGGGCGATGCGCAACGACGTGTTCGCCTGGATGTCGGCCGTGACCACGCCCGCGGGGCGCTGCGTGGCCAGGATGAGGTGGATGCCCAGCGAGCGCCCACGGCGGGCGATGTCGACCAGGCCCGTGACGAAGTCGGGCAGCTCGGCCACCAGGGCGGCGAACTCGTCGATGATCAACACCAGGCGCGGCATGCCCGTGCCCGTGTAGTCCTCGATGTCCTTGGCCCCGGCAGCCGCCAGCAGGCGCTCTCTGCGGCGGATCTCGGCCGCCAGCGAGTCGAGGGCCCGCTGGGTCAGGTGGCCGTCGAGGTCGCTGACCATGCCGACCGTGTGCGGCAGGCGTACACACTCCTTGAAGGCGGCGCCGCCCTTGTAGTCGATCAGCACGAACGTGAGCTGGTCAGGCCGGTTGGCCACCGCCAGCGAGCAGATCAGCGTCTGCAGCAGCTCCGACTTGCCCGCGCCCGTGGTGCCGGCGATCAGGCCGTGGGGGCCGTCGAGCCTGAGGTCGACCGAGAACGGGCCCTCGGGGCCGATGCCGATCAGCGCGCTCGTGGAGCCCTGGGCCCGCCATCGCCCGGCCAGCTCCTGTCCGGACGGGCTGGGCATGCTCATCAGGTCGAGCAGGCGGACGGCGCCGGGGAGGTTGCCCGACGGGTCGTCCCTGCTCACGTCGCGGATGGGGGACAGGGCCCTGGCCAGCCGGTCGGACCAGGTGGGGGAGACGAGGTCGCCCAGGATCGGGCCGATGACGTCGAGGCCGCCGCCGCGCAGGCGTACGAGACCGTCCGTGCCGCACGCGGCCACGGTCTGGCACTCCTCGGGCAGCAGTCGCTGGTCGTCGTCGATGGCGAGCGTGAACACGCCTGAACGCGGGCCCTGGCGCAGCACCTGCGGCATGTTGGGCAGGCCGCGCAGCACCTGGGCGCCGTCGAGGATCACCAGGACGTCGTACGGGCGCACGTCGTACGAGGAGAAGGTGGGCTTCTCCGGGCCCCCGAGGTCGTCCCAGCCGGTGGGGATCTTGCCCAGCTCGGGGATCGCGGTGTTCTGGCGTTCGTCGATGAGGGCGGCGAGCTCGGAGACGCGGCGGGCGGCCGACTCGGGGTCGGTGCCGATCAGCGCCACGCACTCCTCGCCCGCGCGCGGCGTGCAGTGCGGGAGCCAGCGCATCCAGCCCCAGCGGTGTTCGCCGTCGGCGTGCGCGGACACGATCACGATGGCCAGGTCACGGGGGCTGTGCAGGGTCGCGGCCTGGGCGATCAGCCAGCTCGCGAGGCTGGTCGCCGCGGCGCGCGGGCCCGTGACGCCCGCCACGCCCAGCCTGCGCATGGGCAGCGCCACCGGAACGGAGTGGCACATCGGCGGATCGATGGGCCCGCCCTGCTCCTCCGACAGCTCCAGGTTGGCGGGCAGGTCGGCGAGCCCGACCCTGAGCCTGAGCGAGTCGGCGTCGTGGATCCGGCGCTCCCACAGCCGCCTGCGCGGCCCCGTGGCGGTGAGCAGCACCTGCGCCGGGTCGGGCGCGTCCGACCTGCGGGCGGCCTCGTCCGCCACCCTCGCCCGCTCGACGGCCTCGTCGTACGCCTGGAGCTGCTCGTTGTACTCCTTGAGCGCCTTTTTGTGCTGTTTCTTGCCATGGCGGCGGTCGCTCCACCACTGGCCGATCATGATGACCGGGGTCATGAGGGCGACGAGCAGGTAGTACGGCTGCTTCAGGGCGAACGCGAGCGTCACGCCGAGCACGGCGGGCAGGAGGGCGGCGAGCAGCTGGAGGCGCAGGCCTTCGTTCCTGGAGGGCTCCTTGGGTTTGACGAACTTGCGCTCGGGCTCGGAGCGCCGGAGCCTGGGCGGGCGGTTGTAGGACACGCCGCCCTCGCTCCTGGGCGCCAGATGCGCGTCTTTGGGCTCGATCGACGTCAGCACGAACACCGACGAACCACACGTGAGCACGGCCTGGTCGGGCCATTCGGTCCGCTCCGTGAGCGGACGGCCGTCGAGCTCGGGCACCTCGCCGTAGTCGGCGGCCAGCTCGGCCGCCTCCCGCTCCGCGACCCGGGCCGTGAGCTCGGCGACCTCCTCGGCCCACCGGCCCTTGAGCTTCAGCCTGGGCGCCTCGCCGGGCGGCCGCCCGGCGCGCTCGATGGTGATCGCGTCCGGCGTCACGCGTACGGTCACCGCCTCCGGGGCGAGGACGGGGTCGGCGGTGGTCATGGCGCACATCGGGTCGGAGCCGATGACGTGCACGCCCAGGCCCAGCCGATGTACGGCGCCGGCCGCCGGGCCGCCCACCACGCGCACCTCGGCCACCCCGCCCGGCTCCTCGATGAGGGTTTCGCGGGCGAGCGCGGGGTCCAGCGTGATCTTGTCGCCGTCGCGCAGCACGGCGGCGGCCCGGGCGCGGGGATCGAGCGGGCGGCCGTCACGCCACAGGGCCGGCGCCGCTCCCGCTCCTGCGGCGCTCGGCTGCGCCGTGACCGCCTGTGTCGCGGTGCGCTCCGGCCGGCGGGGGTGTGGCACGTGGGCGCCGGTGTCCTCGGGGGTCGACATTCCGTAGGGGGCTCGTGCTTTGGGCAGGCGGACGACCTTCGCCAGCGGCCCGTGATCGTTGAGCGCCTCGCTCACCCTCGCCACTGTGGCGCCGTCGTCGCCGTCGATCACGACGTCACGGTCGCCCTGCCCGCCGAGCACGGTGAGCATGATCCGCATGATGCCGTCTCCTCGCTCGGACCTCGGGCGCCCAAAGGTAGCGCCCGAAGCGAGGGTAGGCGGGTTGGTTGACGGCAATGGCATGGCCGGCTGGTGCTGGGGATGAGCTCGTGTTGGGGCTCCCGATGGCTGTGGATAACCGGTCTCCGCTCTTTGGCGGGGGTGGGTGGCTTGGTCGGGGCGGTGGGTGTCGGGGGCGCGGTGTATGGGATTGGTGTCCGTTTGGTTAGGTCGCGGGGCGTTGCGTCCAGCCGTGGGCGTGGTTGGGCGATTGGTGTCGTCGGGCCGGGTGGAATAGGGGCTTGGGGTGGGTGGGGGTAATGGGAGTGAATGGTGTGGTGGGTGTTATTGGGGTGGTGGCTAGCCGGAGAAATGGTTGTTCGTCAACTCGGTAGAAAGAATCGGCATCGATTATTCGGCATTGGCGTCCCGTCACCTGCGAAACAAGCATGGGTCCTCGCATTCCGCCCCCGCGCCCCCTCCCCGCCCCACATAATGGCGGCAATTCCACGATTCAATTGGGAGCCCCCCACCCATGAGGACCAGTGAAAAGCCTGCCGTCAACGCGGCGGCGGGGTTGTCCGGCCCGGCCTCGCGCAAGCTCCCCGTGCCCCCTCGCGAACGCAAGCCGGCCCTCGCCGCCCTTGCCGTTCTGCTGATCCTGGGCGGCGCGCTGGCCACGACCCTGCTCGTGCTGCGCAGCGGCGACCGCGTCTCCGCGATCCGGGTGACGCAGCAGGTCGGCGCGGGCCAGAAGTTCACCGAGCAGATGCTGGAAGAGGTCCAGATCGCGGCCGACAGCGGCATCGACTACGTGAGCTGGTCGGAGCGGGGCAAGGTGGAAAACAGCTTCGCGACCGTCACGGTCCTGCCCGGCACGCTGTTCACGAGCCGGATGGGAGTCAAGCAGAGCAGCGAGCTGGGCCCGGGAAAGGCGACCGTCGGATTGGCCCTCAAGCCAGGGCAAATGCCCGCCGGAGTGGAAGCGGGTGACCGGGTCCAGGTGATATATGTGCCCAGCCGTTCGGCCCAGGGGCAAACGCGGGTGCTGGCGGAAAGCGCTCTCGTGTTCTCGGTGGGCGACAAGTCGAGGACGGCGAATTCCGGCCAGATCACGGTAATAGTGGATTCATCAGCGTCGCCGGAAATTGTGGCGTTCGCCTCCAGCGGCGAGATCGCGGTGGCCGAGCTACCGGGGGCACGCTGACGTGGCGCTGATCGTACTGGCCGCCGACAAGGGCGCGCCGGGTGTGACGACTGCGGCGACCGCCCTGGCGGCGGTGTGGCCGCGCCCCGTGCTGCTGGCCGAATGCGACCCGGCGGGCGGTGACCTCGCCTACCGGCTCCCGGCCGCCGACGGCGGCGTCCTGAACCCCGGCAAGGGCCTGCTCACCCTCGGCGCCACGGCGCGGCGCGGGCTCGAGCCCGCCCAGATCCACCAGCACACGCAGAAGATCGTCGGCGGTCTCGACGTGCTGGTCGGGCTCACGCACGGCGAGCAGGCCGCCGGGCTCACCTGGCTGTGGGGCCCATTGGGCAGGGCGCTCGCCAGCATCCCGAACGCCGACGTGATCGCCGACTGCGGCCGCCTCGGCGCGCACGCGCAGCTCGGCGACCTGCTCGCCGAGGCCGAGCAGGTCGTGCTGCTCACCAGGGCCACCCTCGACCACGTCGCCCACCTGCGCGAACGCCTCCAGATCACCAAGGCGCACGGCGTCGCCGTGATCGCCGACCCGCGTAACTACCGCGCCTCCATCGACGACGTACGCAGGATCGTCGGCCCGGCCGTCCAGTACGTGTACGGCCTCGCGCACGACCCCAAGGGCGCCGAGCTGCTGCGCGGCCAGTGGGGCGGACGGCTCGACCGGTCCCTGCTCATCCGCACCGCGAGAGACCTGGCGGGAAGGCTGGTGAGCCACCGATGATCGATCACTCGCTGGTCAAGCGCTTCCGCCAGGAGGTCGGCGACCGCCTGGCCCACCAGCGCCGGCTCGACCAGGCCAACGGCCTGCCCCCGATGACGGGGGAGGACGAGCGCCAGTTCGCCCGGGCGCTGATCTCCCAGGTCCTGGAGGAGCACGCCCGCAACGAGATCGGCCTCGGCCGCACGCCCCCCACGGTCGAGGAGGAAGAGGCGCTCGCGGCCGGCATCCACGCCGCGCTGTTCGGCGTGGGCAGGCTGCAGCCGCTGCTCGACGACCCCCAGGTCGAGAACATCGACATCAACGGCTGCGACAGGGTGTTCGTCAGCTACGCCGACGGCCAGGAGCTCATGCACGACCCGGTCGCCGAGTCCGACGACGAGCTGATCGAGCTCATCCAGATCCTGGCGGCGTACTCGGGCCTGTCGAGCAGGCCCTTCGACACCGCCAACCCGCAGCTCGACCTGCGCCTCCCCGACGGCTCCAGGCTGAGCGCCGTCATGGACGTCACCGTCAGGCCGGCGGTCTCGATCCGTCGTGCCCGCCTCGGCAAGGTCTTCCTGTCCGACTTGGCAGGCAACGGCACGATAAGTCGGGACATATCGAGGTTCTTGACGGCCGCCGTCGCCGCCCGCAAGAACATCATGATCGCCGGATCCACCAACGCCGGCAAGACCACCCTGCTGCGGGCCCTGGCCAACGAGATCCAGCCCACCGAGCGCCTCATCACCGTCGAACGAGCCCTGGAGCTGGGCCTCGACCAGTTCCCCGAGCTCCACCCCAACGTCGTCGCCTTCGAGCAGCGCCTGCCCAACTCCGAGGGCCAGGGCGAGATCTCCATGGCCGAGCTGGTCAGACGCTCCCTCCGCATGAACCCCAGCCGCGTCATCGTCGGCGAGGTCCTCGGCGACGAGATCGTCACCATGCTCAACGCGATGACCCAGGGCAACGACGGCTCCCTGTCGACCATCCACGCCAACTCCAGCATGGAGGTCTTCAACCGCATCTCCACCTACGCCCTGCAGGCCAGCGAGCGCCTGCCCATCGACGCGACCCACATGCTCATCGCGGGCGCCATCGACTTCGTCGTCTTCATCACGAAGCGCAACGACTACCACGTCGGCGGCACCCTGCGCCGCTACGTCTCCAGCATCCGCGAGGTCAACGGCTGCGACGGCCGCGTCCTGTCGAGCGAGGTGTTCGTGCCGGGCCCCGACGGCACCGCCGTCCCGCACGCGCCGGTCTCCTGCCTGGACGAGCTCGCCGCCCACGGCTACCTGCCGGGAGGGTGGTGACGAGGTGATCTTCGACCCGTTCGCGCTGCTGACCGGAGCGATCATAGGCGGCGGCCTGTTCCTGTTCTTCATCTCCCTGTACGGCATGCGCCCCCGCCCGCCCCAGCCCAAGCGCCACCTGCTCAAGATGCTGACCACCCGCACCGCGATAGCCGCGGTCGCGGCCGGGCTCGTCCTGATCATCACCGGCTGGCCGGTCATGGCGGTGGGCACGGTGCTGCTCGTGTTCGCCTGGCGCGGCCTGTCGGGCGGGGCCGCCGAGGAGCGCGCCGCCATGCGCCGGCTCGAAGGGCTCGCCGCCTGGACCGAGTCCCTGCGTGACACGATCGCCGGGGCAGCCGGGCTCGAACAGGCCATCCCGTCGTCCATCAGGGCCGCCGCGCCCATGCTCAGGCCACACCTGCGCGCCATGATCGACCGGCTGCACACGAGGATGGCGCTGCCGGAGGCGCTGGCGCTGTTCGCCGACGAGCTCGACGACCCGTCGGCCGACCTCGTGGTGGCCGCGCTCATCCTCAACTCCCGGCTGCGCGGCCCCGGCCTGCGCGACGTGCTGGGCGCGCTGGCCGTCTCGGCCCGCGAGGAGCTCGACATGCGCCGCCGGGTCGAGGCCGAACGCCGCTCGACCAGGCGCAGCGTCCAGATCGTGGTGATCACCGCGCTCGTCTTCGCCGGGCTCCTCATCCTGTTCAACCCCTCCTACGTGGCCGAGTACGAGGGTCTGCTGGGCCAGGCCGTGCTCGTGGTGGTCGCGGGGCTGTTCGGAGCGGGGTTCGCCTGGATGAGGCGGCTGGCCAGGTTCGACAAGCCGACCCGGCTGCTCATGGGAGGAGGCGGCGGCGATGGTTGAGGGCGCGCTGGGCGGAGCCGTATTAGGGCTCGGCCTGTTCGTGCTGCTGCGGGCGCTCTTCCCGGCCCGCCCGGGGCTGGTGGCGCGGCTGCTCGCGCTCGACGCCGTGCGCGAGGACGCGGGAGCTCCGAGCATCCAGCTCCTGCTGCCCGAGGAGGAGGTCAGCGCGTTCCGCCGCGGCCTGGGCGCCCGCCTGGCCCGCCTGTACGCGGCCCGCGGCTGGGAGGTCAGGTCGATCAAGGCGGACCTGGCGCTGCTCGGCCGCTCGTTCGAGGCGTTCCTGGCCGGCAAGGTGCTCCTGGCGGCCAGCGGCCTGCTGGCCTTCCCGCTGCTGCTCGGCTGGCTGGTGCTCATGGAGTGGGGCACCTCGCTCGCCATCCCGTTCTGGGCCGCCGTGCTCGTCGCTCTGCTGTTCTTCTTCCTGCCCGACCTCCAGATACGCAAGGACGCGGCGGCCAGGCGGCGTGACTTCCGCCATGTGGTCGGCGCGTTCCTCGACCTCGTCTCCATGAACCTGGCCGGCGGCCGCGGCGTCCCCGAGGCCCTCATGATGGCCGTCTCGGTCAGCGGCGAGCAGCCCAACTGGGCGATGGGCCGCATCCGCGACGCGCTCAGCGGCGCCAGGATCGTCGGCATCACCCCATGGCAGGCGCTCGGCCAGCTCGGCGAGGAGATCAACATCGACGAGCTGCGCGACCTGTCCGCCGCGCTCGGCCTGGTGGCCGACGACGGCGCCAAAGTACGCGCGTCGCTGACGGCGAGGGCCGCGACGCTGCGCCGCCGCGAGCTGGCGGAGATCGAGGGCAGGGCCGGCGAGCGGTCGCAGTCGATGCTCGTGGCCCAGCTGCTGCTCTGCGCCGGTTTCGTGATCTTTCTCAGTTTTCCCGCCGCTATGAAGATGTTGGGGTCCTGATGAACCATCCCTGGATCGTTTACCTCACCGCGTACCTGGGTGTCCGCATCCAGCGCGCCCGCACCGCCCCCACCCGCGGGGCCTCCGCCGTCGAGTGGGTGATCATCACCGCCATCATCGCCGGTGTCGCGCTCGGGTTGGCCACCTTGATCAAGTCGCTGGTCGAAGGAAGGCAGAACGATCTCCAAGGCACCTTCGGCGGTGGCGGTGACACCGGTGGTAATCCGTAGGAGGGGCGAGCGGGGCGCGACGGTGATCGAGCTGGCCATCCTCATGCCGATCATCCTGGCGGTCGCGCTGCTCATCGTGCAGGTGGCGCTCTGGTTCCACGCCCGCCAGGTCGCGGAGGCCGCCGCCCAGGAGGGCGCGCGCGTGGCCAGGGCGGCGCCGTTCGACTCCGGTGACTGGCCGGGCCAGGCCACCGCCAAGGCCACCGACATCATCCAGGCCGTCGGCCCGAAGCTGCTCCAGAGCGCCAAGGCCACGACGTCCGAGAAGGAACCGGACGAGCGCTTCGTCACCGTGACCGGCAGCGCCGTACAGGTCATCCCGCTGCTGCCCGAGCTGACGTTCACGATCACCGCCACCGCGGGCGGGCCGGTCGAGTGCTTCCGCCCGGACAACGGCGGCGGGGACTGCTCGTGAGGCGGGCGGAGCGCGGCTCCATGGCCGTGGAGACGGTGATGCTGGCCCCGCTCTTCCTGCTGTTCCTCATGTTCCTGGCGGGAGCGGGGGTGCTGGTGGAGTCGCAGGGGCGGGTCAACGGGGCGGCCAGGGACGCGGCCCGGGCCGCGTCGGTGCAGCGCACGCTCGACGACGCCGAGGCCGCGGCCAAGGCCATCGCCGACAGCACGCTGACCGGGCCCTGCGGGTCACCGTCCGTGTCGCTGGACGGCTCCGCTTGGGAGCAGGGCGGCCAGGTCCAGGCCGAGGTGAGCTGCGAGCTGGACCTCGGATTCCTGGGGTTCGGCGGCGTCAAGCGGATGACCGGCACGGCGGTGGTGCCGATCGAGCAGTTCAGGAGGGTCGAATGAGGGAGCGGGGGTCGATGTCGGTGTTCACCGTGCTGTTCTCCGTCGTCGTGTTCCTGCTGGCCGGGCTCCTCGTGGACGGCGGCGCGGCGATCAACGCCCGGCTGCGCGCGGCCGACGTGGCCGAGCAGGCCGCGCGGGCCGGCGCCGACGAGATCGACGTCGACCATCTGCGCTCCACCGGCCAGACCCGGCTGCTCGGCGAGGACCAGGTGTGCGCCAGGGCCGACGAGATCGTCGCCGCGCAGGGCGGCGAGGGTGTGACCCGCGGCGAGTGCACCGTCGGCCAGGGGCAGGCACAGGTGACGGTCACCGTGTCGGTGTCCTGGAAGGCGTTCTTCCTGAGCGCGATCGGCTTTCCCGGCACCGAGATGACCGGCCGGGCCGTCGCCGCGCCCGAAGCGAGATAGACCGAAACTCACCGGTCGATGGATCGGTGAGCGTACGAGCACGACCCTGGACGGCGGAAGGGAGAGACGATGCCGACGCGAGAGCCCGCGCGCCCACACGGACGTCACACGCCCGTGCGCGTCAAGGCCAGGCGCAGCGCCGGAGATGTGCTCGCCGGCATCGGATCGCTGATCGTGCTGGTCGCGCTCGTGGGCGGGGTGCCGTACGCGCTGCTCACGTTCGTGGGGCCGCCGATCGCGCCCGAGCTGCTCGACCTCGACCTGCTCACCAGCCGCGTCGGCCCGAGCACCGTCGTGGCCGTGCTGGTGCTGCTGGTGTGGCTGGCCTGGTTCCAGCTGTTCGTGTGCGTGCTGGTCGAGGTGTACGCGGGCGTGCGCAGGGTCGGCATGCCGGCCCGCGTGCCGCTCTCCGGAGGCACGCAGGCGCTGGCCAACAAGCTCGTCGGCGCGGTGCTGCTGCTGTTCACGGCGGGTGCGATGGTCGTGCCGCTGGCCAAGCTGGCGCCCACGCCGGCCGCCACGCCCGTGACGGCGGTCGCGTACTCCGCGCCGATCGTCGAGAAGACGACCCTCGACACGCACAAGACCAAGAAGGTGTACGTGGTGCAGCCGCCGCACGGCCGGCACCACGAGAGCCTGTGGGAGATCGCCGAGAAGTGCCTCGGCGACGGCCGCCGATATCCCGAAATTTACCGGCTTAATCAGGCGAAGGAGCAGCCGGACGGCTCCCGCCTGCGCATGGCCGACCTGATCAGGCCCGGCTGGGTGCTCGACATGCCGGACGACGCCAGGCACGCCCACGTCGTCCCCGTCGACCAGCCCCGCGAGCAGACCCTGCGCGAGCACCCCGGCAGGGCGTCGGTGGGTCAGCACGCGGACCGGCACGCCGACTCGAAGACCGGCCAGGCCGAGAAGAAGGTCGAGGCCAAGCACCGCCAGCCGGATCAACAGCAGCAGCAGCCCGACCGGCCGCAGGCCACCATCCGGCAGAGCCAGACGACCGACCTGACCGACTATCTCGCCACGGCCTCGCTGGCCGCCGCGGGCCTGCTGGTCGTGCTGGCCAGGCGGCGCCGCGAGCAGCTCTGGCGCAGGGTGTTCGGCCGCCGGATCGCCCGCCCGCGCGACGACGCCGCCCAGGCCGAGGTCGCGCTGAGGCTGGGCGGCGACGCGCCGGGCGCCCGCATCCTCGACATCGGCCTGCGGCTGCTCGGCGCCGAGCTGGCCGCCCAGAACCGCACGCCGCCCACCGTGTACGGGGCGCACCTGTCGGCCCGCACGCTCGACCTGTGGATCCACCCGCCGGACGGGGACGCGCCCGCGCCGTGGATGGCCCAGGACGGCGGCCAGGTGTGGCGGCTGCCCGCGCACGAAGGCCGCCTGCTGGAGGAGCAGGCGGGCGGGGCGCCGTACCCCGGGCTGGTCTCCATCGGCACGGACGCCAGCGGACGCGTGCTCATCGACCTGGAAGCCGCGCAGGGCCTGATCAACGTGCGCGGCCCGCAGACCACGGCCGCGCTGGCCGCCCTCGCCGTCGAGCTGGCCACCAACCGCTGGTCCGACCGCATGCGCATCACGCTCGTCGGCTTCGGCGAGGAGCTGACCGCTATCGCGCCCGACCGCATCAGGGCCGTGGGCGGCCTGGCCGAGGTGCTGCCCGAGCTGGAGGCGATCGCCGCGCCGCGCAGGGAGGTGCTGACCGGGCGCATCACCGGCAGCCCGCGCGACGCCCACTACCTGCTGTCCGCGGTCGCGCCCACGCACGAGGAGGCCCGGCGCCTGGCGCTGCTGGCCCGCCGGGACACCGCCGGTTACGTGCTGGCGGGCGAGGTCCCGCACGCCACCTGGACGCTGGAGATCGGTGACGACGGCCGGGCCAGGATGGCCGAGCTGGGCTTCGACGTGCAGGCCCAGCTCCTGCCCCGCCGCCACTACCAGGCATTGATCGACCTGTTCCGCACGGCCTCCCAGGTCGACGGCGAGGCCGTCTCCGAGGCCGAGCCGCTGGCGGGGCTGCACCCGCCCGCCGTCGAGATCAGGATGCTCGGCCCCATCGAGGTCATCGGCCTGCGGCCCCTGGAGGAGGGCCGGCTGGCGCTGGCCGCGGAGCTGCTGGTCTACCTGGCCACGCATCCCGGCGGCGTGCATCCCTCGGTGCTGGGCGGGGTGCTCTGGCCGCGCGGCGTGCAGGACATGGTCAGGGACGCCACGATCGCCAGGGTCGCCGAATGGCTCGGGCGGGAGCACCTGCACACCGACGAGGCCGGCCGGATCAGCCTGGGGCCCGAGGTGCGTACGGACTGGGCGCTGTTCCGCGAGCTCGTACGCCGCTCGCACGGCGACCCCACGGCCCGGGCCGTCCTGCTGGAGAAGGCGCTCGGCCTGGTCAGAGGCCCGCTGCTGAGCGGCCGCCAGCCGGGCAGGTACGCCTGGCTGGCGGCCGAGGACCTGGAGTACGACGTGGCCGCCGAGGTGGCCGACGCGGCGCATCAGCTCTGCGAGCTGCGGCTCGCGCACGGGCAGCCGGACGCCGCGGTGGCCGCCGTACGCGCGGCCCTGCTGCTGGCGGTGGACGACGAGGGCCTCTGGCGCGACCTGCTGCGGGCCACGCACGCCACCGAGGACACCGTACGGCTGCGCGCCGTCGTCGAGGGGCTGACCCGCAGGGCGGCCTCGCACCCGTACGGCGGCGGGATGGCCCCGGAGACCGAGGCACTGATCGAGGAACTGCTGCCCACGTGGCGCATCCATGTGGTGAGGGAGTCGTCGGCATGAGACGAGTCATGGTGCTGCTGATGATCGTCCTGGTGGGCTGCGGGCAGGCCGAGCGCCCGTACACGCCCGTGGCGGAGCCCACCCCGGCGAAACCCTCCGGTAAGGCCGCGCAGCCGGAGGAGACGCTGCCCGCCGGCCCCCAGAGCATCGCCATCGGCGACGGCCTGCGCGTGCGGGTGGAGTGGCCGGCCGACCCCGACCCGCTGCTGAAGGTCATCGTCGACCAGTACGTGGGCACTCGTCAGGCCGTCGTCGAAGGGACCCGCGGCTACCGGCGCAATCTCGAGATCCAGGCGGAGGAGCAGGCGACGGAGTGGGTGAACGAGTTCATCGACGAGGAGCAGTCGATGCGCGGGACGGGCCGGCTCTACAACCTGCGGGTCAGCGCCCGCATGGGCAAAGGCGCTCAGATCAACGCGTGCGTGGACGAGTCGGGCGTACGGATGATCTCCTCCCGCACCGGGAAGGCCGTCGCGCCCCAACCCGATTGGCTGCGCACCCCCTACGGCCAGAGCGTGGTCGCCCATCGCGGTGACGACGGGGTGTGGCGCATCAGGTCCTACATCACCTCCACAGAAAGATGCACGCGATGAAACCTTTGCTCGCGGTACTGCTCGCGGTGCCGCTGACGCTCGGTCCGACCCCGGGACCCGGCGATGTGGACGTCAAGGGCAATCAGCGCGGGCGGACGACGACCCTGAGCCTGGAGGCCAGCACCATCAAGATCACCGGTGACGGCAAGGGCGGTTCGGGCGACGGCTACCGCATCCCGCGTCCCTGCTGGTACGAGCCCAGCCTGGACGCCGAGGAGATGTTCCGGCTGCACACCGAAGGCGCGGGCCCGGCCAGGCGGGCGGCCATCGACGAGGACAGCTTCCGGGCCTTCGTCCAGCAGTTCAAGGACAAGCTCGGCAAGCCGGGCCGGTGGTGGGTGCCCGCGTACAACAAGGCCGATCCGAACGGCGCAGCCTGCTGGGGCGGCCTCGAACAGTTCATCTTCATGCCCCCGAACACCACGCCGCCGTCCGGGATCACGATCGAGCAGCTGGCGCAGATCGCCAGGGCCGCGCTGACCGTCCCGGAGCCGACGGTCAAGCTGAACCCCGACGCCAAGAGCTTCGTCAACCTCCCGACCTACGTCTGGCTGGAGAACGTCGGTCAGCCGCGCCGCACGGTCACGGCGTCGATCCCCGGCGTCATGAGCGTGACCCTGGTGGCGACGCTGCAGGACATCAAGATCGACCCGGGCACGTCCAAGGACCGGGCCGAGGTGCACGAGGAGGGCTGCGGGCCGTCCGGGAAGCCGTACGCGAAGGGTGCCCAGTTCACCTGCGGCGTGCGCTACCTGCGCTCGGCGATCGACCAGCCGCGCGAGAGGTACACGCTGACCGTCACCACCGTCTGGCCGGTCCAGGTGGCCGACAACGTGGTGCCGTTCCAGTTCGCGCCCGTACAGGTCGGAGCCAGCCGGGACGTGCCGGTCGGCGAGATCCAGAGCAACGTCAAGCCGTGAGCGGCGGCCGGGCCGCTCAGGGGCCGCTCAGGCCCGGACCACCGCCACCAGCGGGGCCAGCTCGGGCAGCTCCGCCGCCTCGTCGAGCACTTCCTTCAGTACGCCGTCGTGCGTGGGACGGGCCCGCTCCAGCAGCTCGAACCCGGCCTGTGTGACCTCCGAGTAGATCCCGCGCCTGTCGTCCTCGCACAGGTAGCGCTTGAGCAGGCCGCGGTTCTCCAGGCGCGTCACCAGCCTGGTCGTGGCGCTCTGGCTGAGCACGACGGCCCTGGCGAGCTGCTGCATCCGCATGTGCCAGCCGTCCTGGCGGGCCAGCACGTCCAGCACTGTGTATTCGCTCACACTGAGCGAGTGCTCCTTCTGGAGTGATTTCTCCAGCTTGTCCTCGATTTTCGCGTGCAGCGCCGCGAGGGTGCGCCAGCCCTGGGCGCGCGCCTCCACGGCGTCATCGGCTAGGGGCATGTGACAGCCTCCTCGACATCCTTGTATGGTCAGTTAGTCGGCGTGTGCAAATAATGTCCACGCTTACTAACGTCGTCTGAGGAGTAGTCTATGCCTCTCGCCCTGTTCGCCCTCGCGATCAGCGCCTTCGGCATCGGGACCACGGAGTTCATCATCAACGGGCTGCTGCCCGAGGTGGCGGCCGACTTCCACGTGACCATCCCGGCCGCCGGCCTGCTCGTGTCCGGCTACGCGCTGGGTGTGGCGGTCGGCGGGCCGCCGCTGACCATGCTCGGCGGGCGCCTGTCGCGCAAGACCATGCTGTTGTCGCTGATGGTGCTGTTCATCGCCGGGAACCTGCTGTCGGCGCTGGCGCCCTCGTACGCGGTGCTGATGGTCGGCCGTTTCCTGTCGGCCTTCGCGCACGGCGCGTACTTCGGGGTCGGCTCCGTGGTGGCCGCCGAGCTGGTGGCGCCGAAGAAGCGGGCCAGCGCCATCGCCATGATGTTCACCGGACTCACGCTCGCCAACGTCCTGGGCGTGCCCCTGGGCACCTGGATCGGTCAGGCCTTCGGCTGGCGGGCCACGTTCTGGGTCGTGGTGGCGATCGGCGTGGCCGGTCTCGCCGGCGTCGTCGCCCTCGTCCCCCGGCAGCCGCGCCCGACCGGGAGCGTCGTGCGGGAGCTGGCGACGTTCCGCAAGGCCGGCGTCTGGCTGGCCCTCGGGATGACCGTCTTCGGCTTCGCCCCGGTCTTCGCCGTCATCACGTTCATCGCGCCCATCATGACCGGCGTGGGCGGCTTCTCGCCCGGCGCCGTGCCCGTGGTCATGGCCCTGTTCGGGGTCGGCCTCGTGGCGGGCAACCTGATCGGCGGCAAGCTCGCCGACCGCACGGTCATGCCCAGCATCTACGGCTCGGTCGCCCTGCTCACCCTGCTGGCCGTGGCGGTGGCCCTGGTGTCGGGCAGCCAGGTGGCCTTCGTGATCACCATCACGCTGTTCGGCGTGGCCGCCTTCGCCACGGTCCCGCCCCTGCAGACCCGCGTCCTGGACGCCGCCGCCGGCGCTCCCACGCTGGCCTCGGCGGCCAACATCGGGGCCTTCAACCTGGGCAACGCGATCGGCTCCTTCGCGGCCGGCCTCACCATCGACGCCGGCTTCGGCTACACCGCCCCCGCCTGGACCGCGGCCCTGCTGGGCCTGGCGGGGCTGGCCGTGGCGGGGGCGGCGGGCCTCCAGGCCCGCCGCCTGGTGCCCGCCACCTAGAGGGCGCGGGATTCGTGGGCGATCAGCCACTCCTTGACCGGTACGCCGTAGTAGTAGCCGCCGTAGCCTCCGCCGCTGGGCAGCACCCGGTGGCAGGGGACGAACGGCGCGATGAGGTTCTGCGCGCAGGCCGAGCCGGCCGCCCGGGCGGCCGTCCTGGGCATGCCGGCCCGCTCGGCCAGCTCCGCGTACGAGACCGTGGTCCCCGCCTTGACCTCGCGCAACGTGGCGTGGAGCCGCTTGCGGGTGGCCGTACCCGGCTGGGAGACCTGGACGGCGTCCAGGGCGTCCAGATCCCCGGCCAGGTACGCCCGGACCGCCGCGGAGGCGGCCCCGAGGTCGTCCACGACCTCCAGGCCCTCCGACTGCAGCTCGGGCGTGAGGCGCACGAACATCTCCGTCGGGTCGGCGGTGAAGCCGGCCGCCACCACGACCCCCTCGCGGGACAGCAGGGACAGCGGCCCCACCGGGGTCGGGATGAGCTGGGCAGCGATCATGATGAGCTCCAAAGGTGCAGGGCGGCGTAGGCCCGCCAGGGCCGCCACCGCTCGATGTGGTCGTCGGGGATGCCCAGGCAGGCCATGCGCTTCTTGAGCACGAGGTCGCCCGTGGGCCACGCGTCCGGGTCGCGCAGCGCCCGGAGCGCGATGTAGCTGGCCGTCCACGGGCCGATGCCCGGGACTTCGAGCAGGTCCGACACCGCCTCGGCGGGATCCTGACCGCCGTCGAGGTCCAGGCGGCCCTCCACCAGGTGGCCGGCCAGGTGCCTGAGCGTGTCGATCCGGCGGTTGGTCAGGCCCACGCCGGTCAGGTCCGTCTCCAGGAGCTCGGCGGGGGTGGGGAAGAGCGGGCCGGGGGCCTTGGCGACGATGCGGCCGAGGAGGGTGCGGGCGCCGGCCACCGAGATCTGCTGGCCCACCACCGCGCGTACGGCCAGCTCGAAGCCGTCGAACGCGCCCGGCACCCGCAGCCCCGGACGGGCCGTCACCAGGGGCCCGAGCGAGGTCTGCTCCAGGATCTCCGAAATGGCGGAGGGGTCGGCGTCGAGGTCGAGGAGGCGGCGGCAGCGCGCCACGACGCGGGCGAGCTGCCGCGTGTCGTCCATCACGACGTCCAGGGCTATGTGGTCCTGCCGTGGTGTGAGCGTGATCGTCCCACCTGGTACGGCTCGCTCATACGACGTCCGGTCCGCCACCTCCAGCCCCGGAATGGCGCGGGCCGCCAGGAACGCGAAGACCCCATCCACGTCGTACGGCTCGCGCCGGTGCAGCCGCAGCCGCAGCGTCGCGTCGCAGACCCGTGGCCCCGCCGTGGCCCGCAGCTCGCTGGGCGTGAAGCCGTACGTCTCCCGCATCGTCGCGTTGAACTGCCGCACGCTCCCGAACCCGGCCGCGAACGCCACCTCCGTGACCGGCAGCCCCGTCTCCGTCAGCAACTGCTTGGCCAGCAGCAGCCGCTTGGTCCGCGCGACCGCCAGCGGCCCGACGCCCAGCTCGGCCACGAACAGCCGGTGCAGGTGCCGCTCGGTGATGTGCAGCCGCTGGGCCAGCCCGCCCACGCCCCGCTCGTCCGCCGCGCCGTCGTCGATCAGCCGCAGCGCCCGGCCGACCAGGTCGCCGCGCACGTCCCAGCCCGGGTCGCCGGGCGAGAGCTCCGGACGGCACCGCTTGCATGGCCGGAACCCCGCGGCCTCGGCCGAGGCCGCGTGCCGGTAGAAGCGCACGTTCCTGGAGGACGGCGTACGGGCCGGACAGATCGGACGGCAGTAGATGCGCGTCGTCGTCACCGCCGTGTAGAACCGCCCGTCGAACCGGGCGTCCCTGGCCGAGACGGCCCGGTAGCAGGAGTCGAAGTCGAGCTGGAGTGGTGACATGCCTCCGACACTAGGCGCTCTCCGAAGGCGCTGACTGGCGGAAATCGGACGTGAGCGTCGAACGGCAGGTCAGCAGGCCGAGCCGGGTGACCTGCGGAAATCGGACACCCGGCGCACGGCTACTTCGACGAGATGCCCACTCCCAGGTCGAACTCCCGGTAGACCCGGGCCCAGAAGCCGTCACGCAGCCACACCCGGGCCTCCGGGTAGGGCCGCAGCGAGTGGCCAAGCTCCTTCTCCGCCTCGATCAGCAGCTCGGTGTCGATCACGGTCGGCAGGATGGGCCCCGGCAGCAGGTCGCGGATGTTGTCGCGGCCACGCGTGAGGATCCACTTCTGTGCCACGTGCTCGCCCACGTCCTCCACGCGCGGGCGGCTCGGCCCGAGCTTGGCCACCTGGCCCGGCTTGGCGTGCGGCTTGACCGGCGTGCGCCCGGCGAAGACCTGGGCGGGCGACGGGGCCACGGCCGGCGGAGTGACCGGTACGGGCTGGGGAGCACGGCTGAAAAAGGGCCTCAGGAAATCAGCGGAGATCACTTCCACGGTGTCGGACTCCCACACCAGGCGCTCGGCCTGGTTGGTGCCGTACGGCGGCTCGACGCCCCACAGGTGGATCCGCACTCCGTACGCCTGCGCCGCCTCGACCGCCGGAACCATGTCCTCATCGCCTGCCAGCAGGATGGTGTCGGTCACCGCATGATGTCGGGCCAGCGCCTCCAGATCGCTCCTGATCTGCGCGTCCACGCCTTTCTGCTGGCCACGGGCGTTCAGGTTGCCAAGCCGCACCTTGACCCACGGGAGCTGGGCGATGACCCGCTGGTCGACGGTGGGCACACGGTCACGGGCGGCGTCATACCAATAGATCCGCAGAAGTTCGCCGGAAGTACGTTCCTCTGCATGTTTCTGTAGACTCTGGATGAGTTCATCGGCGGCCACCCGATATTCCTTGCGTTCCTTCGCACCGAGCAGCACTTCACCCGCCGCCGCGTACAGATAACCGACATCCACCAGGACGGCGTACTTGGCTGCCACAGGATGCGGCATGAGGTCTGGGATGGCCATGTCGTCCTCCAGGCCGCGGTGTTAGTTGATCGGCTGACTATATACGCCTACTTTCTCTAGATAGTCCCAACTCCCGGGGAACTTGACACCCGATTCTCAGGATCTATCTAGGGTAGAGCGCTCATCCGCCATGCCGACTTCCCTGGGACGACAGGCTTACGCATACCTCTGGCTGGGTTTCGCCACCTTTGCCGACGCGGCTCCGGAGACGCCTCGGGTTCGGCGTGCGAGCTCTGCCGCGCGACGAGGACGGCCACCAACGCCGCGATCTCCTCGGGCGTGGCGTCCCCCCGGACAATTCGCAGCTCTGGCGTCATAGCGGGATGTTCCCATGCTTCTTCGGCGGGAGCGTCGCCCGCTTGTTCCTGAGGGCCCTCAGCGCCCTGACGACCTGAACCCGGGTCTCGGACGGCCGGATCACCGCGTCCACATAGCCGCGCTCGGCCGCGATGTACGGATTGGCCAGCGTGTCCTCGTACTCGGTGACGAGCCGGGCGCGCTCGGCCTCGGCGTCGTCGGAGGCGGCGAGTTCGCGCCGGTAGAGGATGTTGACCGCGCCCTGTGCTCCCATGACCGCGATCTGGGCCGTCGGCCAGGCCAGATTGACGTCCGCGCCGAGGTGCTTGGAGCCCATGACGTCGTACGCGCCGCCGTACGCCTTGCGCGTGATCACCGTGATCAGCGGCACGGTGGCCTCGGCGTAGGCGTAGAGGAGCTTGGCGCCCCGCCGGATGATTCCGTTCCATTCCTGATCGGTTCCTGGGAGGAATCCCGGCACATCCACAAATGTCAGTATCGGAATATTAAAGGCATCACATGTTCGAATAAATCGGGCGGCCTTCTCCGATGCGTTGATATCCAGACATCCGGCGAAATGCATGGGCTGGTTGGCCACGACCCCGACCGGCTGGCCGTCCACCCGGCCGTACCCGACCACGATGTTCGGCGCGAACAGCGCGTGGACCTCCAGGAACTCCCCGTCGTCCAGCACGTGCTCGATGACCCGGTGCATGTCGTACGGCTGGTTGGCCGAGTCGGGGATCAGCCCGTCGAGCTCCGGATCGGGCTCCAGGTCGGTGGCGGGCTCGAAGGCGGGGGCCTCGTCCAGGTTGTTCGACGGCAGGTACGACAGCAGCGCCTTGACGTACTCCAGCGCGTCGTCCTCGTCGGTGGCCTGGTAGTGGGCCACGCCCGACTTCGTGTTGTGCGTGTGCGCCCCGCCGAGCTCCTCGAACGTGACCTCCTCGCCCGTCACCGTCTTGATGACGTCGGGCCCGGTGATGAACATCTGGGACGTCTGATCCACCATCACCACGAAGTCGGTCAGCGCGGGGGAGTAGACGTGCCCGCCGGCCGCGGCGCCCATGATGAGCGAGATCTGCGGGATCACGCCGGACGCGTGCACGTTGCGCTTGAAGATCTCCGCGTAGAGGCCGAGCGCGACCACGCCTTCCTGGATGCGCGCGCCGCCGCCCTCGTTGATGCCGATGATCGGGCACCCGGTCTTGATCGCCAGGTCGAGCACCTTGACGATCTTCTCGCCGTACACCTCGCCGAGCGAGCCGCCGAACACCGTCACGTCCTGCGAGAACACGCACACCTGCCGGCCGTCGACCGTGCCGTGCCCGGTGATGACGCCGTCGCCGTACGGCCGCCGCCTCTCCAGCCCGAACATCGTCGACCGGTGCCTGGCGAACTCGTCGAACTCCACGAACGAGCCCTCGTCCAGCAGCGCGAGCACCCGCTCCCTGGCGGTCATCTTGCCCTTGGCGTGCTGCTTGTCCACGGCCTCCGCGGAGCCCGCGTGCGCGGCCTCGTCGAGCCGCCGCTCCAGGTCGGCGATCTTCCCGGGGGTGGTGTGAATGTCCGGCCTGTCCGGCAGCTCCTCGGCAGCAGTGCTCATGCGCGCAAGGCTAGTCCTTCCTCCTAGAGTGGATCCATGACGGATGCGGTTCGCACGCACGGGCTGTTCAAGCGCTACGGGCCGCAGGTCGCGGTGGCGGGCGTCGATCTGGTGGTGCCGTCGGGGAGTTTCGCGGGCCTGGTCGGGCCCAACGGCGCGGGCAAGACCACCACGCTCAGCATGATCACCGGGCTGCTCCGGCCCGACGGCGGCACGGCCGAGGTCGACGGGTTCCACGTGTGGCGCGACCCCGTGGAGGTCAAGACGCGCATCGGGGTGCTGCCGGAGGGGCTGCGGCTGTTCGAGCGGCTGTCGGGCCGCGAGCTGCTCCTCTACAACGGCCGGCTGCGCGGCATCCCCAAGGGCGACGTCGAGCAGCGCGCGGGCGAGCTGCTGGCCGTGATGGACCTGACCGAGGCCGCCGACAAGCTCGTCGTCGACTACTCCACCGGCATGCGCAAGAAGATCGGCCTGGCCGCCGCGCTGCTGCACAACCCGTCCGTGCTCTTCCTGGACGAGCCGTTCGAGGGCGTCGACCCGGTCAGCGCCAACACGCTCACCGACGTGCTCCGGCGCTTCACGGCGTCCGGCTCGACGGTGATCTTCTCCAGCCACGTGATGGACCTGGTCGAGCGGCTGTGCGACTGGGTGTCGGTGATGAGCGCGGGCCACATCGTGGCGCAGGGCCCGCTGGCGGACGTACGCGGCGGGCGCAGCCTCAACCAGGCGTTCCTGGAGCTGGTCGGCGGATCGCGCGACAACGGCGAGGGCCTCACGTGGCTCGGCGCCAACCCCAGGTGACACCCGAGGAGTCCCGTTGACCACCGTGGCCCTGTTCGCGCAGCTCAAGCTCCGGTTGCTGGCCGGAAACCTGCGCGGAGACCTCCAGCGCAAGCTCGGCTTCGTCTTCACCCTGCTCATCGCCACCGGCCTGGCTGTGCTCGGCTTCTTCCTGATGAGCCTGCTCCGGCTGGCGCCCCACGACATCGCCGCCGACCTGGTGATCATCGCGTTCACGTCCTTCCTGATCGGCTGGATGATCGTGCCGCTGATGGCGTTCGGCCTGGACGACACGCTCGACCCGGCGAAGCTGTCGCTCCTGCCGCTGCGCACCGGGCAGCTGGCGGTCGGCATGTTCACCGCGTCCGTGACCGGGGTCTGGCCGCTGGCCATGCTGATCGTCACGGCCGGCGCGCTGGTGGGGGTGGCGACGGGCGTCGGCGGCGTGCTGCTCGGGGTGCCGGCCGCGCTGCTGCAGTTCGCGCTGTGCGTGGTGACGTCGCGGCTGATCACCACCTCGCTCTCCAGCGCGCTGCGCACCCGGCGGGGCCGTGACGTGCTGGCCGTGGCCGCGCTGCTGGTGGTGGTGCTCGCGCAGCTGCCCAACCTCGTGATGAACCGCGGCCTCGGCGACCCCGAGGCCATGCTGCGCCAGCTGGCGGGCGTGCTCCGGTGGACGCCGCCGGGCATGGCGGCGCACGCGATGGCCGACGGCGGCCTGGCCGGGCTGGCCGAGCTGGCGCTGGTGGCCGTGATCGTGGTGGTGCTGGGCCTGCTGTGGATCAAGGCGCTGGGCCGGGCCCTGGTGACGCCCGACGTCTCCACCCAGGCCGCGTCCGTGCGCAAGGAGAGCGGCCTGGTCGACAGGTTCCTGCCGGACGGGCCGCTGGCGGCCGTGGTGACGAAGGAACTGAAGTACATCAGGCGGGAGCCTAGGTTCCGGGTCGGCTGGTTCAGCGCGGTCGTGGTCACCGCCGTGCTGGCGTTCTCGCTGAGCAGGAACACGGGCGGCGCGGAGGGCGTGCCGATCGTGCTCACCTGCGTCGGCGCCCTGATGATCGCGCTGCAGTCGGGCAACGCGTTCGGCATCGACGGCCGCTCGTTGTGGATGAACGCCGTGGTGTTCGGCTCCGAGCGCGGGCTGGCCATCGACCTGGCCGGGCGCCACCTGGCCAACGTGCTGATCGCCGTGCCGCTGCTCACCGTGATCGCGGTGGCCACCGGCCTGTTCACCGGCCATCCCGGCATGATCGTCCCGGCGGCGCTGGCCGGGTGGGGCGCGCTCGGCATCGGGCTCGGCGTCGGGTCGGTGACCAGCGTGGTGGTCCCGTACACCGTGCCCGAGCGGATGAACGCCTTCAGCGGCGCCGCGCCCGGGCAGGGCGGCCAGGCGTTCGCCTCCGCCATGGGGGCCACGCTCGGCATCGCGCTGCTGTCGCTGCCGTTCGTGGTGCCGCTGGCGTTCGGCTGGTTCTGGGTGTGCGCGGTGGCGCCGTTCTACGGGGTGCTGGCGGAGACGCTCGGCAGGCGCCTGGCCGCCAGGATCGGATTCGCCCGGATGCCGGAGCTGCTGGGGGCCGTTTCCAAAGGTAGTTGAATGGTCTAGTCCAATGGGCGAGACCGGTCTACGGCTTCCCGGAGCGACTCGATACCCTTCGAAACATGATTGACCAGGGGCTCGAGCGTCGCAGCGCCGCCGTTACCGAGATGCCGGACGAGCTACGCCACGATGTGCGGCTGCTCGGCAAACTGCTCGGCCAGGTGCTCGCCGAACAGGGTGGCGAAGACCTGCTGGCCGACGTCGAACGGCTGCGCAAGGCAGTCATCGCAGCACGTAAGGGCGAGGTCTCGGCCGACGAGATCACCGCCATGGTCGCCGAATGGGAGATCGAGCGGGCCGTGGCGGTCGCCCGCGCGTTCACCTGCTATTTCCACCTGGCCAACCTGGCCGAGGAACACTACCGGATCCGCACACTACGCGAGCGGGACGCCGAGGGCAGGGTCCAGCGGGAGTCGCTGGCCCAGGCCGTACAGGAGCTGGGCCACGAGCGGGTCTCCGAGCTGCTGGAGGGCCTGGAGCTGCACCCGGTGCTCACCGCCCACCCCACCGAGGCACGCAGGCGCGCGGTCGTCACCGCCATCCAGCGCATCAGCGGCCAGCTCACCGAGTACAACACGCCCGGCCGCGGCGCCAGCGAGCGCGCCGAGAACAAGCGCCGCATGCTGGAGGAGATCGACCTCCTGTGGCGCACGGCCCAACTCCGCTCGACCAAGCTCGACCCGCTCGACGAGGTGCGCACCGCGATGGCCGCCTTCGACGAGACGCTGTTCCGCATGGTGCCGCAGGTCTACCGCTCGCTGGACGCCGCGCTCGACGAGCGCACCGGCACGCGCCCGCCGCAGGCCAGGCCGTTCATCCGGTACGGCAGCTGGATCGGCGGCGACCGCGACGGCAACCCCAATGTCACGGCCAGGGTCACCCGCGAGACCATCCAGATCCAGTCCGAGCACGTGCTGACGGCCCTGGAGACCGCCTGCACGCGCATCGCCCGCACGCTGACCTCCTCCGTCCAGCTCGCCGCGCCCTCGCCCGCGCTCAAGTCGGCGCTGGCCGAGGCCATGGACGCCTATCCCGACGTGGTCTCCGAGCTGGCCACCCGCTCGCCGCGCGAGCCGCACCGGCAGTGGCTGCTGTTCGTGGCCGCGCGCATCGCCGCGACCCGCCGCCGCGATCTCGACCTGGCCTACCGCGCGCCGGCCGAGCTGCTGGACGACCTGCGCGTGGCGCAGGAGTCGCTGGCCGCCTCGGCGCCGCGGCAGGCGTACGGGGAGCTGCAGCACCTCATCTGGCAGGTCGAGACGTTCGGCTTCCACCTGGCCGAGCTGGAGGTGCGCCAGCACTCCCAGGTGCACGCGGCCGCCCTGGAGGAGATCAGGGCCGGTGGCGAGCTGTCGGAGCGCACCGAGGAGGTGCTGGCCACGATCCGGGTGATCGCCTGGATCCAGGAGCGGTTCGGGGTCACGGCCTGCTCCCGCTACGTGGTCTCCTTCACCCGCTCGGCCGACGACATCGCGGCCGTCTACGAGCTGGCCAGGCACGCGCTCGGCGAGCGGGCGCCGGTGCTCGACGTCGTGCCGCTGTTCGAGTCGGGCCAGGACCTGGCCAACTCGCCGGACGTGCTGACCGGGATGCTCGAGATCCCGGCGATGCGGGCGCGCCTGGAGACCAACGGGCGGCGCATGGAGATCATGCTGGGCTACTCCGACTCGGCCAAGGAGCTCGGCCCCGCGGCCGCCACGCTCCGGCTCTACGAGGCTCAGGAGGAGCTGACGGCCTGGGCGGCCAAGCACGACGTGAAGCTGCGGATGTTCCACGGCCGTGGCGGCGCGCTGGGCCGTGGTGGCGGCCCGGCCAACCGTGCGGTGCTGGCCCAGGCGCCGGGCTCGGTCGCCGGCCGGTTCAAGGTCACCGAGCAGGGTGAGGTCATCTTCGCCCGCTACGGCCACATCGCCATCGCCCGCCGCCACCTGGAGCAGGTGGCCAACGCCGTGCTGATGGCCTCCTCGCCCACGGTCGGCTCCCGTACGGCGGCCGCCGCCGAGCGCTTCCGGGGCCTGGCCGAGCAGGTGGCGACGGCGTCGGAGCAGGCGTACCGCGCGCTGACCGAGGCGCCGGGCTTCCCCGAATGGTTCGGCCTGGTCAGCCCGCTGGAGGAGATCGGCACGCTGCGCCTGGGCTCGCGCCCGGCGCGCCGCGGGCTCGGCGCGCCGCGCTCGCTCGACGACCTGCGGGCGATCCCGTGGGTGTTCGCGTGGGCGCAGACGCGGGTCAACCTGCCCGGCTGGTACGGCCTCGGCACCGGGCTGGCCTCGGTCGGCTCCCTGGAGGAGCTGCGGGCGGCGTACGCGGAGTGGCCGCTGTTCAACGCGATGCTGGACAACGCCGAGATGTCGCTGGCCAAGACCGACCGCTCGATCGCCAAGCGCTACCTGGCGCTGGGCGGCCGGGAGGACTTTGCCCAGCAGGTGCTGGAGGAGTACGACCGGACCCGCGACCTGGTGCTGCGGGTCACCGGCCACACGCGGCTGCTGGAGAACCGGAAGGTGCTCTCGCGCGCCGTCCAGCTCCGCGACCCGTACGTGGACGCGCTCTCCCACCTCCAGCTGCGGGCCCTGCGCGCGCTGCGCACCGGCAACCCGTCGGAGCAGGAGCGCGAACGCCTGTCCACGCTCCTGCTCCTGTCGGTCAACGGCGTCGCCGCGGGCCTGCAGAACACCGGCTGATCCGGCGGTCTAGCGGAGGCCCTCGAAGAAGGCGATGACGTCGGAGGTGAGGGCCTCCGTCGCGGTGTGCGCGGTGTAGTGGCCGTGCGCCGGGGCCGGCAGCGTCTTCCAGGAGACGATGTTGGCGTGGTCGCGCTCGGCGAATCGGCGGATCGACGTGAAGTCGCCCTCGGCCATCGCCAGCGCGGTCGGAACGGTGGTGGGCTCCTTGGGCTGCTCCGCGCGGGCGTTCTCCCAGTACTGCCGGATGGCCGAGCCGGCGGTCCCGGTGAACCAGTAGATCGCGGCGCTGGTGAGCACGAAGTCGTCGTCCAGGTCCTCGTCGAAGAGCTGCACGAGCCAGCCCAGGAGCCCGGCGGGGGAGTCGGCGAGGGCGTGGGCGAGGGTCTGCGGCTGCTGCGAGTGCAGCACGTTGAAGGCGCCCTTCTCCTTCCAGAACCAGTCGAGCACGGCCAGCCCGGCCTGGTCCTCCTCGCTCAGCCCGGCGAACTCGGCCGGGTCGCCGGAGGGGAAGGAGAACAGCTGCGTGACGTGCACGCCCACGACGTGGTCGGGGTCGATCCTGCCGAGCTCGGGCGAGATCATCGAGCCGCCGTCGTTCCCGACCGCGCCGTAGCGGGTGTAGCCGAGGCGGGCCATCAGCTCGGCCCACGCCCTGGCGATGCGCTGGTTGTTCCAGCCCAGCTCGACGGTGGGGCCGGAGAAGCCGTAGCCGGGGACCGACGGGATGACCAGGTGGAAGTGGCGTGACAGGGGCTCGATGGCGTCGAGGTACTCGGCGATCGAGCCGGGCCAGCCGTGGGTGAGGATCAGCGCCAGGGCGTCGGGGTTGTCGTTGCGTACGTGGATGAAGTGGATGTTCTGGCCGTCGATCTCGGTGGTGAACTGCGGGTGGGCGTTGAGCCTGGCCTCCTGCGCGCGCCAGTCGAAGCCGTCCCGCCAGTAGCCGACCAGGCGCTTGACCCGCTCGACGCTGACGCCCTGGTCGACGCCGGGGATCTCGTGGGTGAAGCGGGTCAGGGCGAGGCGGGCCTGGAGGTCGTCGAGGTCGGCCTGGGAGATCTCGACGCGGAAGGGGCTGATGCTCATGGAAGGCTCCCGGAACGTGCGGAACGGTTTGTTCTGTTCCAGAATAGCAGAACGGAATGATTCATTCCACTAGAATCCGCTCCGATCCCGCGTAGACGTTGCAGCGCTCTCCGCGCAGGAACCCCACGAGCGTGATGCCGAACTCCCTGGCCAGCTCCACCGCGAGCGACGACGGCGCCGAGACCGCGCACACCGCCGGGATCCCGGCGGCCAGGGCCTTCTGCATGATCTCGTAGCTGGTCCGCCCGCTGACCATGAGCACGTGCTCGGCCAGCGGCAGCCGCTCGTTCAGCCCCGCCCAGCCGACCAGCTTGTCCACCGCGTTGTGGCGGCCCACGTCCTCCCGCACCGCCACCAGCGTGCCCGTGGCCGAGAACAGCCCGGCCGCGTGCAGGCTGCCGGTCTTGCCGAACCCGCCCTGGGCGGCGCGCAACGCGTCAGGCAGCCCGTACAGGAGCTCGGGGGTGAGGTCGAGCCGGCCCCTGGGGACCGGCTTGCAGCGGTCGTGCAGCGCCTCCAGGCTGGCCGAGCCGCAGACGCCGCACGCGCTGGAGGTGAGGAAGTGGCGGTCCAGCGCGGGCAGGTCGGGGATGGGGCCGCGCAGGCGCACGGTCACCGTGTTGTAGCGGGCCTCGGGCGGGAGGTCCTCGTCGGTGCAGTACGCGATGGCGGCGATGTCGCCGGGACCGGCCAGGCCCTCGCCGTGCAGGAACCCGGCGGCCAGCTCGAAGTCGTGCCCGGGGGTCCGCATGGTGATGGCCATGGTCTTGCGCGTGCCGTCGGGCGCGGTGAGCCGGATCTCCAGCGGCTCCTCGGTGGCCAGGTAGTCGCGCCGCTCCCTGGTGGCGGAGCCGGACAGCTCCATGATCCTGATGCGCGTGGTGGGCCCGGGACGCGTGCTCACAGCGGCCGCACGGTGACGAGGGCGTTGTAGTCGGGGATCCGCGCGTCCGGGGAGCGGCGGGACTCGTCCAGCAGGACGTTGCCCTCCGGCCAGTGGATCTGCAGGTTGCCCGGCATGAGCGGGGCCCGCAGGATCTTGCCGCGGTAGGTGCGCTCGCCGGAGCGCAGCTCGACCGGGGCGCCGTCGGGCAGGCCCAGGCGGTCGGCGTCGTACTCGCTCATCAGCACGGCCTCGCGCATCGCGCCGTTGAAGCCGTCGCGGCGCTCGTGGACCATGCTGTTGAACTGTTTGCCGCGCCTGGTGGCCACCATGAAGGCGCCGTCGGGGCGCTTCAGCGCCGGAGGCCGGACGACGCTGAAGCGGCCCAGCCCGTCGGGGGTCTGGAAGCGGCCGTCGGCGAACAGGTGGCGGCCGCCGTACTGGACGTTGTCGCCGAACTTCCGCAGGTCGGCGATGCCTCGGTAGAAGGGGACGGCGCGCTCGATCTCGGCCCGGATCTGCGGAGTGCCAGTGAAGGCGATTTTTGACGAAATTTCGGGGTTTGTGCGGGCGGCCAGCTCCGTGAAGATCTTCCATTCCGGCCACGCCTCGCCGATGCGCGGCCCCTCGACCTCGGGGGAGAAGATGATCCGGCGCTCGGTGGAGGTCTCGGTCACGCCGCCGACCATCTCGTAGCGGGTCTGCGCGGGCAGCAGCAGCACGTCGCCCTCGCCCGGAACCAGCATCTGCGACGACAGCACGATGTCGATGTGCACCCGCAGCCGCAGCCGCGACAGGGCCTCGCGGCAGTAGGCCGGGTCGGGCAGGACCTCCAGGAAGTTGCCGCCGCTCGACACCAGCGCGTCGAGCTCGCCGCGGTGGGCCGCGTCGATCATGTCGGTCGCGGTCAGACCGGGCGTGGTCGGGACCTCGAACCCCCACATCTCCGTAAATTTCGCGGCATTCTCTGGCGTGATCGGCAGCCCGCCGGGCAGGCCGGTCGCGTACGCGCCCATCTCGGCCCCGCCCTGCACGCCGCTGTGCCCCCGGATCGGCATCAGCCCGCATTTGTCGCGCCCGACGAAGCCCCTGGCCAGCGCCAGGTTCACGATCGAGCGGACGTTGTCCTCGCCGTAGCTGTGCTGCGTGATGCCCATCGACCACACCAGCACCGCCGACCTGGCCTCGCCCAGCAGCGTAGCCAGGCGGAGCATGTCGTCGCGGGAGGCCCCGGACAGCGCCTCCAGCTCCTCCCACGTCTGCCCCGCGAGCTCCCGGCGCAGCTCCTCGAAGCCCGTGGTCCGCTGGTCGACGAACTCCTTGTCCACCCAGTCGTTCTCGATCAGGTGCTTGAGCACGCCGTTGAGGAAGCCGATGTCGCCGCCCACGTTCACGCCGAAGAACTCGTCGGTGATCTTCGTGCCGAACACGGCGGACTCGGCGTTCGACGGCACCCAGTACTTGTCCATGCCGGGCTCGCGATAGGCGTTGACCATCGCGATCCGGGTGCCGGCCTTCTTGGCGTGGTAGAGGTACTTCATCGCGACCGGCTGGTTGTTCGACGGGTTGGAGCCGATGAAGACGATCAGGTCGGAGCCGATCCAGTCGGTGTACGAGCAGGTCGTGGCCGCCGCGCCGATGGTCTGCTTGAGCGCGACCGTGGAGGGCGAGTGGCAGATCCTGGCGGCGTTGTCGACGCTGTTGGTGCCGAGCGCGCGCACGGCCTTCTGGGCCGCGTAGTAGTTCTCGTTCGGCACGCCGCGGCTGGTCAGGTAGGCCCCGAAGCGCGCGTCCCGCAGGCCGTCCGCGGCCACGCGCAGCGCCTCGTCCCAGGAGATCCGGGTGAAGCCGGGCTCGCCCGCGCGGCGCAGCATGGGGTACGGCAGCCGCCCCAGCTCGCGGAGCTCGGCGCTCTTCTTGCCGACGAGTCCAGAAATATCCCGCAAAAGTGTGGTGTCCAGGGCGGGCATCGTGTTCAGCGGCAGCAGCCGCAGCCTGATGTTGCACAGATGGATCTCGTCCATCGTCCAATCCCTCATGCCTTGGGTGCCCAGCGCGCACCCGTCACACGTGCCCTGGTTGAGTATCCGCCACGCGTAACCCCGGTTGCCCTTGACCGACCTGAACGCCTTCCACAGCTCCAGGTAGTTGTTCGGCTTGCGCAGCCCGATGCCGAACGGTCGCCAAGAGGCCCAGTTACGCGGATCCAGGAGCTTGCTCATCTCTCCATCTTCCTCCTGGCTGCAAAGATAGAGGGATGCCCGACTCGCGTTACTCCGACCTCGACCGCCCGCCGCTCAACGAGGCGGCGCTCAACCGCGCGCTGGTCCGCCCCGGCTCCCTGTGGACCGGCATCACCGTCGTGGAGAGCACCGGCTCCACCAACGCCGACCTCGCCGAGGCCGCCCACGCCGGAGCCCCGGAGGGGACGGTGCTGGTGGCGGAGTCGCAGCTGGCGGGCCGCGGCCGGCTGGGCCGCACCTGGACGGCGCCGCCGCGCTCGGGCCTGACGTTCTCGATCCTCCTCAAACCGGACGTGCCGGCCACCGCGCAGGGCTGGCTGACGCTCCTGTACGGCGTCGCCGCCGCCTCCGCCCTGCGCCGCCTGGCCGAGGTGGACGTACGCGTCAAATGGCCCAACGACCTGCTGATCGGCGAGCGCAAGCTGGCCGGGATCCTGGCCGAGCGGGCGGAGAGCGGCGTCGTCATCGGCATGGGCCTGAACGTGTCGCTCAGGCCGGAGGAGCTGCCCGTCGAGACGGCCACGTCGCTGGGCATCGAGGAGGCGGCCTGCCTCGACCGCGACCCGCTGCTCAGGGCCGTGCTCCGGGAGGTCGAGAGCCACTACAGGGAGTGGACCGACGCGAAGGGCGACGCCGAGGCGTGCGGGCTGCGCCCGGCGTACCTGGCGGCCAGCGCCACGGTCGGGCGGCGGGTCAGGGTGGAGCTGCCGGGCCGGCAGGCGGTCACCGGGACGGCCACGGGGGTCGACCAGTTCGGGCACCTGCAGGTGGAGTCGGAGGGGGAGCGCTACACGCTGAGCGCGGGCGACGTGGTGCACGTCCGCCCGGCGGACCGACCTGATCCGCCGGGAGCGTAGCCGCCGCGGCGGCGATGGTGGCACGATTTGGCCATGACCCTTCCCGACCATCATCTGACGCAGGGTGAGCGGCGCATCCGGTCCTTCCATCCCCATTGGAAGCGACTCGTGCTCCCCTTCCTCGCGCTGGTTCTCGTCGTCGCGGCCGCGGGCGCGGCGATGTTCTTAATCCCCGGCGGCTGGGAGTACGCGTTCTACGCCAGGATCGCCGTCGTCGTCATCGGCCTCATCCTGCTGACGATCTGGTCGCTCGTCCCCTACCTGCGGTGGGTCAACACCGGCTACGTGCTCACCACCCACCGCTTCACGATCAGCACCGGCGTGCTCAACAAGTCGACCGACGAGATCCCGATCACCAAGGTCAACACGGTCAGCTCCGACCAGACGTTCTTCGAGCGCCTGCTCGGCTGCGGCACGCTGACCGTCGAGTCCGCGGGGGACCGGGGCGAGATCGTGCTGCGTGACATCCCCAAGATCCAGGACGTCCGCACCGACCTGTTCAGGCTCGTCGAGGACGCCTCCGACGGCGAGATCGACGGCCAGTGACCGCGTGAGCCGTCCCCCCAGCCGGCCGACCGCCGAAGAGATCGAACGCCTGCTCGTCGGCTCGCCGGCCCGCTTCACGAAAGAGCAGGTCACGGCCAAGGCCGGGGTGTCGCAGGAGCTGGCCGAGCGCATCTGGCGAGCGCTCGGGTTCGCGCAGCGGGCCGACGGCGCCGTGGCGTTCACCGACGCCGACGTGGCGGCGTTGCGCCGGGTGCGCGGGATGCTCGACGGTGGCCTGCTCGACGAGCAGACCGTCATCCGCATGGCCCGCGCGCTCGGCCAGACCACGGCCAGGCTGGCGCAGTGGCAGGCCGAGATCATGATCGGCGCGATGCTGCCGCCGGAGCCCTCGGAGGACGACCTGGCCAAGGTGCTCGGGGCGGCGCAGGAGCTGATGCCCGACTTCGAGCAGGTGCTGGTCCACGTCTGGCGGGCCCAGCTCGCCGCCGCCGGCACCCGGCTGCTGGCCATCGCCGACGGCAGCGACGAGCTGGTGCCGACCCGGGTGGCGATGGCGGTGGGGTTCGCGGACCTGGTCTCGTTCACCAGGCGCAGCCGCGAGCTCGACGAGAAGGAGCTGGCCGAGCTGGTCGAGGGGTTCGAGGCGCGGGCCTCCGACGTGGTGGCCTCCCACGGCGCCCGGCTGGTCAAGACGCTGGGCGACGAGGTGCTGTTCACCGCCCCGAGCCCGGCCCAGGCCGCGGGGATCGCGCTCGACCTGGTCGAGTCGGGTGTCGAGCTGCGCGTCGGCCTGGCGTACGGGCCGGTCCTGCCCACCATGGGCGACGTCTTCGGCACCACCGTCAACCTGGCCGCCCGGCTCACCGCCATCGCCCGGCCGGGCACGATCCTGGTCGATTCCGCGCTGGCCGAAGGGCTGGAGGGGTTCGATCTGCACAAGATCAGGCGCCGGCCCGCGAGAGGGCTCGGCGTGGTCCAGCCCTATCTCTTGCGGAGATCATCCTCCTGACACAAGATGGCTGGCATGCCGTACGAAGTGCAGGGCGTCGTCGCCCGGGCCAAGGGTCAGGAAGTTTCGCTCGAGACGGTCGTGGTGCCGGACCCAGGTCCCGGCGAGGCGGTCGTCAACGTGCAGGCCTGCGGGGTCTGCCACACTGACCTGCACTATCGCGAGGGCGGGATCAACGACGACTTCCCGTTCCTGCTCGGCCACGAGGCCGCGGGCGTCGTGGAGGCGGTCGGCCCGGGTGTCACCGAGGTCGAGCCCGGCGACTTCGTGATCCTCAACTGGCGCGCGGTGTGCGGCCAGTGCCGCGCGTGCCTGCGCGGCCGCCCGTGGTACTGCTTCGCCACCCACAACGCCACGCAGAAGATGACGCTCAAGGACGGCACGGTGCTGTCGCCCGCGCTGGGCATCGGCGCGTTCCTGGAGAAGACGCTGGTCGCCGCGGGCCAGTGCACCAAGGTCTCCGCCGAGGCGCCCGCGCAGGTCGCGGGCCTGCTGGGCTGCGGCGTCATGGCGGGTATCGGCGCCGCGATCAACACCGGCGGCGTGGCGCGCGGCGACTCGGTCGCCGTCATCGGCTGCGGCGGCGTCGGCGACGCCGCGATCCTGGGCGCCTCGCTGGCGGGGGCCGCGAAGGTCATCGCCGTCGACGTGGACGACCGCAAGCTGGGCTGGGCGCGCGACTTCGGCGCCACCCACACCGTCAACTCCCGCGAGAGCGACCCGGTCGAGGCGATCCGCGACCTGACCGGCGGCTTCGGCGCCGACGTGGTCATCGAGGCGGTGGGCCGCCCCGAGACGTACAAGCAGGCCTTCTACGCCCGCGACCTGGCCGGCACGGTCGTGCTGGTCGGCGTCCCCACGCCGGACATGACGCTGGAGCTGCCGTTCCTCGACGTCTTCGGGCGCGGCGGCGCGCTGAAGTCCTCCTGGTACGGCGATTGCCTGCCCTCGCGCGACTTCCCGATGCTCATCGACCTGTTCCTGCAGAACCGGCTGCCGCTCGACAAGTTCGTCTCGGAGACGATCGGGATCGGGCAGGTCGAGGAGGCGTTCGCGAAGATGCACCGCGGCGAGGTGCTGCGTTCGGTGGTGACGTTCTAGATGATCGACAGGGTCATCACCTCGGGCACGTTCTCGCTGGACGGCGGCACCTGGGACGTCGACAACAACGTGTGGCTGGTCGGCGACGCCCGCGAGGTCGTCGTCATCGACGCCGCCCACGACGCCGCCACGATCGCCGAGCGGGTGGGCGGGCGCACGGTCAAGGCCATCGTCTGCACGCACGCGCACAACGACCACATCAACGCCGCCAAGCCCCTCGCCGACCGCACCGGGGCGCCCATCCGGCTGCACCCCGCCGACCAGGTGCTGTGGGAGCAGCAGTACGGGGCCGCGGCGTCGTACGAGCCGCTGGCCGACGGCGAGAAGATCGAGGTCGGCGGCATCGCGCTGGAGGTCGTCCACACCCCTGGCCACGCGCCCGGCGCGGTCTGCCTGTACGCCCCCGACCTCGGCGCCCTGTTCAGCGGCGACACGCTCTTCAAGGGCGGCCCGGGGGCGACCGGCCGGTCCTACAGCTCGTTCGACACGATCATCGACTCGATCAGGGATCGGCTGCTGACCCTGCCGCCGGAGACCGTCGTGCACACGGGACACGGCGACTCGACCACGATCGGTGCGGAGGCGCCCCACCTGGACGAATGGAGCGAGTGAGCGCCGTCGCCTGGAGGAGGAGCGGCGGGAGCGTAGCGACCAGAGCGACGGGGGAAGGCGACGGCATCGAGGGCGAACGAGCCGCCTCCACGGAGTGGAGGCCATGAACAGGTGGTGGATAGCGTGATGTGGCCGACCTAACATAGGCAAGCCTTACCGAAGTGAGGTAGCTTAGGTGTGCCTTACCTAAAGGTGCCCCCACTTCGCTCGCGAGAGGCCTGTCCCCGGATGTACGTGTGCATTTGTCGTGCTGTGACCGAAAACGAGGTGCACGACTGCATCGCCTCCGGGGCCAAGAGCGCGAAGCAGATTCGCGACACCACTGGTGCCGGTGGTGACTGTGCCCGATGTGTACGGAAGATCTGTGCAATCCTGAAACGGTCTGAAGAACTGACGACCGCATAGCGAGGGGCCCGTTTCATGCAGGGCGACAAGCAGATCATCGAGCTGCTCAACGAGCAGCTGACCGCCGAGCTCACCGCCATCAACCAGTATTTCCTGCACGCCAAGATGCAGGAGAACTGGGGCTACACGAAACTCGCCGAGCACACCCGTGCGGAGTCGATCGACGAGATGCGCCACGCGGAGCGTCTGACCGATCGCATCCTCTTCCTGGAGGGCCTGCCCAACTATCAACGCCTGGGCACCCTGCACATCGGCCAGACCGTGGAGGAGCAGCTCAGGGCGGACCTCGAGGTCGAGCTCTCAGTCGTGCAGCGCCTGCGCCCGGCGATCGCGCTCATGCGCGAGAAGGGCGACGTCACCTCGGCCCGGATCTTCGAGGAGATCCTGGAGGACGAGGAGCAGCACATCGACTATCTGGAGACGGAGCTCAGCCTCATCCGCAGCCTGGGCGAGCAGCTCTACCTGGCCCGCTACGCCGAACCGCCCTCGTCCGACGACTGAGCGGCTCAGTAGCGGCTCTGTGGCACCGAAGGCGCCCCGTCCCCGGACGGGGCGCCTTCCCTTTACCTCCAGAGCCACGCCTGCTCTCCCGTGTCCCTGCACGTCCACTGGATGATCCACTTACCCTTCTTGCGCTCGCCCTTGCCGACCGCCAGGCACAGGCCGCTGGCCCGGTTGCGCAGTCGCTGCATGTCGTCGTAGATCCACTCCTGCTCGATCCCGCCGTCCGTGCACGGCCACTGGATCGCGTACTTGCCCTTGACCTGGGAGCCGCGCGCGATCGCCAGGCACATGCCGGTCTTGGCGTTGACGAGCTTGCGCCCCTTGTAGATCCACTGCTGGTCCTTGTTGTCGGAGCAGGTCCACTGGATGACCTTCTTGCCGGCCTTGACCTCGCTCTTGCCCACGGCCAGGCAGAGGTCGGTGGCGCCGTTCATCAGCCGCCCGCTGGCCCCCGCCGAGGCGGGAGCGGCGGCCAGGGACAGCGCCAGGGCGGCGGTGGCGGCGACGGCGAACAATCTGGTGGGGATGGCGTCCACGTCAGTGACCCTTTCCGTTGAGGTATTGATCACTGAGACGCGCGCGATTCCCGTTTTGTTGTGATCGGATCCCTTATGGGATCAGCCCTGGGGTGAGCAGTCGGCGACGGTGGTCTCGGAGATGACGTCCTCGTACACGCCGACCTTGTAGGTGATGAGGTCCAGGCAGCGGTTGAGATCGCTCATCTGGCGCAGCACGCGCTCCCGGTGCTCCAGCATGATCGTGAGGCGTTCCGCCTCGTTCCCGGTCCCGTTCCTGACGAGGTCGGTGTACTCCCGGATGGCGGGCAACGGCATCCCCGAGGCGCGCAGGATGATGCACGTGGTCAGCCAGTGCGCGTCCGCGTTGCTGTAGATCCGCCGCCCGCCCGGCCCGCGGCGTACGGGGTTGAGCAGGAGGCCCTCACGCTCGTAGAAGCGCAGCGTGTGCACGCTCAGCCCGGTGAGTTCGGCGAGCCGGCCGATGCTGATCTCCGATGACATGCCGCCCAGGATACGAGCCGGCTCTAGCTCCCCAGGATGGTGTAGGCCGTCCCGGCCTGGGCGTCCCAGCTCAGCGTGTCCCCGGAGCGCCGCGCGTCGCCGGACACCCGGCAGCGTCCGGCCAGGTCCGTCCGTACCGTGATCGGGCCCGAGCGCCCCACGTGCAGCGTGATCCGCTCGGCGGCGCCGTCCCGCCAGGAGACGTCCACCGTCACGTCGCCCCGGGCGCGCAGCCCGCGCACCGACCCCGTGGGCCAGGCGGAGGGCAGAGCGGGCAGTACGTGGATCTCGCCGTGCTGGCTCTGCACCAGCATTTCCGCCATACCGGCGGAGGCCCCGAAATTTCCGTCGATCTGGAACGGCGGGTGCGTGTCCCACAGGTTGTCCAGCGTGGACGTCCTCAACTGCTCGCTCAGCATCCGGTGCGCGTGGTCCCCGTCGAGCAGCCGCGCCCAGAAGTTGATCTTCCAAGCCTTGCTCCACCCGGTGCCGCCGTCCCCGCGGGCGGTCAGCGACACCTTGGCCGCCTCGCCCTCGCGGCTGCCCGCGGCGATCTGCCGGCCGGGATGCAGGCCGAACAGGTGGGACACGTGCCGATGCGTGTTCTCCGGGTCGTCCCGGTCGGCCTTCCACTCCTGGAGCTGCCCCCAGGACCCGATCCGCAGCCCCGGGTCCAGCTTCGCCAGCGCGTCGCGTACCCGCCCGCCGAACTCGGCGTCCCCCAGGACGTCCGCGGCCTCCGCCACGTTCGTGAACAGGTCCCGGACGATCTGCTGGGACATCGACGCCCCGGCCGAGAAGTCCCCGTGCTCGGGGGAGTAACTGGGCGAGACGACCAGCGTCCTGTCACGGGGGTCGGTACGCAGGGTGTCCAGCCAGAACTCGGCCGCCCCCTTCATCACCGGATAGGCGGTCTCGCGGAGATATCCCGCGTCCGCGCTGAAGCGATAGCGGTCGTAGAGCTGCTGCGTGAGCCAGGCCCCGGCCTCCGGGAACCAGAACGACGTGGCCCAGTCGTGCACGCCGGTGAAGCCGAACGGGTTCGTCTCGTTGTGCACCAGCCACCCGCGCGCCCCGAACATCTCCCGCGCCGTGATCTCACCCGGCTTCACCAGGCCCGCGACATAGTCGACGTACGGCTGCGCCGTCTCGGCCAGGTTCGTCTGGTCGGCGAGCCAGTAGTTCATCTGCAGGTTGATGTTGACGTGGTAGTCGCCGGCCCAGGGCGGGGTGGTGGAGTCGTTCCAGACGCCCTGCAGGTTCGCGGGCAGCGATCCGGCCCGTGAGGAGGCGATCAGCAGATAGCGGCCGTAGGAGAAGAAGAGGGCTTCGAGCGCGCGGTCGTCGGCGGAGGCGCCTCCGGTGTAGGCCGCCCGGAGCCGGTCCGTGGGGACCGGCGGCGTCCGCTGGCCGAGGTCCAGCCGTACGCGGTCGAACAGCTCCCGGTGGTCGGCCTGGTGGGCGCGGCGCAGGGCCTCGTACCCCTGGGCCGCCGCCTGGTCCACGGCGGCGGTGACGGCGGCGTGCGGGTCCTCGCCGCGGTAGTCCGGATGGGCGGGGGCGTAGTCGGTGCCGGCGGACAGCACGAACACGGCGCTGTCGGCCCCGGTGACCGTGATCCGGTCGATCCCGTCCGTACGGCTGCCGCCCTCCGTGACCACCCGTACCTGGGCCTCGAACGCCATCCCGTTGTCCGCGAGCCGCCCGCGGATCGTCAGCCGCCCGTCCGAGACGCTGACCCGCCCGTCCTCGTGCGGCGAGGACACCCGGAGCGTGAACGACACCTGGCCCGCCCGATCGGCCGAGACCCGCCCGGCGATGACGTTCCCGGGGTGGCTGGCGAAGTACTCGCGCGAGTGCCGCACCCCGTCCGCCGTGTACGTCACCCTGGCCACGGCCTCGCTCAGGCTCAGCTCCCGGCGGTAGCCGGCGGGGGAGCCCGGCTGCCCGGCCAGGTCCAGCCAGAGGTCGCCGAACGGCTGGTACGCGCCGAAGCCCGACTTCGGCTGCCCCAGCGCGGCCGCCACCTCCTCCGGCGCCATCCGCCCGTCGCGATCCAGCGCCTCCTGGACCTCGGCGAGCGCGTCCGGCCGGGGAGCGGTCCAGTCGCCGAAGTCGTATCCCTCCCGCGATCCCGGGCCGCCCGTCCACAGGCTCTTCTCGTTGAACTGGAGCCGCTCGGTGTCCGTCCCGCCGAACACCATCGCCCCGAGCGCGCCGTTCCCGATGGGTAACGCCTGCGTCTCCCAGTCGGTGGCCGGCCGGTCGTACCAGAGGGTCAGATCAGTCACGGGGGACAACGTTAACAACATTATTTCTTCCGGACGGCAGAGGGCCGGGGACTCCATTGCTTTAGTTTCTCGGTAATCGCGGTAATTTAATCCCGACTAACCGATATTTAGCCGTGTTTGCCCAGGTCAATGGATAGGTCAACTGCGAGTCAAACCGCGCGCTGTGCCCGGGAAACGATCGCTTAAGGTCCTACGATCGCTTCATGACCTGCGTACTTCTCGCCGAGGATGACACCTCGATCTCCGAGCCGCTCGCGCGTGCATTGCGCCGTGAGGGCTATCAGGTCGAGGTGAGCCCCGACGGCCCGCAAGCCCTGGAAAGGGCTCTGTCGGGCGGCATCGATCTCATCGTTCTTGACCTTGGACTGCCCGAAATGGACGGTTTGGAGGTGGCTCGTCGCATCCGGGCCGAGGGCCACGGCACTCCGGTCCTGATTCTCACCGCTCGCGTCGACGAGGTGGACACCGTCGTCGGCCTCGACGCCGGCGCGGACGACTACGTGACGAAGCCGTTCAGGCTGGCCGAGCTGCTCGCCCGGGTACGGGCGCTGCTCCGGCGCGGCACCTCTGAGACTCCGGTCGTCCAGGGCGTGCGTATAGACGCCGACTCCCGCCGCGCGTGGATGGGGGAAAAGGAGCTGCATCTGACAACGAAGGAATTCGACCTGCTGCGTGTGCTCGTCCGCGACGCCGGAAAGGTGGTCACGAGGGAGCAGATCATGCGCGAGGTCTGGGACACGAACTGGTGGGGTTCGACCAAGACCCTCGACATGCACATCTCCTGGCTACGCCGCAAACTCGGCGACGACGCCGCGAAACCGCGTTACATCACGACCGTCCGGGGAGTCGGCTTCCGGTTCGAACGCGAGTAGGAGATGCGCCGCCGACTGCTCTCCTCAACCCTGGTCGTCGCGGTCATCGCGGTTCTGCTGCTGGGGGTCCCCCTGGGTGTCGTCGTCAGCCGGCTGATCGTCGACGAGGCGGCTCAGGAGCTCGGGGCGGAGGCCAAGCGCCTCGTGGGAGAGGTCGAGTACGCCCGTGTCCAGGAGACGCCGCTCGACCCCCAGCAACTGGAGCAGAAGTATCCCGGCAGGTACATCCAGATCTGGGAACGCGGAACCCCCTTGCGGGTGACCGTGGTCGGCACCGCACCGCCGTCCGGTCACCTGATGACCGAGGACGCGCAGACCAACACCGGCGTCTATGTCCGCATAAGTCGCGATCGCGACCAGGTTGAACAGGACGTACGGGCCCGGCTCCTGCTCATCGTGGCCCTGGCCGTCGCCGCCCTGGCGGTGGCCGTGAGCCTGGCCGTCGTACAGTCACGGCGGCTGACGCTGCCCTTGCAGGACCTGGCGAAGATCGCCGAGCGGCTGGGCTCCGGAGACGCCCGGCCGAGCAAACACCGCTACGGCATTCCCGAACTCGACCGGGTGGCCCAAGTGCTCGACCGCAGCGCGACCCGCATCTCCGACCTGCTCACCCGCGAGCGCGAGTTCGCCACCGACGCCTCCCACCAGCTCCGGACCCCCTTGACCGGTCTCACCATGCGCCTGGAGGAGATCGTGTCGGCCGCGGACGAGCCGGAGGTCGTACGGGAGGAGGGCGAGGCGGCGATCGTGCAGGCAGAGCGGCTCACCGCCGTGATCGACGAGCTGCTGGCGGCGGCGCGGCGCCAGCGCCACGCCCAGGCCGAGCCGGTCGCCATCGACGACGTGATCATCCAGCAGATCAGGGAGTGGGAGCCGGTGTTCCGGGAGGCGGGGCGTACCCTGCGGCTCGAAGGCGCCCGCGGCCTGAAGGCGATGGCCACCACCGGCGGCTTCGGCCAGGTGATCGCGTCGCTGCTGGAGAACTCCCTGCGCCACGGCGGCGGCGACGTCACCGTCACGTCGACCAGCGGTGACAACTACGTGGTGATCGAGGTCGCGGACGAGGGCCCGGGCATCGCCGACGAGATCGCCCCCAAGATCTTCGAGCGGAACGTCAGCGGCGGCGGAGGCACCGGTCTCGGGCTGACGCTCGCCCGCGCGCTGGCCGCGGCCGACGGCGGCAGACTGGAGCTGGTACGGCGCCGCCCGGCGACGTTCGCCATCTTCCTGCGCCCGGCCGAGGACGACGGCGCGAGGACCCGCGTGGTCAGCGGTCCTGCTTGACCCCGGTCTCGGGCAGCTCCATCGGGATGGGCTCGGTGGCCTCCAGGAACACCCACTTCTTGTACGACCAGTAGCGGAACAGCGTGCCGAGCCCCACGCCCACGATGTTGGCGATGTTGAAGCTGAGCGGGTCGTGCAGGTCGAGCGTGTAGGTGGTGAAGCCGATCGTCAGCATGCCGAACAGCAGCGCGATGCCGTTGAGCAGGAAGAACAGGAAGTATTCGCGCCTCAGCCCGCTCTGGTCGCGGTGCCGGAAGGTCCAGAAGCGGTTGCCGATGTAGGCGAAGGTCGTGGAGATCGTCGTCGCCACGACCTTGGACGTCAGCGGGCCCCAGCCCAGGCCCACGTTGCAGAGGTTGAGGAGGCCGGTGTCGATCAGGAAGGCGACGGCCCCGATGCTGCCGAACTTGGCCAGTTCGTACACAAGGGAGGAGAACCGCTCGTAGAGGCGTTTGGCGAGGTCCACGTCTCTGCTCGGTCCCTTCCTTCGACGAGCCTGACCCAACTCAGCGTACCGGCCACCGTGTAGGCCCGACGTCAGGCTGGTGAACTTACCACTTAGAAATATCGTCCTATGCCCGGCATTTACGACAGTTGGGCATTACGCTGCGTTGCACATCGCCCGCGACCCGGCATAAGCGGGCGGAGCGGAACGCTGGGCGGTCGTGCCTGCGAAGGCGACCCGGAACGGCCGCCCAGCCCGGGGAGTCCGGGAAAGTCGTTCCGTCCCGGTAAGCTCACCTGGCGTGAGTTCCTACAGCCCCATCGGGCCGGTCGTCGGCATCGTCGGCGCAGGCCAGCTGGCCAGGATGTCGCAGCCGCCGGCCATCGCGCTCGGCGTCGAGCTGCGGGTGCTGGCCAACTCTCCGGAGGAGAGCGCCGCACGAGTGATCGTCGACACGCGCGTCGGAGATTACCGCGATCTGGACGATCTGCGCGAGTTCGCCAAGGGCTGCGACGCGATCACGTTCGACCACGAACACGTGCCCACCGAGCACATCCGAGCCTTGACCGAGGCCGGCCACTCCGTGCACCCCGGGGCCGACGCCCTCGTGCACGCCCAGGACAAGGCCGTCATGCGCGAGCGGCTGACCGCGATCGGCGTGCCGTGCCCGGCGTGGGCGCGCGTGTCGTCGCCCGAAGAGGCCACGCGCTTCGCGGAGCAGCACGGCTGGCCGATGGTCCTGAAGTCGGTGCGCGGCGGCTACGACGGCCGCGGCGTGTGGGTGTGCAGGTCGGCCGAGGAGGTCGCGGAGGCGTTCGCGACCGGGGTCGAGCTGCTCGCCGAGGCGTTCGTGCCGTTCGAGCGGGAGCTGGCGGTGCTGGTCGCCCGCTCGCCGCACGGGCAGGGCGTCAGCTACCCGGTCGTGGAGACCGTGCAGCAGGACGGCATCTGCGTGGAGGTCATCGCGCCCGCTCCCGGGCTGGACCCCGAATACTCCGCGCAGGCGCAGCGCATCGGTCTGAAGATCGCCCACGAGCTCGGCGTGACCGGGCTGCTCGCGGTCGAGCTCTTCGACACGCCGAACGGGCTCGTGGTCAACGAGCTGGCCATGCGCCCGCACAACAGCGGTCACTGGACCATCGAGGGCTCGACGACGTCGCAGTTCGAGCAGCATCTGAGGGCGGTGCTGGACCTGCCGCTCGGCTCGCCCAAGATGACCGCCCAGGTCGTCGTCATGGCCAACCTGCTCGGTGGCGAAGAGCCCGACCTGTTCAAGCGCTACGAGCACGTGCTGGCCCACGATCCGGGCATCAAGCTGCACTTCTACGGCAAAGAGGTGCGCCCCGGCCGCAAGATCGGCCATGTGACGGCGCTCGGCTCCAACCTCGACGAGGTGCGCGCCCGCGCCCGCCACGCCGCCGTCTACCTCACCACCGGGGAGTACACATGAGAGAGCGAAGCATCCCGATGCTCACGATGCCGCCGAAGGTGGCATCGTGAGCATCGGCATCGTCATGGGGAGCGACTCCGACTGGCCGGTCATGAAGGCCGCCGCGGAGGCGGTCGCCGAGTTCGGCGTGCCCTTCGAGGCGGACGTGGTCTCGGCGCACCGCATGCCGACCGAGATGATCGACTACGGCCGCCAGGCCGCCTCCCGGGGCCTCCAGGTGATCATCGCCGGGGCCGGGGGAGCCGCGCACCTGCCCGGCATGCTGGCCTCCGTCACGCCGCTGCCGGTGATCGGGGTGCCGGTGCCGCTGAAGTACCTCGACGGGATGGACTCGCTGCTGTCGATCGTCCAGATGCCCGCCGGGGTGCCGGTGGCGACGGTGGCGGTCGGCGGGGCCCGCAACGCGGGGCTGCTGGCCGTACGCATCCTCGCCGCGTCCGACCCCGGGTTGCGGGAGCGGATGGAGGAGTTCCAGGTGCGGTTGAAGGAGCAGGCGTACGCCAAGGGCGAGAAGCTCCGCGCGGAGGCCGCGAACCTCGGGTTGTGACGTTGGTCCGCCTACGGCGGCCGCGGGTCGTGATGGGGGATGCGCCTACGGTGGCCCAGGGCCGTCGATGGGGGGTGCGCCTACGGCGGCCGGGGGCTGTCGTAGGCGGGGGATAGGTCTGTCAGGGGCGGGGGCCGGGGTAGGTCGTAGGCGGGGGATTGATCCGTCAGGGGCGGCCGAGGGCGCGGTAGTGCCATCCGGCGGACCGCCAGGTCTCGGCATTCAGGGCATTACGCCCGTCCACGATGCGCCGGGTCGCCACCACGGCTCCCAGCTCCTCGGGGTCGAGCTCCACGAACTCCTGCCACTCGGTGAGCAGCAGCACCACGTGCGCTCCCCGTACCGCGTCCAGGGCTGATTCGCCGTAGTTCAGCTCGGGGTGGGCCTTACGGGCGTTGTCGAGCGCGATCGGGTCGTACACGGTGACCTGTCCGCCCTGGTGGCCGATGGTCACGGCGACGTCCAGTGCGGGGGAGTCGCGGATGTCGTCCGAGTTCGGCTTGAACGCGGCGCCCAGCACGCCCACGGTGCACCCGTGGAACGAGCCCCCGGCCAGCTCCCTGGCCAGATCGACCATGCGGGCGCGCCGCCGCAGGTTGATGGCGTCCACCTCGCGCAGGAACGTCAGCGCCTGGTCCGCTCCCAGCTCCCCGGCCCGCGCCATGAACGCCCTGATGTCCTTGGGCAGGCAGCCGCCGCCGAACCCGAGGCCCGCGTTCAGGTAACGTCCGCCGATCCGGTCGTCGTACGACAGCGCCTCGGACAGCTGCTTGACGTCGGCGTGCGCGGCCTCGCAGACTTCGGCCATCGCGTTGATGAACGAGATCTTGGTGGCCAGGAACGCGTTCGCGGCCGTCTTGACCAGCTCGGACGTGGCGAAATCGGTCACCACGAACGGAACCTCGCCCAGCGGCTCGTACACCTCGCGCAGCACCTTTTCCGCGCGCTCGGTGCGAACGCCGACCACGATGCGATCCGGGTGCATGGTGTCCTGAACCGCGAACCCCTCCCGCAGGAACTCGGGGTTCCAGGCCAGCTCGGCCTGCCCGCCGGCGGGCGCGAGGCGGGTGAGCTTGTCCGCGAGCCGCTCGGCGGTGCCGACGGGCACGGTGGACTTGCCCACGACCAGGCACTGGCGGTCGAGGAACGGGGCAAGGGACTCGATCGCGTTGTCCATGTACGTGACGTCCGCGGCATATTCGCCGCGTTTCTGGGGAGTGCCTACACAGACGAAATGCACGTCGCCGAAGGCGGCGGCTTCCTCGTACGAGGTGGTGAAGCGGAGGCGGCCGGATTCGAGCCCGCGGCGGAGCACAGGCTCGAGCCCGGGCTCGTGGATCGGGAGCTCCCCTTGGTTGAGGCTGCGGATCTTGTCGGCGTCGATATCAAGGCCCAGGACGTCGAATCCGAGATCAGCCATGCACGCCGCATGGGTGATGCCCAGGTATCCGGTCCCGATCACCGTGAGGCGATATGGCACGAGTGAGCTCCTTTCGATCGCGCAGGCATGCTACCGGCCCTAGCTACCTCGTACGTGCCACCTGCACCTCTTCGCAAACCGTACCGACTAGTAACAAGAAGGTCGGACCTCCGGATATCTGACACCCTCTACGCCATCGCCGACAAGAAGATCAGGCCGGGACCAAAGGCGCGGTCCTCACGGTGGGGCGCTTCGCGCGGAGGGCTCGGGCAGTGACATTGGGGGGCGCGGCCCCCCAAACCCCCAGCCAAACCCCGCTTCGCCGACTCGTTGAGCACGCGAGCCATTGAGAGAAGCACGGCCAGGGGCAAGGAGGCGCTGAGGCCACCACGAGGCCCTGTTCGTGAGCTCGGGAGATGGGACCGGTCCGAGCTCAGTCCTTTGCCGCGAGGCCGACGTCGAACCGCACCTCGACCTCATCGCTCAGCTTGAGCGCGCCGAAGAACGCAGAATACGGTCGAATCCCCCACCGGGACTGCACGATGGCCGCCGAGCCCCGTACGCGGTCATCGGCGACCATGCCCTGGACCGTCACCAGCCGGGTCACCCCGAGGATGGTGAGGTCGCCCTCGATGTGGAACGACTCCGCGGTCCCGTCGACCCGTGTCGACCGGAAGGTGATCGCCGGATGTCGGCCGGTGTGCAGGATCTTCTCCCGGATGGTTCGCTCGATCTCTTCGCGGTCGGAGTCCGTGAGCGGCTTGATGCCGCCGGTCCCTGCCCGGACTTCGAGCGAACCCGGGTCGACCTCGACGGTCAGCGAGGAGTTCGCCGGGGCAGCGGTGTCGATTGTGGCGTCGCCGCTCCAGCGCGTGACCTCGATGGTGAGATCGTGGCCGGCCTTGGCGCCAAGTCCGGTGCGGGTCGTGTGGATGAGGAGGCGGCCGGAATCGGGTCCGAATGTGTAGCTACCAGCGGTAATGCTCACCTTGTCAGGCTAACTCGCACCACGCGTCCGCCTTCTGACCGAGGGGTGTGTCCGTCGGCGTGGCGAAACCTGCTGGCAGGTGGTGGAGATGCCGCTTCCGACCGGAGGGCGTGTCTGTCGGCGTGGTGAAAACCTACGGGCAGGTGGTGGAGATGCCGCCGCGTCCCCAGGTGCAGCCGTCGATCTTCTTGAGGTCGCTGCTCCGGTAGAGGCCGGCCGTGTCCCCGTCGTTGTTCCAGACGTACCACTTGCGACCCCAGTACAGGGTGGTCGAGGTGTCGGTCCCCTGGCCCGAGCGTACGGTCACTGATTTGCCGGGCTTGAGAGCAAAGCTGGGGAATCGGTACTTGTAGCCGGTCTCGTCCCGCAGGATCCAGTTCTCGAGCTGGATGCTTCGCCTGCTCATGTTGCGGAGCACCGCGTATTCGCCGTTGAGCGAGACGTTGCCGCCTCGGTCGGACCCTGGCGAGTCGTAATAGACCTTGACGATCTGAACGACCGGGGTCGCGGCCTGGGCGGGCGTACCGGCCGACGGCAGGACCACGGCGGCGACGCCGATCGCGGCGAGGAGACGCTTGAGCACTGCGGGCTCCATATGGCTGGAGATGGAACGTGACATCAGTGGGACGGCTGCTGTGATTGCCGGGTTGGCGATCAACGGCGTCCGCATCCGGCCAAATCTCGCGAAAGGCGCTCCGCGTCCGGCTCCGTCTCGCGAAAGGCGCTCCGCGTCCGGCTCCGTCTTGCGAAAGGCACTCCGCGTCCGGCCGTCGCCCGAAAGGCGCTCCGCGTCCGGCCGCCTCGCGTGAGGCGCTCTGCATTCGGCCGTGTCGCGAATGTCCCGTCTGCCCCTATGTCACCATGCGCCACCATTTGCACACTCTTGGCAGATCAACTACGGTCCCTGACTATTGTCAGCCGCGCATGTGTGGAGTGATCAAGTGAAGAACCGTAGAACGGGGACCGGCGTCGCCCTCACCGCAGCCGTGACCGTGGCCGTCCTGGGCTTCACCACCGCGTCACCGGCCTACGCGTCCCCCAGCACCCCTACTCCCACCCCGTCCCCGTCCCCCTCGTCCTCCGTCGCCGCAACGCCCAAAGGCCTCTTCACGCCCCTGAAGTACCAGCTCAACCTCAAGGGCCAGCGCCAGGAGACCAACTACTTCTGCGTCCCCGCCTCGTCGTCGATGAGCCTGTCGACCTTCGGCGTCAACGTCAGCCAGTCGACCCTCGCCAAGAAGATGAAGACCACGGCCGCCGCAGGCACCAAGGGCGTGAACGCCCTGCCGGTGGTCAACGCCTACCTCAAGTCGCGCGGCTACAAGGTCACGAGCCCCACCGACGCGGACGGCAACGCGGTCGTGCTCATGAACCGGGTCTCCGGCAACATCGGAGACCTGCGCCGGGCGCCGGTGCTCGCGGTGTGGATGGAGCAGCTGCCCTGGAACAAGGGCAAGATCAAGGGCACAAGGGTCGGCCACGCCATCATCGCCTACGGTTACGACAAGACGGCGGGCACCATCACCGTGTACGACCCGTGGAAGCCGACCGGCGGCACCCACACCATCAAGACCTCCGTCCTGGCCGGCATCCTCCAGCCGGGCGGCAACATGTACTACATCTCCAAGCTCTGAGCTTGTCGTTTAACCTGCCTGCTCGCGGTGCTCGGTGAGTGATGCCGCGCGTTTAGCAGTCTTTCCCACCTCGTGATGACGGGCGAGGACGCGG
>NZ_JBIUCF010000029.1:0-168032 GCF_044593615.1 Nonomuraea sp. NPDC051941
AGGACCACACGGCCGGCCAGGATGACGCGCTGCTGGACATCTACCGCAAGCTGCGGCCGGGTGAGCCGCCGACCAAGGAGTCGGCGCAGACCCTGCTGGAGAACCTCTATTTCAACCCCAAGCGGTACGACCTGGCCAAGGTCGGTCGTTACAAGATCAACAAGAAGCTCGGGGTCGACTCGGAGATCTCGCAGGGCACCCTGACCGAGGACGACATCGTCGCCACGATCGAGTACATCGTCCGCCTGCACGCGGGCGAGGAGTCGATGCCGGGTGCCAACGACCGCGAGATCATCGTCGAGGTCGACGACATCGACCACTTCGGCAACCGTCGTCTGCGCAGTGTCGGCGAGCTCATCCAGAACCAGGTCCGCCTGGGCCTGGCCCGCATGGAGCGCGTCGTTCGCGAGCGTATGACCACGCAGGACGTCGAGGCGATCACGCCGCAGACCCTGATCAACATCCGCCCGGTCGTGGCGTCGATCAAGGAGTTCTTCGGCACCTCGCAGCTGTCGCAGTTCATGGACCAGACCAACCCGCTGGCCGGCCTGACGCACAAGCGGCGTCTGTCCGCGCTGGGTCCCGGTGGTCTGTCCCGTGAGCGGGCCGGCTTCGAGGTCCGTGACGTGCACCCGTCCCACTACGGCCGGATGTGTCCGATCGAGACCCCTGAAGGCCCGAACATCGGCCTCATCGGCTCGCTGGCCTCCTACGGCCGGATCAACGCCTTCGGGTTCGTCGAGACGCCTTACCGCAAGGTCGTCGACGGCAAGGTCACCGAGCAGGTCGACTACCTCACGGCCGACGAGGAAGACCGCTACGTCAAGGCGCAGGCCAACACGGTGCTCAACGCCGACGGCTCGTTCGCCGAGCCTCGCGTCCTGGTCCGCACCAAGGGCGGTGAGACCGAGCTCATGCGGGCCGAGGAGGTCGACTACATCGACGTGTCGCCGCGCCAGATGGTGTCGGTGGCCACCGCGATGATCCCCTTCCTCGAGCATGACGACGCCAACCGCGCGCTCATGGGCTCCAACATGCAGAGGCAGTCCGTGCCGCTGCTGAAGAGCGAGTCGCCGCTGGTCGGCACCGGCATGGAATACCGTGCCGCGACCGACGCCGGCGACGTCATCAACGCCGAGAAGGCCGGTGTGGTCGAGGAGGTCTCCGCCGACTACATCACCGTCATGAACGACGACGGCACGCGCACCACCTACCGTGTCGCCAAGTTCAAGCGCTCCAACCAGGGCACCTCGTTCAACCAGAAGCCCATCGTCGCCGAGGGCGACCGGGTCGAGGTCAACCAGGTCATCGCCGACGGTCCCTGCACCGACCAGGGCGAGATGGCGCTGGGCAAGAACCTCCTGGTGGCGTTCATGCCGTGGGAGGGCCACAACTACGAAGACGCGATCATCCTGTCCCAGCGACTGGTGCAGGACGACGTGCTCTCCTCGATCCACATCGAGGAGCACGAGGTCGACGCCCGCGACACCAAGCTGGGCCCCGAGGAGATCACCCGGGACATCCCGAACGTCTCCGAGGAGGTCCTGGCCGACCTCGACGAGCGCGGCATCATCCGCATCGGCGCCGAGGTCGTCCCCGGTGACATCCTGGTCGGCAAGGTCACGCCCAAGGGTGAGACCGAGCTGACGCCGGAGGAGCGGCTGCTGCGCGCGATCTTCGGTGAGAAGGCCCGCGAAGTTCGTGACACTTCGCTGAAGGTGCCGCACGGCGAGCAGGGCAAGGTCATCGGCGTTCGGGTGTTCTCCCGCGAGGAGGGCGACGAGCTGCCGCCGGGCGTGAACGAGCTGGTCCGCGTCTACGTGGCCCAGAAGCGCAAGATCACCGACGGTGACAAGCTGGCCGGTCGGCACGGCAACAAGGGCGTCATCTCCAAGATCCTGCCCGTGGAGGACATGCCGTTCCTGGAGGACGGCACGCCGGTCGACATCATCCTCAACCCGCTGGGCGTGCCCGGCCGGATGAACGTCGGCCAGGTGCTGGAGACCCACCTGGGGTGGATCGCCGCCCGCGGCTGGGACATCTCCGGCGTCGCCGAGGCCTGGGCCGAGCGGCTGCGTGACAAGGGCTTCGAGAAGGTGGCCCCGCGCACCAACATGGCCACGCCGGTCTTCGACGGCGCCCACGAGGAGGAGATCGTCGGTCTCCTCGACAACACCATCGCCAACCGCGACGGTGACCGGATGGTGCAGCGCAGCGGCAAGGCGCAGCTGTTCGACGGCCGTTCCGGTGAGCCGTTCCCGTATCCCATCTCGGTCGGCTACATCTACATCCTCAAGCTGCTGCACCTGGTCGACGACAAGATCCACGCGCGTTCGACGGGTCCGTACTCGATGATCACCCAGCAGCCGCTGGGTGGTAAGGCGCAGTTCGGTGGTCAGCGATTCGGTGAGATGGAGGTGTGGGCGCTGGAGGCGTACGGCGCCGCCTACGCCCTGCAGGAGCTGCTGACCATCAAGTCCGACGACGTTCTCGGCCGGGTGAAGGTCTACGAGGCCATCGTCAAGGGCGAGAACATTCCCGAGCCGGGCATTCCGGAGTCCTTCAAGGTCCTCATCAAGGAAATGCAGTCGCTGTGCCTCAACGTCGAGGTGCTCTCCAGCGACGGCATGTCCATCGAGATGCGCGACACGGACGAGGACGTCTTCCGCGCGGCGGAAGAGCTCGGCATCGATCTGTCCCGGCGTGAGCCGAGCAGCGTGGAAGAAGTCTGAGGGGGAGATCGCACAAAATGCTGGACGTCAACTTCTTCGACGAGCTCAGGATCGGCCTCGCGACGGCCGACGACATCCGTCAGTGGTCGCACGGCGAGGTCAAGAAGCCCGAGACCATCAACTACCGCACCCTCAAGCCGGAAAAGGACGGGCTCTTCTGCGAGAAGATCTTCGGTCCGACCCGCGACTGGGAGTGCTACTGCGGCAAGTACAAGCGCGTCCGCTTCAAGGGCATCATCTGTGAGCGCTGTGGCGTCGAGGTGACTCGCGCCAAGGTGCGTCGTGAGCGGATGGGCCACATCGAGCTGGCCGCGCCGGTCACGCACATCTGGTACTTCAAGGGCGTCCCGTCGCGCCTCGGCTACCTGCTCGACCTGGCCCCGAAGGACCTGGAGAAGGTCATCTACTTCGCGGCCTACATGATCACGCATGTCGACACCGAGATGCGTGAGCGTGACCTGCCCTCGCTGGAGGCGAAGATCTCCGTCGAGCGGCAGCACATCGAGCAGCGCCGTGACGCCGACGTCGAGACCCGGCAGAAGAAGCTCGAGGCCGACCTGGCCGAGCTCGAGGCCGCCGGGGCCAAGGGCGACCAGCGCCGCAAGGTCCGCGAGGGCGCCGAGCGCGAGATGCGTCAGCTCCGCGACCGGGCCCAGCGCGAGCTGGACCGGCTCGACGAGGTCTGGAGCCGCTTCAAGAGCCTCAAGGTCCAGGACCTCGAGGGCGACGAGCTGCTCTACCGCGAGATGCGCGACCGCTTCGGCCGCTACTTCAAGGGCGGCATGGGCGCGCAGGCGATCCAGGACCGCCTGATCAGCTTCGACCTCGACGTCGAGTCTGAGAACCTGCGCGAGACGATCCGCAGCGGCAAGGGCCAGAAGAAGGCCCGCGCGCTCAAGCGGCTCAAGGTGGTGTCGGCGTTCCTCAACACCACCAACTCGCCGCGCGGCATGGTGCTCGACTGCATCCCGGTCATCCCGCCGGACCTGCGCCCGATGGTGCAGCTCGACGGTGGCCGGTTCGCGACCTCCGACCTCAACGACCTCTACCGCCGGGTCATCAACCGGAACAACCGCCTCAAGCGTCTGCTCGACCTCGGCGCGCCCGAGATCATCGTGAACAACGAGAAGCGGATGCTGCAGGAGGCCGTCGACGCGCTGTTCGACAACGGCCGTCGCGGTCGCCCGGTCACCGGTCCCGGCAACAGGCCGCTGAAGTCCCTGAGCGACATGCTCAAGGGTAAGCAGGGTCGTTTCCGTCAGAACCTGCTGGGCAAGCGAGTCGACTACTCCGGCCGTTCGGTCATCGTCGTCGGCCCGCAGCTCAAGCTGCACCAGTGCGGTCTGCCCAAGCAGATGGCGCTGGAGCTGTTCAAGCCGTTCGTGATGAAGCGGCTCGTGGACCTCAACCACGCGCAGAACATCAAGTCGGCCAAGCGGATGGTCGAGCGCGCCCGCCCCGTGGTGTGGGACGTGCTCGAAGAGGTCATCACCGAGCACCCGGTGCTGCTCAACCGCGCTCCGACGCTCCACCGTCTGGGCATCCAGGCGTTCGAGCCGCAGCTGGTCGAGGGCAAGGCCATCCAGATCCACCCGCTCGTCTGCACCGCGTTCAACGCGGACTTCGACGGCGACCAGATGGCCGTGCACCTGCCGCTGTCGGCTGAGGCCCAGGCCGAGGCACGCATCCTGATGCTCTCGACCAACAACATCCTCAAGCCGGCCGACGGCAAGCCCGTGACGATGCCCACCCAGGACATGGTCATCGGCCTCTACTGGCTGACCACCCAGAAGGAAGGCGCGATCGGCGAGGGCCGCGTGTTCGGCTCGATCGCCGAGGCGCAGATGGCCTTCGACCGCCGCGAGCTGGAGATTCAGGCGAAGATCCAGCTCCGGATGAAGGACATCCTGCCGCCGCGCGACTGGGTTGCGCCCGAGGGCTGGGAGCAGGGTGACCCGATCCGGCTGGAGACCACGTTCGGCCGGTGCCTGTTCAACCTGACGCTGCCCGACAGCTACCCGTTCGTCGACTTCCAGGTCGGCAAGAAGCAGCTGTCCACGATCGTGAACGAGCTGGCGGAGACCTACCCCAAGATCGAGGTCGCCGCTTCGCTCGACGCGCTCAAGGACGCCGGCTTCCGCTGGGCGACGCGCTCCGGTGTCACGATCTCGATCGAGGACGTCGTCGCGCCGCCGAACAAGACCGACATCATGGAAAACTACGAGCGCCGGGCCGACAAGGTCCAGCGGGAGTACGAGCGCGGTCTGATCACCGACGAGGAGCGCCGTCAGGAGCTCATCGAGATCTGGACGCACGCGACGGCCGACGTCGAGACCGACATGGTCAACGCCTTCCCGGCGACCAACCCGGTCTGGATGATGGTCAACTCCGGCGCCCGTGGTAACAAGATGCAGGTCCGGCAGATCGCCGGCATCCGTGGCCTGGTGTCCAACACCAAGGGTGAGACGATCCCGCGGCCGATCAAGGCCTCGTTCCGCGAGGGCCTGTCGGTGCTGGAGTACTTCATCTCCACCCACGGTCAGCGGAAGGGTCTGGCCGACACCGCCCTGCGTACCGCCGACTCGGGCTACCTGACCCGTCGTCTGGTGGACGTGGCGCAGGACGTCATCGTGCGCGAGATCGACTGCGGCACCGACCGCGCCGTCCCGCTGCACGTCGGCGAGCGCGACGCGTCGGGCAACCTGGTCAAGGCCGAGAACGCCGAGTCCAACGTGCACGGCCGCATCCTGGCCGAGGACGTCGAGGTCGACGGCAAGGTCATCGCGGCGGCGGGTGTCGACATCAACGACAACCACGTCACCGCGCTGGTCCAGGCCGGCATCGAGACCGTCCGCACCCGCAGCGCGCTCGTCTGCGAGGCCAAGATCGGTGTCTGCGCGACCTGCTACGGCCGCTCGCTGGCCACCGGCAAGCTCGTGGACGTCGGCGAGGCGGTCGGCATCATCGCCGCCCAGTCGATCGGTGAGCCTGGCACGCAGCTGACCATGCGTACGTTCCACACCGGTGGTGTGGCCGGCGCCGACATCACCCACGGTCTGCCCCGTGTCACGGAGCTGTTCGAGGCGCGCATCCCCAAGGGTGTCGCCCCGATCTCCGAGGCCGAGGGCCGGGCTCGCATCGACGAGACCGACAAGACCCGGAAGATCGTCATCACTCCGGACGACGGCTCGGAAGAGATCGCCTACCCGGTGTCGATGCGTTCGCGCCTGCTCGTGCAGGATGGTCAGCGGATCACGGTCGGGCAGCAGCTCGTCGCCGGTGCGGTCAACCCCAACGAGGTGCTGCGCATCCTCGGCCCGCGGGCCGTGCAGCTGCACCTCGTGGCGGAGGTCCAGCAGGTCTACCGGTCGCAGGGTGTGTCCATCCACGACAAGCACATCGAGATCATCGTGCGGCAGATGCTCAAGCGCGTGAACGTGCTCGAGTCCGGTGACACCGACCTGCTGCCCGGCGAGCTCGTGGAGCGGCCGCGCTTCGAGCTGATGAACCGCGAGACGGTGGCGGAGGGCGGCTCGCCGGCCGCCGGCCGTCCGGTCCTCATGGGCATCACCAAGGCGTCGCTGGCCACCGAGTCGTGGCTGTCGGCGGCCTCCTTCCAGGAGACGACCAGGGTGCTGACGGACGCGGCGATCCACGCCAAGTCCGACTCGCTGCTGGGCCTGAAGGAGAACGTCATCATCGGTAAGCTCATCCCGGCCGGCACGGGCATGCCCCAGTACCGGAACATCCGGGTGGAGCCGACCGAGGAGGCCAAGGCGGCCATGTACACCGTGGGTGGCTACGACGGCTCCGCCGCCGACTACACCTTCGGGACTGGCAGTGGCGAGGCGGTTCCGCTGGAGGAGTACGACTTCGGTCAGTACAACCGGTGATGTTCTTCTAGTCGCCGGGTGACGCGCCCGGGCTCCCGATTACGGGGGCCCGGGCGCGCTGCTTTCCGTGCCCGTTCGGTGTGGCGGGCTCAAGATCATCTGGTACGGCGGTGCACGGTGGGCGCCACTCGCCGTACGGGGCTGCTGGCCCTCCAGGAGACGGCCTCTGACCCTTCACCGGCTGACCGCCGCGACGGCGCCCGCTTGACCGGCTCCGTGGCTCCCAGCCCACCCACCGCACGTCCCGCACCGGTTGCGGTCGTGGGGGGTTATGTGGGTGAGGGAGTCAGGGGGATCACCTCGTTGGCAGTGGTGTCCGGGGTGGTGATCCAGTTGAGGGCGATGAAGATCTGGGCGATGTCGTCGCGGTGGAGGCGGATGCCGTTGCGGTCGACGATGACCCGGCCGTGCTCGTTCATGCGCTCCAGGTACGCCATCACCTCGGGGTCGGAGCAGGCCGTGCGGAGGGGGACGCCGGTGCGTTCCTGGTAGAGGCGGGCGTCCAGGCCCTCGGCGGTCGTCAGCGCCTGCGACAGGAAGTGGAGGGTGAGCTGTGGGGAGTGGGCCGGGGCGTTGACGTCGAAGGCCAGCGGGTTGGCGTTGTAGTGGGCCAGCTTGCCCTTCTCGTAGCTCAGGTAGCGGCGGCCGATCAGGGAGTTGGCGCCCGAGCCGAAGCCGATCCAGTCCGTCCGGAGCTGGTAGTACGCCTCGTCCGACTGGCAGCGTGGGTGGCCGAAGTAGGACATGGCGTATTCGGGGAAGCCTGCCCCTTCCAGCAGCTCCCTGGCGATGCCGTACGCCTGGAGCTGGAGGTTGAGGTCCAGCTGGGCGCCCCGGTGGACCTGCTTGCGCAGCACCGTGCCGGGGCTGGCCCGGTAGGGGTAGATCGAGAAGTGGTTGATGGGCAGGGTCAGGGCCGTACGGACCGAGTCGGCGACCTCCTGGCCGGTCTGCCCGGGGAAGCCGACGATCAGGTCGATGTTGATGTTGGTGAAGCCGGCCTCGTGGGCGTCCTGGACGGCGGTGAGGGCCTGGTCGGCGGCGTGGGCGCGGCCGAGGCGGCGCAGGCGCGCATCGTCGAAGGACTGGACGCCGATGCTGATCCGGTTGAAGCCGAGTCCGCGCAGGAGGCGTAGTTTGTCCCGGTCGAGGGATTCCGGGCTGCCCTCGATCGTGGCCTCCCTGACCGTGCTCAGGCCGAACTCGGCGGACAGCGTGCCGTACAGGGACTCGATTTCGTGAGGGCCGAGGATGCTGGCCGTGCCGCCGCCCCAGTAGACGATGTCGGGGTGGTAGTGCTCGCGCAAGGCGGGAGCCTGGACGCGGATCTGGGTCTTGATGGCCTCCAGGTACGCGACGCGGCCGGGGCTCTGCTCGCCGAGCCGCAGGTCGCGTACGGGGACCTGGACCACCCAGTCGCAGAAGTGGCACTTGGAGTTGCAGAAGGGGACGTTCGCGTAGATCAGCAGGGGCTTGGTCATGAGGAACCTCTCACGTGCATCTCCCTGACGCCGAAGATCTGGCTCTCGTAGAAGGAGCGCTTTTCGGGACGGAGCTCGGTGAAGCGGCTCAGCAGGCGCTCCAGCGCGATGCGGCCCTCCAGGCGCCCGAGCTGGGCGCCCAGGCAGAAGTGCACGCCGTGGCCGAACGCGAGCTGGCCGGTGAGCTGCCGGTCCAGGTCGAAGCGTTCGGGGTCGGCGAAGTGGCGTTCGTCGTGGTTGGCGGACAGGAGCCAGGCCATGACGAACCTGTTGGCCGGGATGGTCTCGCCGGCCACCCGTACGTCCTGCGTGGTCACCCTGCCCGCCTGCATGAACGGCGAGCGCAGGCGCATGCTCTCCTCCAGCGCCTGGGGGATGAGCGACATGTCAGCTCTTATCCGGTGGGTGGCCTCGGGGGTGTCCGCGAGGCAGAGCACGGTGTTGCCGATCAGCACGGTGGTGGTGACGTGTCCGGCCAGGAGGAGCAGGCTCGCGGTGTTGACGACCTGCTCCGCGTCGAGCCGCTCGCCGTCGATCTCGGCGTGGACGAGGCGGGTGAGCAGGTCGTCCCTGGGACGGGTACGGCGGTCCGCGCAGTGCTCGCGCAGGTAGTCGTTCATCTCCGCCATGGCCGCCGCCACCCGCCCGGCCAGCGACGGGTCGGCGAAGTCGGGCACCTGGAGCGACATGAGCCGGTCCGACCAGGTGCGGAACAGGTCGCGGTCGGACGGCGGGACGCCGAGCAGCTCGGCGACCACGGTGACGGGCAGGGGATAGGCCAGGCTCTCGACCAGGTCGAAGTCGGGGCCGGGCAGCGCGTCGAGGAGCTCGTCGGTGATCGCGGCGATGCGTGGTTCGAGGGCCGCGATGGAGCCCGGGGTGAAGGCCGCGGTGATCAGCCGGCGCTGGTGGCGGTGTTCGGGCGGGTCGATCATCGTGATGCCGCCCTGGCCGAACGGCTGCCGTCCCATCAGCCTGGTCCGGTCGGAGGAGAACCGCTCGTGGTCCGCCAGAACGGCGCGTACGTCGTCGTAGCGGAAGACGTGGTACATCCCATAGGAATCCCGCCAGACCGGATGCCTGTCGCGCATCTGGCGCAGCCAGGCGAACAGGGACGTCCCGCCGTCGGTGACCGACGGCGGTCCCACGGGGGCGGTCATCGCGGCGCCCGCTTGACGCGTACCGGCAGGCTCTTGACGCCGAACATGGGGTCCTCGTAGTACGACAGCTCCGCGTCAGGGTCGATCTCGACCTGCTCGAACCGGTCGAACACCAGGTCCAGCGCCACCTTCCCCTCCACCCTCGCCAGCGGCGCGCCCAGACAGAAGTGGATGCCGTGGCCGAAGGCGTACTGGCGGTTGGGCTGGCGACCGGGGTCGAGCCGGTACGGGTCGGGGAACTGGCGCTCGTCGTAGTTCGCGGACAGCAGCCAGTTGATGACCATGGAACCGGCCGGGATCGGCGTGCCGTCGATCTCGACGTCGGCCGTGGGGAGCCTGGCCGCCTGGGTGAGCGGCGGGCGCAGCCTGAGCACCTCCTCGAAGGCCGGTGCGATCAGCTCCCGGTCGGCCCGTACGGCGCTCTCCACGCCGGGCTCGTCACGGAAGCACAGGAACGCGTTCCCCAGCGCCATGGTGCTGGTGATCTGTCCGGCGAGCAGCAGCAGGCAGGAGGAGTTGACGATCTCGGCGTCGGTGAGCCGGTCGCCGTCCACCTCGGCCGCGACCAGCCGGCTGACCAGGTCGTCCTGCGGACGGGTACGGCGCTCGCGTACGTGGGTGAGGACGTATTCCCCCATTTCGCGCATGGCCTGGCCGACCATCCGCCCGATCTCGATGTCCCGCGGGTCTTCGACGTGCAGCGCGACCAGCCGATCGGCCCAGGTGCGGAACAGCTCGCGGTCGTGGATCGGGATGCCGAGCAGCTCGGCGATCACCATCACGGGCAGCGGGTGCGCGATCTTCTCGACCAGGTCGAACTCGTCCTCGTCGATCTCGTCCAGCAGCGCCGTGGTGAGCTCGGCGATCCGCGGCACCATGTCCGAGGACATTTTCGGGGTGAACGCCTGGCTGACGAGTTTGCGGAGCTTTCGGTGCTCCGGCGGGTCGGTGAGCATCAGGCTGCCCGCGCTGAACGGATCGCCGCCGGGCCGGAGCCGGTTGATGTCAGAGGAGAACGTCGCATAGTCCGACATCACCCGCTGTACGGCCGCATGCCGGAAAACGTGGAAGATGCCGAATGCGTCGCGCCAGACCGGTTGTTCGTCCCGCATCGTGCCGAGCCACTTGAGGAGGGTCTGGCCGCCGTCCTTGATACGCGGCCGGGAGTCGACCGGCATCGTCATCGTCGGGTCCGGCGGGACGTGTGTCTCGTTCACAATTGACTCCTCAGACGGAGGCGGCCAGGGGTTGGGGGATGAGTTTCGCCCGGTATTTCGCCGCGGCGCCGTCGAAGATCTCGACGGTACGGCGGGCGGGATCGGTCAGCTCTGCGGCCGGGACCTGGTCGGCAGGTTCGAAAGAGCTCCTGATGAGACCGGCCAGGCTGTCGGCGTGGGCCGCAAGATCGGGTCGCGCGCCGGCGATCTCGGCATGCAGATGAAGTTTGATGAAACCGGAAAGCAGGGCGTCGAGCGCGAAACTGTGGGACGGATCCCACATTCCGCTCTCGTGCAGCATCCGGAGATAATCGCGAAATGGCGTGAACGTGGTGAAGCGATAACACTGGAAGCCGAGCTGCGGATCGTCGCAGGCTCTTCCGATCGTTTCTTTGTCGTAGGTGTAGAGTGCTCGGAAGAGTGGATACTTGAACACGAGCGTGAACAGCTCGCGAGAGAACTCCGAGAGCTGCGCGACGGCAGGACGAAGCATCGCTATTCGCGAAATGTCCTGGCAGACTCCGACAATTTCCTGAATGACGAGCGTTCTTATGAGATCGTCTTTCGTGTCCCAGCTGAGATAGATGGTGCCCTTGCCGATGTCCGCCCGGCGGGCGATCTCGTCCATCGTCGTCCGCTTGTAGCCGGATCGCAGGAGCAGGCTCCTGGTGACATCCATCGTCCGGCGTACGCGATCGTCGCTGGTCCTGGCACCCGTGCTGCGCGTTGAGACAACGCTCATGGCTCGATGGCCCCTTCCCCGTAAGAGCTGGTGCGCATTAAGCCGGTATTCCCTACCGACTAGGGGGCTTTTCGTTTGAGATGTGCTCTGGGCCCGTCAGAGCTGGAGGTTTCGAAGATATTCGAAATGCCCCGATTTCAACAGTCAGGTTCCCCCTCCCTGACTGGCTGACCGATTTTCGATTTTAGTCAGACAGTTCGGATTCTTGACCGTGTTCCATATGTACACCTAGCGTCGGCGATGTCGCAAGGGTGTTCCTATACCAGGCGATGACCTCCGTGCGATGCACATCCGTGCGTTTGCCTGGAATGTCGATGGGGCGTTTACCCCCGGAAGGAGAGTCCGCATGGACCTCAGCGATCTGCCCATGGACGTCTTCGAACTCGCCGATGACGGTGTTGCGGTCGAGTCCCTTACTGCTGGTCACGGCATGACCGAAGTGGGAGCTTCGTGTAACTGCTTCTGCTACATCTGCTGCTCCTGCTCGAGCGCCTGACGCGGTACGCGGGCGCCGCTGTTGCGGCGCCCGCGCCTGTTGCCTTTTGGCGCCAATAAAGCGAATGGGGCTCATGTAATGACGGTTATTGAGCGGGAAAACGACGGCCCGCCGGTCGCTGTCCGCACGTGCGGGGTCGCGGCTGCGGAGCTGGAATCCCTGCGATGGGACGAGTCCTATGCGCTGGTGACCCGGCTGCTCGCCGAGACCGCCCGGGTGGAAGCGGACGGGCGGCGGCTGGCCGTGGCGCTCGGTGACGTCATCGGAGAGCTCGGCGCGTCCGGGCCCCGGCCCGCGCTCGTGGGGCTGCGGCGGGCGCTGCACACCGGGCGTCTTCCCGCCGGGCGGGAGTGGGGGTCCGAGGCCGGGGCGGCGCTGCCGTACGGGCTGAGGGGTGAGGTGGAGGAGTGGGTACGGCGTGCACGCGAGTGCGCCGCGCTGCGCGCCCGCCTGCCCGAGGTCGTCGCCCGGGAGTCCCTGGAGAAGGAGGAACGGCTGCGCGCCGCCGCGGCCGAGCCCGCCTTCCGCAGGGGGCTGGCGCTGGCCGGTGGCGAGTTGGCGGCCGACCTGGAGAGATGGCTCGCGGACCCTGCCCGGCGCCCCAAGCCGCAGAAGCTGCTCAGGCTGGCCAAGTACCTGGTCAGGGCCGCCGTGAAGACCAGCCCGTACAGCACCTTCACCAGCACCGGACGGGCGGTGTGGGGCGGTGCCGAGCGGCACCTGGAGGGCGTGGTGCCGGTGCTGGAGGTCGACGGTGTCCGGACGTTCTCGGACGATTGGGTCAGGGTGAATCCGTCGATCACCGTCGCGGGCGGGATGGCGGAGTTCATCGGGCCGCCTCCCGGGGAGGCGCTGGTGTCCATCGGGGTGACGGAGGCGGTGGCCGCGTGCCTGCGTGTCGCGGAGGGCGGGGAGTGGGTGCGGCGGGGCCGGTTCGCCGAGGCTCTGGGGGCTGAGCCTGCCGCAGTCACGAAATTTCTGGACAAGCTGCTTACGGTCGGGCTCCTGGAGGCCCGCCCGGACGACGGCCCGCCCCCGGACCTGCTGGACGGGCTCCGGCGCACGGAACGCGCCACCGACCCGTCCACCTTCCGTCACGAACTCGCGCAACTGATCGCCGCCGCCGACGCCAATACGACCAAGAGCGCCGCCCCTGCCGAGCGCGCCACTTGGGGCGGTGCTGGTGGCGGTGGCATCGCTGGGGGAGCCGGCGGTGTGGGGCGGCCGGTGGTGCATGAGGTCGCGGTGTGCGTTGAGCCCGTGACGAGGCTTGATCCGGCGCGATGGCGTGGCGGGCTTGCCGATCTCGACGTCGTACGCCACTGGCTGGCCGTTTTCGACGCCAAGCACCCCATGCGCCTGGCGGTCGCCGACTACCTCACCACCCGGTACGGCCCCGACCCGGCCGTCCCCTTCCTCAAGCTCCACCGCCACATCCAGCGCGAGCTGGCCGGCACCGGCGAGGCAGGCCGGGAGTTGCGCGCGTTCCTCGGCTCATCGGCCGCCTGGACCCAGCCGCCGGCCACCTCCGCCCTCCCCAGGATCCGGGAGCTGGAGCACCTCAGGGCCGAGGCGAGAATCCTGGCGCTGGACGCGGAGGACCCCGACGGCACCTGCCGCGTCACCCCCGAACGGCTGGCCGCGCAGCTGGAGTCGTGGCCGTCCTGGATCGCGATCCCCGCCTCCTCGGCCTGCTACGTGCAGTCGGTGGCCGACACCCTGGTGCTCAACGTCGTCCACGGCGGGCACGGCCGAGCCCTGCGCAGGCTCGACCACCTCGTCGAACGCGCCGGCGGTCACCCCGAGCCGCTCCGGCTCCAGGACCCGGAGGGTGCGGTCTACGCCGAGTTCTCCGGCGACCTGGGCTCCACGCTCAACGCGCGCCCGCCGAGCACCCGATACGAGATCGACTACCCCCACTCGCCCGGCACGCGCCCGCCCGACCTGCGGCTGCCGCTCACGGACCTGCACGTGACGCTCTGCCCGGACAGCGGCCTGCCCGAGCTGCGTTCCAAGCGGCTCGGCCGCCGGGTCGTGCCGTTGCATCTCGGGATGGCCGCCGAGTTCCGGCTGCCGCCGGCCGCGCGGTTCATCGAACGGGTCTTCGGCCCCGGCTACCTGCTCCATCCCAGCTCGCCACCGCTGGTGCGGATGGGCCGGGTCCCGTCGGAGGTGACCCGATATCCGCGCGTCGAGGCCGGGCGAGTGGTGGTGCAGCGGCGTCGCTGGCTGGCGCCGGGGGGCACGCTGCCGGTGCGCGCGAAGGGCGAGGGCGACGCGGCGTACCTCACGCGGCTGATCGCCTGGGCGGACGGGTACGGCGTACCGCACCGATCGTTCGTCCGCGCCTGGCCGGAGCAGACGGGCGACAAAGGGCAGGACAAGGCGCGCAAACCGCTCTTCCTGGACCTGGCGAACCTGTTCCTGGTCAAGAACTTCGAGCGGCAGATACGCGGCTGCGCGTTCGCGCTCTTCGAGGAGGCGCTGCCCGACCCGGGGCCGGAGCGGGTGACCGAATACCTGATCGAGGTGGGAGGCCGATGAGCTGGGTCAGTGTGCACGTCTTCTCGCAGGGGCCGCTCGACGACATGATCAGCGGCCTGGCCGGGCCGCTCCTCGGCGACGACGGCTTCTTCCTGCGCTACTGGGAGGGCGGCCCGCATCTGCGGATCAGGGTCAGGTCCCACCCGGCGGAGCACGTCGTCGAGCGGGCCGAGGCGTATCTGCGCGAGCATCCGTCGCAGGCGGTGATCGACCCGGAGGAGTACGCCAGGCTCGCCGCGTCCCTCGCCGCCCGCGAAGGCGTCCCGGGCTACGCACGGCGTCTCTATCCGAACGACTCCGCCCACCTCATCCCGTACCGGCCGGAACACGACCGCTACGGCACCGGCCGCTCGCTCGACGCCGTGGAGCGGCACTTCCACGACTCCAGCGTGATCGCACTCCAGCTGATCGAGGCAGGGCTCGGACACGAGAGGCGGAGCGTGGCATGGCTGACCATGCTGCTGGTCGCCTGGCAGGTCGCGGGGGAGGGCAGGATGTTCGGTCCACCCGCTGATGCCGGGTTGCCTGTGGCCCGCGAGCGGATGGTGGCGCTGGTCGAGCATGCCAGGACGGTGACACAGGGGCCTCCGCCGAGTGAGCCCCGTGGCGTGGTCGCCACCTGGTACGCCTCGATCGCGGGGCTGGCGGAGGAGCTGGCGGCGGCGGGGTTCGACGCGGCGCGGACGGGGGCGACCGTCGACCTGGCCGCGCATCTGCTGGCCAACAGGCTGGGGATCCGGGTGCAGGAGGAGGCCCGGCTGCGTCACCTGGCGTCCCGGGCCTCGCGGGAGTCGGAGGTGGGGGTCGGATGACCTGGACGCGGCTGCGGGTGGACTATCACGACGGCCCGATGGACGACCTCATCCTGGACGCGATCCGGCCGGCCTGGCATGAAATACGGGGATATTTCCTGCGCCACTGGGTGCGCGGCCCGCACCTGCGGATCTTCGTGGACGGCGACGCCACGAAGATCGCCCGGGCGGTCGAGCGCCATCTGGCCGCCGAGCCGTCCGCCGGGACCACCGACCCGCAGGCGCTGCTCCCCCTGCACGAGCGCCTGGCCGAGCTGGAAGGCGAACAAGGGCCGCTGCTGCCATGGGCGCCCGACAACACCGTCGCCGCCGAACCCCCAGGGCTCGACACCGAGCTCGACCGGTTCCTCGCGGACTTCTACGCCGACACCACCGAGGCCGCGTTCGACGCCCTCGACCGGGTCAGAGCCGGCACACCGCTGCCGGGCATCGCCTTCGACCTGGTGGTCGCCACGGCGCACGACCTGTCGGAGGGCGGCCTGCCCGCCGCCAGGACCTCGCTGCGCTCGCACGCCGAGGCGTACCTGTCGCGCCTGCCGGAAGCCGTCCGCGCCCAATGGCAGGCCCACTACGAACGCAACAGGGAGCCGCTCACCACCAGGATCAAGGCCCTGACCGGCGCCGCAGAGCCCGGCGCGTGGCTGCGTACGATCCGGGCCACCCACGACCGGGGCCGAACCCTCATCGACGAGGGGCGCTTGAGCCTCCGCTACGCCACCGGCGGCCCCGCCACCCAGCCCCCGCTCGCCGAGGTCTCCCCCTTCCACCGGCACCTGGAGACCGACGAACGCTGGCTCGCCCTGAAGGACACGCCCGCCTTCGCCGCCTACCGTCTGGCCCTGAACTGCGCGTACCTCCACCTCACCAGGCTCGGCCTCACGCCCGACCAGCGCTTCCTGATCTGCCACCTCGCCGCGAGCGCCGCCGACGACGTCTACCGGGCCGCGGCCTCATGACCGGGGAACGGTACGAGCTGCGCGCCGGAGTGCACCTGGCCCGGCTGGACGCGGGGGTCCGCCTGTTCGCCTGGCCGCACGCCGAGACCCTCGGCGAACTCACGCGGGATGAGCTCGACCTGCTCCGCGACCTGGCCGCCGGACCCCGCACGGCCGGGGGACCGCTCGTCGAACGGTTGCGCGCCGGAGGCTGGCTCAAGATCACGAAAACCCAGGACGGCACGCCCCTCTACACGCTCGACCCGCTGCGCCCGCCGCCGCCACGTCCGGCGGTGCCGGAGCGGCCGGTTCTGTCCAGGTTCGCCACGCTGCGGCGCGAGGGGGAGGCGCTGGTCGCCAGCTCCCCGCTCGCCTGGTGCGACCTGTACGTCCACGACCCCGCCCTGGTCGGCGACGTGGTCCGGCCCGGCGGCGAGGTCCTGGCCGACCTGGTGTGGGCCGGGCTGGCCGTGCCCGAGGGGGCCGAGGAGCGGGAGCTGCGGTTCCGGCAGTGGGCCCCGCACGAGCTGGAGTTCCATGATCGGAGCCGGGTGGGTCACCGTGGCTACCTGGGCGACGGGTTCGGCGGGACGTTCTGGGCCCGCGGCCGGTTCGATCCGCTGCCCGCACGGCCCCGGCCCTACCCCGGCCGGGCGATCGAGCTGCCCACGCCCGACCTGGACGAGCTGCGGCTCAAGGACCCCTCGCTCACGGACGTGCTGGAGGGCCGCAGGTCCGTACGCGAGCACGACGACGCGCGCCCGATCACCCTCGACCTGCTCGGCGAGCTGCTGTACCGCACGGCCAGGGTGCGGGAGTGCTGGACAGCCGACGGCGTCGAGTACACCCGCAAGCCGTACCCCTCCGGAGGGTCCGTCCACGAGCTGGAGATCTACCCCGTCGTCAGGAACGTGGCCGGGCTCGAACCCGGCATGTACCACTACGACGGGCACGACCACGTGCTCAGACCGGTACGCGAGGCCGGCCATCCCGCCGTGCGCCGGCTGCTGACCGTCGCCGGGCACGGCGCCGCCACCGGCCGCCGCCCCCAGGTCCTGCTCGCGGTCTCCAGCCGCGCCGGCCGGCTGCTGTGGAAGTACGAAGGCATGGGGTACGCGCTGACGCTCAAACACGTGGGCGTGCTCTACCAGACGCTCTACTGCGTGGCCACGGCGATGGGCCTGGCGGCCTGCGGGCTCGGCAGCGGCGACTCGGCCGCGTTCGCCGAGGCGACCGGGCGGGACCAGCTCGAGGAGTGCGCGGTCGGCGAATTCATGATCGGAACCGCGGAGGCACCACGTTGAACGACTTCAAGCCCAGACTTCCCGCCGACGTACGCTTCGCGCCCACCTCCGGCGGTGTCGCCTTCCTCACCCGCGAAGGCGTGGTGCGGATGAACGGGGCCTCCGTCCACCTGTGGGTGGAGCGGCTGGCCGTGCACCTCGACGGGAGCAGGACCGTGGCCGAGCTGACCGCGGAGCTGCCCGACGAGCGGCGGGCGTTCGTGACGAGCCTGCTGACCACGCTGCGCGAGCGCGGGCTGGTGGAGGACGCGGGGGAGCGGGGGGTGCTGCCCGTGGCGGCCGGCGCCACGTGCTCGCTGCTGGCCGACGCGGACCGGTTCGGCGAGCTGGCGCCCGCCCTGGCCGACGCCATGCGCAGGCTGGGGCTGGAGGTGCTGGGGGAGCCGTCGGGCGGGGCGCTCGTGCATGTCGCGGCGGCCGACGCGGACGGGCTGGCCGCCGCCGGGCGCCTCGACCGGCTGAGCGCCGAGCGCGGGCTGCCCGTCGCGCACGTGCTGCTGCGCGAGGGTGAGGCGTGGTGGAGCGAGAGCGGCGTCGTCGGGCGCGACGTCCCGCCGTGGGCGGCCGGGTGGCGGCGGCTGGCGGCCATGGAGGCCTTCCCGCGTACCGCCGGGCACGTCTCCGTGTCACCCGTCGCCGCTGCCGTGGTCGCCGGGCAGGTGGTGGCGGACCTGGGGCGCTGCCTGTCCGGAACGCCCCGCGTGTCCGGCGGTCCGCGTCTGCACGTGGTGGATCTGGACGGGTTCGGCACGCGTACGCACTCCTTCCTGCCGCACCTGGCGGCGCTGCCGCCCGGGACGGGGGCGAGCGCGGGGCCGCTCGGCGAGGAGGAGTTCTCGCGGCGGGCGGCCAGGTTGATGGACTCGCGGACGGGGGTGTTCGCCGAGATCGAGGAGGGGGAGTACGGGCAGCTCCCGCTGCACGTTTCGGTGACCACGGTGGCCGATCCGATGGGGATTCTCGGACGGTCGCGAGTGCGGGTGATCGGCGTGGGGGCGGACTTCGCCGCCGCGCGATACCGGGCGGCGCTGAAGGCGATCACCGTGCACGGGCTGCTCGCCCTCGACCCCCGCCGCCTGGTCACGGCCGACGGGACACCACTGACCGGCGCGGATGACCGCTTCGTGGCAGACCCGCTGGTGGACGACGTCGCGGCGGGACGGGTCGAGGCGTTCGTGCGCGGCCGTGAGCTCGTCGAGGGCGGTGAGGTGCTGTTGCCCGCCCGCGCGGTGTTCCTGGACCCGCACGCCACCGGGGCCGCCGCGGGTTACTCGGCCGAGGAGGCGCTGGTCGCGGGATTGCTGGACCACTGCGCGGCGCTGGCCGGGGTCGGCGGGCCGCTGCCGGCCGTGGACGTGGGCGGCGCGCAGGCGGCCGACGACGAGACCGCGCGTTCGGCGGCGCTGCTGGACGCGATCGGGCTGCCGTACCAGGTGCTGGACGCCACCGGCCCGTCGGGCGTGCCCGTGTACGCCGGGACGCTCGGCGGGCGGCTGGTGGCGCGGGCGGCGGGCGTCACGCCCTTGGCCGCGCTGCGGGCCACGCTCGAAGGGATCCTGGCCGCGTACCAGGGCATTCCCGGCTCCGCGCCCCTGCCCGAGCTGTGCCCGGCCGTCGCGCAGGAGCCGCCGGTTGCCGTCGACACCGAGGCGGCCGGGCTCGGCGCAGATGAGCTCGCCGCCGCCCTGGCCGGAGCCGGGCTGCGGGTCAGCGCCGTTCCGCTGGATCACGACCGGGAGGTACACGCGCTCATGCCGCACGTCGTCCGCGTCGTCACGGAGCCGCTCCATGGCTGAGGTCATGGGGACGGGCCTGCTGGCCGAGGAGATCACGATCGCGCTGAAGGACCGCGACGGGCGGGAGGAGGTGACGATCACCGCCTGCGACGGCTGGGCGCGCGGCCCTCGGCGCGACGGGGCCGCGTGGCTGCCCGTGTGGGTCGAGTACGGGGTCGCCGTCATCGGGCCGCTGCGACGGCCCGGCGAACCCGGCTGCCTGACCTGCTTCGAGACCCGCCGAAACCGGGTCAGGACCGACAGCGCCGATCGGGCCGCCGTCCTGGCCGTCCACGGCCCCGAACTCGCCGAGCGGGCCTCCCCGTACCTCGGCCGCCTGGCCGCCCGCACGATCGCGGCCCTGGCCGCGCACGCCGCCGAGGGTCCCGGGTGCGCCGTCTGGTACGTCGACCTGCACACGCTCACCGCCGAGCGCCACACGTTCCTGCCGGAACCCCACTGCCCCGACTGCGGCGGCCTGCCGGACGACGACCGCGCGTCCGCCGTGTTCGAGCCCGGCGCCGCCCCGCGACCCCCCGGCTACCGGGTCAGGGACGTGCCGGCCGAGCACGGCGCGCTGCTCGACACGTACGTGGACGGCGAATGCGGGCTGATCAGACCCCTCGTCCGGGACACGCTCGGCGGCCTGGTGATCGCCGGGGCGATGCTGCCGCTGCGGTTCGAGGGCGGTTCGGAGCCCGGCGTGGGCCGCACCCGCGGCTACCGGGCCAGCGAGGTCACCGCCGTGCTCGAAGCGCTCGAACGGTGGGGCGGCGTCGAGCCCGGCGGCAAGCGCACGCGCGTGCGGGCCTCCTACGCGGAGGTGGCCGCGGACGCGCTCGACCCGCGAACGCTGGGCGAGCACGACACCTCGTCCTACGGGAGGGAGGGGTTCGCGTTCCGGCCGTTCACCGAGGACGCCGTCTGCGACTGGGTGTGGGGGTACTCCTTCGGCCGGCGGGCGCCGATCCTCGTGCCGGAGAGCCTGGCTTATTACTATGTACGGGGGCGGGAGCGGCCGTTCCTGTTCGAGATCTCGAACGGGTGCGCGCTCGGCGGCAGCATGGCCGAGGCCCTGCTCTACGGGCTGCTGGAGACGGTCGAGCGGGACGCCTTCCTCATGACCTGGTACGGCCGGCTCCCGGTGCCGCGGATCGACCCCGTCACGGCACGGGACCGCACCATCCCGCTCCAGGCCGCCGCGATCACCGCGGAGACCGGCTACCGGGTCGAGCTGTACGACACGACGATGGAGCACGGCGTCCCCAGCGTGTGGGCGATGGGCGTGCGGCAGGACGGCGACCCGGGCAGGCCGCGCATGGTGTGCGCCGCCGGGGCCCATCTGGTGCCGGAGAAGGCCGTGCTCGGCGCGCTGAGCGAGCTCGGGCCACTGCTGGCCGACCTGATTCGGCGATATCCAGACGAGGTCCACCGAGCTCAGGAGATGGTGGCAAATCCTGATCTGGTGGCCACGATGCACGACCACTCCACCCTGTACGGCGCCGACGCCGCTTTCGACCGGCTCTCGTTCCTGACCGAGGGCACGGCCGTGCGACGCCTGCCCGACATGGAGGCGTTCACCGTGCCCGGCGATCTCGACGTCACGCGGGTGGTGGACCGCTTCCTCGCCGAGGGCATGGACGTCGTCGTCATCGACCAGACCACGCCGGAGCACCGGGCCTGCGGCTTCTCCTGCGTCAAGGTGCTGGTCCCCGGCACGCTCCCGATGACCTTCGGCCACCGCAACCGCAGGGTGCGCGGTCTGACGCGTCCGCTGGAGCTGCCGTACCGGCTCGGCCACCGCACCGCGCCCCTGACCCCCGCCGACCTGAACCCCGACCCGCACCCCTTCCCATGACCGCCGAACCATCCCCCGCCCCGCCCGAACCGTCTCCCGCGCCGCCGGGGTCGTCTCCTGTGACCGCCGAGCTGCGTGACCTGGCGATCTTCCGGGCCGACCTGCACGCCCACCCCGAGCTGTCCTGGCAGGAGGACAGGACGGCCGCTCGCCTGGCGGGACGGCTGGTCGCGGCCGGGTACGAGGTGACGACCGGGGTGGGCGGCCATGGGGTGGTCGGGAGGCTGCGCCGCGGCGACGGGATCACGGTCATGCTCAGGGCCGAACTGGACGCGCTCCCCGTCAAGGAGGAGACCGGCCTGTCGTACGCGAGCACCGCCACCGCGACGACCCCCGACGGCAGGACGGTCCCGGTCTCCCACGCCTGCGGTCACGACCTCCACCTCGCCTGCCTGGCCGGCGCCGCCCGGCGGCTGGCCGCCTCCGACGACTGGCGGGGCACGGTGCTCGTGATCGGCCAGCCCGCGGAGGAGACCCTGGAGGGCGCCGCGGCGATGCTGGCCGACGGCCTGTACGAGCGGTTCGGCGTCCCGGACGTGGCGCTGGCCCAGCACGTCTCGCCGTTCCCCGCGGGCCTGATCGCCTACCCGGAGCCGCCCACCGTGGCCGGCGCCGAACTCCACGTCGTCGTCACGGGAGACGGCGGGCACGTTGGAGACGTGGGCCAAGCCGTCGGGTGCAATCCGGTCGCGGCCGTCGCCGCGCTCGTCCACCGGCTCGATCAGGCGGCGTTCGACCAGGCGATCGTCACCGTGGGGACGCTGCACGCGGGCGAGCGCGCGAACGTCGTCCCCACCCTCGCCGAGGCGGGGATCACGGTCAGGGCCGCGACGGAGGACGCGGTGACCCGGGCGGTCGCCCGCGTCGCGCGGCTGGCGGAGGAGACGGCGGGAGCCGGCGTCATCGTGGTCTCCAGGGTGCCGCCCGGCGTGAACGACCGCGCCGCCACCGCCCTGGTACGCCGGGCCCACGAGGCCGCGCTCGGCACGGTCGTCACCGCCCCCGGCGGCTCGGCCTGCGAGGACTTCCCCCTCTACAGCGTCCCTTCCGTCTACTGGTACGTAGGCGCGGCCCCACCCTCTGGCCTGGTCGGACGCCCGCATACCGGGACTTTCCGCCCCGATCCCGTGCCCGCGTTGAGGGCAGGGGTCACCGCCATGCAAACGGCTGCCCTGGCAGTCCTTGCGAACCCGTCACAGTTCGCCCCTCCATCCCGATATCATGGACCCGGAGCAGTAGCCGAGCACTGATGAAAACGGTCTCGGCGTCCTGGAGTGGCAAGGCTTGTCCGCTTTGCCGCGCCGCTTTGACGTGTCGCAGAGGCCTGGGTAGTCTTGAGCTTCGTGCCCGTCTCTAGCGGGCTCTCGACCGTGCGCTCATTACGAGCGCGGGACGGCTTCCTGGCTCGTAAACCTCGCGGGACGTCTGCGTGAATAGCGCGACACGCCCGAGCGCGGGGGCACCGAGACAAGAAAAATCAGCAGGTCATGACACCGGCAGTACCTGCGAAATGCATCACAACTGACGAAACACCGGCCAAGGCACGAAACGGAGTGGCAGTGCCCACTATTCAGCAGTTGGTCCGCAAGGGCCGGCAGGACAAGGTCTCGAAGACCAAGACTCCTGCCCTCAAGGGGAGTCCGCAGCGGCGCGGCGTGTGCCAGCGCGTGTACACCACGACCCCGAAGAAGCCCAACTCGGCACTGCGCAAGGTGGCCCGCGTTCGACTCACGAACGGCATCGAGGTCACGGCCTACATCCCGGGTGTGGGCCACAACCTGCAGGAGCACTCCATCGTGCTCGTGCGTGGCGGTCGTGTGAAGGACCTGCCCGGTGTTCGCTACAAGATCATCCGTGGCTCGCTGGACACCCAGGGTGTCCGCAACCGCAAGCAGGCCCGCAGCCGCTACGGCGCCAAGAAGGAGAAGAGCTAACTATGCCTCGCAAGGGTTCTCCTGGCCGTCGTCAGCTCATGTCTGACCCGGTTTACAGCTCGCCCCTGGTGACCGCCCTGATCAACAAGGTGCTTCTCGACGGCAAGCGCTCCATCGCGCAGTCCATCGTGTACGGCGCCCTCGAGGGCTGCAGGGAGAAGACCGGCAACGACCCGGTCGTCACCCTGAAGCGCGCGCTCGACAACGTCAAGCCGACCCTCGAGGTCCGCAGCCGCCGCGTCGGTGGTGCCACGTACCAGGTGCCGGTCGAGGTGCGCGCCGCGCGCAGCACCACCCTGGCCCTGCGCTGGCTGGTGCAGTACTCCCGCGCCCGCCGCGAGAAGACCATGACCGAGCGCCTCATGAACGAGCTCCTCGACGCCAGCAACGGCCTTGGGGCGAGTGTCAAGAAGCGCGAGGACACCCACAAGATGGCCGAGTCCAACAAGGCCTTCGCCCACTACCGCTGGTAACCCCGGCGGGTTCGACGAGACGACGAGGACGCGAGAGAAGTGGCCACCACGACCGCTCTTGACCTGGCCAAGGTCCGAAACATCGGGATCATGGCCCATATCGACGCGGGCAAGACCACCACGACCGAGCGCATCCTGTTCTACACCGGTATCAACTACAAGATCGGTGAGGTCCACGAGGGCGCTGCCACGATGGACTGGATGGAGCAGGAGCAGGAGCGCGGCATCACGATCACGTCTGCCGCGACCACCTGTGAGTGGATCGGTCACACCATCAACATCATCGACACCCCGGGTCACGTCGACTTCACCATCGAGGTGGAGCGTTCGCTCCGTGTCCTCGACGGTGCCGTCGCCGTGTTCGACGGCGTCGCGGGTGTCGAGCCGCAGTCGGAGACGGTGTGGCGCCAGGCTGACCGCTACGACGTCCCCCGGATCTGCTTCGTCAACAAGATGGACCGTGTCGGCGCGGAGTTCCACCGCTGCGTCGACATGATGATCAGCCGTCTGGGCGCGACCCCGGCTGTCATCCAGCTTCCCTGGGGCGTTGAGGCCGACTTCAAGGGCGTCATCGACCTCGTCAAGATGAAGGGTTACATCTGGAGCGCCGAGGCGGCCAAGGGCGAGATGTACGACACCGTCGACATCCCGGCCGACCACGCCGAGGCCGCTCGCGAGTGGCGTGACCGGCTCATCGAGACGGTCGCCGAGAACGACGACGAGCTGATGGAGCTCTTCCTCGAGGGCGTCGAGCCCACCGAGGAGCAGCTGGTCGCGGCCATCCGCCGCGCTACGCTGGCCAGCGCCATCAACCCGGTGCTCTGCGGCACCGCGTTCAAGAACAAGGGCGTGCAGCCCCTGCTCGACGCGATCGTCGCCTTCCTCCCGGCCCCGACCGACATCCCGGCCTTCAAGGGCCACGCGGTCGGCCACGAGGACAAGGTCATCGAGCGTCACGCCGACCCGACCGAGCCGTTCTCCGCTCTGGCCTTCAAGATCGCGAGCGACCCGCACCTGGGCAAGCTCACCTACATCCGCATCTACTCGGGCACGCTCGAGACCGGTTCACAGGTTGTCAACTCTGTGAAGGGTAAGAAGGAGCGGATCGGCAAGATCTACCAGATGCACGCCAACAAGCGCGAGGAGCGCCCGACGGCGATTGCCGGTCAGATCGTCGCGGTCATGGGTCTGAAGGACACCACGACCGGCGACACCCTGTCCGACCCGACCAACCAGGTCGTGCTCGAGTCGATGACGTTCCCGGCTCCGGTCATCAACGTCGCCATCGAGCCCAAGACCAAGGGCGACCAGGAGAAGCTGTCGACCGCCATCCAGCGGCTGGCCGAGGAGGACCCGTCCTTCCAGGTTCGCCGCGACGAGGAGACCGGTCAGACGGTCATCTGGGGCATGGGCGAGCTTCACCTGGAGATCCTCGTCGACCGCATGCGTCGCGAGTTCAAGGTCGAGGCCAACGTCGGCCGCCCGCAGGTGGCCTACCGCGAGACCATCCGCCGCAAGGTGGAGAAGCTCGACTACACCCACAAGAAGCAGACCGGTGGTTCCGGTCAGTTCGCGCGGGTGATCATCAACCTCGAGCCGCTGGGTGAAGGCAACGACGGCTACGAGTTCGAGAACAAGGTCACGGGTGGTCGTGTCCCGAGGGAGTACATCCCGTCGGTCGACGCGGGCGCCCAGGAGGCCGCCGAGTTCGGCGTGCTGGCCGGCTACCCGATGGTGGGCGTGAAGGTGACGCTCGTCGACGGTGCCGCGCACGACGTCGACTCCTCGGAAATGGCGTTCAAGATCGCCGGCTCGATGGCCTTCAAGGAGGCCGCGCGCAAGGCGGACGCAGTGCTTCTCGAGCCGATGATGGCCGTCGAGGTCACCACGCCCGAGGACTACATGGGTGATGTCATCGGTGACCTCAACGGTCGCCGCGGACAGATCCAGTCTATGGACGAGCGGGCCGGCGCCCGTGTCGTCACGGCGCTCGTGCCGCTGTCTGAGATGTTCGGCTACGTGGGTGACCTGCGTAGCAAGACGCAGGGGCGCGCGAGCTACAGCATGCAGTTCGACTCCTACTCGGAGGTGCCCCCGGGCATCGCCAAGGAGATCGTCGCGAAGGCCCGGGGCGAATAAAGTCCTGGTCCCTGGTGGGGTGGTGAGAGCCACCCCGCCGCCAAGGGGTTCGGGAGTTCCCGGGCCCGAGTGTGTAGACGAAAGTCAGTCAGATTCTCAAGGAGAGAACCAGTGGGCAAGGCCAAGTTCGAGCGGACTAAGCCGCACATGAACATCGGCACCATTGGACACATCGACCACGGCAAGACCACGCTGACCGCGGCGATCACCAAGGTGCTTCACGACCGTTTCCCCGAGCTGAACAAGGCGACCCCGTTCGACAAGATCGACAAGGCGCCCGAGGAGAAGGCTCGCGGCATTACGATCTCCATCGCGCACGTCGAGTACCAGACCGAGAAGCGTCACTACGCTCACGTTGACTGCCCCGGTCACGCCGACTACGTGAAGAACATGATCACCGGTGCTGCCCAGATGGACGGCGCCATCCTCGTGGTCGCCGCCACCGACGGCCCGATGCCGCAGACGAAGGAGCACGTCCTCCTGGCCCGCCAGGTCGGCGTCCCCTACATCGTCGTGGCCCTCAACAAGGCCGACATGGTCGACGACGAGGAGATCCTCGAGCTCGTCGAGCTGGAGGTCCGTGAGCTCCTGTCCGCTCAGGAGTTCCCCGGCGACGACCTGCCCGTCGTCCGCGTCTCCGCTCTCAAGGCTCTCGAGGGCGACCAGAAGTGGGCCGACAGCATCATCGAGCTGATGAACGCCGTCGACGAGAACGTGCCCGAGCCCCCGCGTGAGACGGACAAGCCGTTCCTCATGCCGGTCGAGGACGTCTTCTCGATCACCGGTCGTGGCACCGTCGTCACCGGTCGTATCGAGCGCGGCATCGTCAAGGTCAACGAGCAGGTCGACATCATCGGCATCAAGCCGGAGAAGACGACCACCACCGTCACCAGCATCGAGATGTTCAACAAGATGCTCGACGAGGGTCACGCCGGTGACAACGCCGCCCTGCTGCTCCGCGGCATCAAGCGCGACGACGTCGAGCGCGGCCAGTGCATCATCAAGCCGGGCACGACCACCCCGCACACCGAGTTCAACGGCCAGGTCTACATCCTGTCCAAGGACGAGGGCGGCCGCCACACGCCGTTCTTCAACAACTACCGCCCGCAGTTCTACTTCCGTACGACTGACGTGACCGGTGTCGTGAACCTCCCCGAGGGCACGGAGATGGTCATGCCGGGCGACAACACCGAAATGCGCGTTGAGCTGATCCAGCCCATCGCCATGGAGGAAGGCCTCAAGTTCGCGATCCGTGAGGGTGGCCGCACCGTCGGCGCCGGCCGGGTCGTGAAGATCATCAAGTAGCTAGACCGTCGGGGCGGCGGTCGGCCCCGGACTCGGAGCCGACCGCCGAACCACGTTAGGGACCTCATGTGAAGGCCGTGATCCAGCAGTTGCTTCGGCCGAAGAGATATGACCGAAGTCACTGCCGGATCACGGAAGAAAAGGCAGATCCACTGCGTCTGCCTCGTGGGGTCTAGCAGGCTTCGACCTGCACCAATACAGCGGCATCAGGCCGCACGATACTTTTTCAGACGACAGCGAAGGACACCGAGGCCACTATGGCGGGACAGAAGATCCGCATCCGGCTTAAGGCCTATGACCACGAGGTCATCGACAGCTCGGCCAAGAAGATCGTCGAGACGGTGACGCGGACTGGCGCGAAGGTCGCGGGCCCGGTGCCGCTGCCGACCGAGAAGAACGTGTACTGCGTCATCCGCTCGCCGCACAAGTACAAGGACAGCCGCGAGCACTTCGAGATGCGCACGCACAAGCGGCTGATTGACATCATCGACCCGACCCCCAAGACGGTTGACTCGCTCATGCGGCTCGACCTCCCCGCGGGTGTCGACATTTCGATCAAGCTCTGAGGGAACACACTGACATGGCTAAGACGATCAAGGGCGTCCTGGGCAAGAAGCTCGGCATGACCCAGGTCTTCGACGCGGACAACCGGCTGGTGCCGGTGACCGTGGTCGAGGCCGGTCCGTGTGTGGTGACCCGCGTCCGCACTGCAGAGAAGGACGGCTACTCCGCCGTCCAGCTCGGCTTCGGGCAGGTCGACCCCCGGAAGGTCAACAAGCCGCTCGGCGACTACCTGCGTAAGCACGACATCACCCCGCGCCGTTACTTCGCGGAGATCCGCACCGACGACGCGAGCGACTACACCCTGGGCCAGGAGCTGCTGGCCGACACCTTCGAGGCCGGCCAGTTCGTCGACGTGACGGGCAAGAGCAAGGGCAAGGGCTTCGCCGGTGTCATGAAGCGGCACGGCTTCGCCGGTCTGGGCGCGTCGCACGGTACGCAGCGCAAGCACCGTTCGCCGGGTTCCATCGGTGGCTGCGCCACCCCGGGCCGCGTTTTCAAGGGTCTGCGCATGGCTGGTCGGATGGGTAACGTCCGCACCACCGTGCAGAGCCTCAAGGTTCACTCCGTGGACGCCGAGAAGGGCCTCATCCTGATCAAGGGTGCGATCCCCGGCGCCAACGGAAGCCTGGTCCTCGTTCGCACCTCTGCCAAGAAGGGGGCTGCCAAGTGAGCACCACTATTGACGTCCTCGACGCCAGCGGCGCGAAGGCCGGCACCGTCGACCTGCCCGAGAACATCTTCGGCGCCAAGGTCAACGTGCCGCTGATCCACCAGGTGGTCGTGGCCCAGCTCGCCGCTCGCCGGCAGGGCACCCACAAGGCCAAGACCCGCGGTGAGGTCTCCGGCGGCGGCAAGAAGCCGTACCGCCAGAAGGGCACCGGCCGCGCCCGTCAGGGCTCGACCCGTGCGCCGCAGTTCACCGGCGGTGGCACCGTCCACGGCCCCGTGCCGCGCGACTACTCGCAGCGCACGCCCAAGAAGATGAAGGCCGCCGCGCTGCGTGGCGCCCTCTCCGACCGGGCCGGCGGCGGTCGCGTCCACGTGGTCAGCTCGCTGGTCTCCAGCGAGACGCCCAAGACCAAGGCCGCCCTCGAGGCGCTGCGCAAGGTCACCCAGGCTCCGCGCGTCCTCGTCGTCGTCGACGAGGCCGACGAGCTGACGTGGCTGAGCCTGCGTAACGCTCCCGAGGTCCACCTGCTGGACGCGGGGCAGCTCAACACGTACGACGTGCTCGTGGCGGACGACGTGGTCTTCACGCAGGAGGCGTATGACCAGGTCGTCGCTCGCCTGAGCGACAGCGGGAAGGAAGAGGCCTGATGGAGAAGATCGCCGACCCGCGCGACATCATCATCAAGCCGGTCGTCTCTGAGAAGAGCTACGGCCTGATCGATGAGAACAACAAGTACACGTTCCTGGTGAAGAACACCGCGAACAAGACTCAGGTCAAGATCGCTGTTGAGCAGATCTTCGGGGTCAAGGTCACCAGCGTGAACACGATCAACCGGCAGGGCAAGCGCAAGCGCACCCGTACCGGTTTCGGCAAGCGTCCCGACACCAAGCGCGCGATCGTGAGCCTGGTCGAGGGCGATCGGATCGACATCTTCGGTCAGATCGGCTAGCAGCGCCATAGAAGTGAGTGCGGGCCGCACGGCCTGTGCGGGGTCGAGACCGTCGCGCTTTCGCGCGGCGGGCTCACCCATGTAACCGACGAAGGATGAACGAAAAAGATGGGCATCCGTAAGTACAAGCCGACGACCCCGGGTCGCCGCGGGTCGAGTGTCTCGGACTTCTCCGAGATCACCCGCAGCACGCCCGAGAAGTCGCTGCTTGCGCCCCTTCACAGCAAGGGCGGCCGTAACGTACACGGCCGGGTCACCGCCCGCCACCAGGGCGGCGGTCACAAGCGCGCCTACCGGATCATCGACTTCCGTAGGCATGACAAGGACGGCATTCCGGCCAAGGTCGCTCACATCGAGTACGACCCCAACCGCACCGCCAACATCGCTCTGCTCCACTACGCCGACGGCGAGAAGCGCTACATCATCGCGCCGACCGGCATCAAGCAGGGCGACCGTATCGAGAACGGCCCCGCTGCCGACATCAAGCCGGGCAACTGCCTGCCGCTGCGCAACATCCCGACCGGTACCTTCATCCACGCGGTGGAGCTCCGTCCGGGCGGCGGCGCCAAGCTCGGCCGCTCCGCGGGCGCACAGATCCAGCTGCTCGCCAAGGAAGGCCAGTACGCCACGCTGCGTATGCCGTCCGGCGAAATGCGCATGGTCGACGTGCGCTGCCGGGCGACGGTGGGCCAGGTCGGCAACGCCGAGCAGGCCAACATCAACTGGGGCAAGGCCGGCCGTATGCGGTGGAAGGGCAAGCGCCCCACCGTCCGCGGTGTCGCGATGAACCCCGTCGACCACCCGCACGGTGGTGGTGAGGGCAAGACCTCCGGTGGTCGCCACCCGGTGAACCCGAAGGGCAAGCCCGAGGGGCGCACCCGCCAGGCCAACAAGGCCAGCGACCGACTGATCATCCGTCGTCGGAGCAAGAGGAAGAAGCGGTAGGAGCAGCCGAAATGCCACGTAGCCTTAAGAAGGGTCCCTTCGTGGACGGTCACCTTCAGAAGAAGGTCGACGTCCAGAACGAGAAGGGCACCAAGAACGTCATCAAGACGTGGTCGCGGCGCTCCATGATCGTTCCCGACATGCTCGGGCACACGATCGCCGTGCACGACGGCCGCAAGCACGTCCCGGTTTTCGTCACCGAGTCGATGATCGGCCACAAGCTGGGAGAGTTCGCCCCCACGCGGACCTTCCGCAGCCACGTCAAGGAAGACCGCCGCAGCCGGCGGTAAGCGTCCCGGAAGTAGGAGAAAGCGATGGAAGCCAGGGCTCAGGCGCGGTTCGTCCGTGTCACGCCCCAGAAGGCCCGCCGTGTGGTGGACCTCATTCGCGGGCTGCCCGCTTCGGAGGCGCAGGCCGTGCTGCAGTTCGCTCCCCAGTCGGCGAGCGAGCCGATCTACAAGGTGCTCAGCAGCGCCATGGCGAACGCTGAGCACAACTTCGACCTCGACCCGCAGACGCTCGTCGTCAGCCGGGCGTGGGTCGACGAGGGCCCGACGCTGAAGCGGTTCCGCCCGCGTGCCCAGGGTCGTGCCTATCGGATCAACAAGCGGACGAGCCACATCACTGTGATCGTGGAGTCCCGCGAGCCGAAGGGAAGGACCCGATAGTGGGCCAGAAGGTTAACCCGCACGGGTTCCGCCTCGGCATCACGACCGACTTCAAGAGCCGGTGGTACGCCGACAAGCTGTACAAGTCGTACGTCGCCGAGGACGTGGCGATCCGCCGCATGCTGCAGAAGGGCATGGAGCGGGCCGGCATCTCCAAGGTCGAGATCGAGCGCACGACGGACCGCGTGCAGGTGGACATCCACACCGCGCGTCCCGGCATCGTGATCGGCCGCCGCGGCGCCGAGGCGGACCGTATCCGTGGCGACCTGGAGAAGCTGACCAAGAAGCAGGTCCAGCTCAACATCCTCGAGGTCAAGAACCCGGAGATCGACGCGCAGCTCGTCGCGCAGGGCGTTGCCGAGCAGCTGTCCAGCCGTGTCTCGTTCCGCCGCGCCATGCGCAAGGCGATGCAGTCGGCCATGAAGTCCGGCGCCAAGGGCATCCGTGTCCAGTGCTCCGGTCGTCTGGGCGGCGCCGAGATGTCGCGGTCGGAGTTCTACCGTGAGGGCCGCGTGCCGCTGCACACCCTCCGCGCGGACATCGACTACGGCTTCTACGAGGCCCGTACGACCTTCGGCCGCATCGGCGTGAAGGTCTGGATCTACAAGGGCGAGGCTCCGACCAGCCGCGCCGAGCGTGAGGCGGCCGCCGCCGGCGCTCGTGCCGGCCAGCGTCGCGAGCGTGACGACCGTCGTGGTGGCGGCGGCGACCGTCCGCGTCGTGGTGGCGGCGACCGCCCCCGTCGCGGTGGCGGTGGCCGTGGCGACCGCGCCCCCCGCACTGAGGCGGCCTCGCAGGCCGCCCCCGAGACCGGCCCGGCTGCGCAGCCGGGTGCTGAAGGGAGCTGACCATGCTGATCCCGCGCAGGGTCAAGCACCGCAAGCAGCACCGGCCTGACCGCAGCGGAGCCGCCAAGGGCGGCACCAGGGTCACGTTCGGCGAGTTCGGCATCCAGGCGGTTGAGCACTCCTACGTGACCAACCGTCAGATCGAGTCCGCTCGTATCGCCATGACCCGTCACATCCGCCGTGGCGGCAAGGTGTGGATCAACATCTACCCCGACCGTCCGCTCACCAAGAAGCCTGCCGAGACCCGCATGGGTTCCGGTAAGGGTTCGCCGGAGTGGTGGATCGCCAACGTCAAGCCCGGACGCGTGATGTTCGAGCTGTCCGGCGTGGCGGAGCCGATCGCCCGCGAAGCGCTTCAGCGTGCGATCCACAAGCTCCCGATGAAGTGCAAGATCGTTAAGCGTGAAGTGGGTGAGGCGTGATGGCTAAGGGCCTGACCGCCGGCGAGCTGCGGCTCGAGGACGAGGACACCCTCGTCCAGAAGCTGAAGGAGGCCAAGGAGGAGTTGTTCAACCTCCGCTTCCAGGCGGCGACCGGTCAGTTGGAGAGCCACGGGCGGCTGCGCGCCGTCCGCCGCGAGATCGCCCGTATCTACACCGTGATGCGCGAGCGCGAGCTGGGCATCGTCACGGTCGAGAAGGAGACGAGCGATGGCTGAGACCGAGACCACTGAGACGAACGAGCAGCGGAACTTCCGCAAGGTCCGCGAGGGCCTCGTGGTGAGCGACAAGATGGACAAGACCGTCGTCGTCGCCGTTGAGGACCGCGTCAAGCACCGTCTGTACGGCAAGGTCATCCGCCGTACGACCAAGTACAAGGCGCACGACGAGGCCAACGCCTGCGGCGTCGGCGACCGCGTGCTGCTCATGGAGACCCGCCCCCTCTCCGCCACCAAGCGGTGGAGGGTCGTGGAGATCCTCGAGAAGGCGAAGTAACTCTCCTTCTCGACATATACCGCGCCTCGTGGGGGCTCTGAGAGCCCCCATGACGGCGTCCAAGGACGCGGGGCCACATGCGGGCCTCGCGTCGCCTGCGGTGCGGCGCCTACGGGCGTTGTGGCCGTGGGAACAAGACAACGACGGTTCCGCCAGGCTCAGAAATGAGAACCGGCGCGACTAACAGGAGTTCAACGTGATCCAGCAGGAGTCGCGGCTCAAGGTCGCCGACAACACGGGCGCGAAGGAGATCCTTTGCATCCGTGTTCTCGGTGGCTCGGGCCGACGCTACGCCGGTATCGGCGACATCATCGTCGCCACTGTCAAGGACGCGCTGCCGGGCAGCACGGGCGTCAAGAAGGGCGACGTGGTCAAGGCCGTCATCGTCCGCACGGTCAAGGAGCGCCGCCGGCCCGACGGCTCCTACATCCGCTTCGACGAGAACGCCGCCGTCATCATCAAGGACAGCGGTGACCCTCGTGGCACTCGTATCTTCGGCCCGGTCGGCCGCGAGCTGCGCGACAAGAAGTTCATGCGCATCATCTCGCTCGCCCCGGAGGTGCTGTAATGCCGAAGCTGCATGTGAAGAAGGGTGACCTGGTCAAGGTCATCGCCGGCAAGGACAAGGGTGCCAAGGGTCACGTCATCGCCACGCTCCCGCACGAGGACCGTGTGGTGGTCGAGGGCGTCAACATGATCAAGAAGCACTCGAAGGAGACCCACCAGGGTCCGCGCGGCGCCAAGACCGGCGGCGTGCAGACCATGGAGGGCCCCATCCACGTCTCGAACGTGAAGAAGCTCAAGGACGAGAAGCCCGCCGAGAAGAAGGCCGACGAGAAGAAGGCCGACGAGACGGGTGAGGACAGCTGATGACTGCCACGACCACTGAGACCGAGCGCCCGACGCCGCGACTCAAGACGAAGTACCGCGAGGAGATCGCGGCCCAGCTTCGCGAGCAGTTCGGCATCGAGAACGTCATGCAGATCCCCGCGCTGACCAAGATCAAGGTCAACATGGGCGTCGGCGAGGCGGCTCGCGACTCGAAGCTCATCGAGGGCGCCGTCCGCGACCTCACCGTGATCACCGGCCAGAAGCCGGCCGTCGTCCGGGCGCGCAAGTCCATCGCCCAGTTCAAGCTGCGCGAGGGCATGCCGATCGGCGCGCACGTCACGCTGCGCGGCGACCGCATGTGGGAGTTCCTCGACCGCCTGCTGGCGCTGGCCCTGCCCCGTATCCGGGACTTCCGCGGCCTGTCGCCCAAGCAGTTCGACGGCAACGGCAACTACACCTTCGGTCTGACCGAGCAGGTCATGTTCCACGAGGTCGACCAGGACAAGGTCGACCGGCCGCGGGGCATGGACATCACGATCGTGACCACGGCGAAGAACGACGACCAGGGCCGGGCGCTGCTGAAGCTCCTCGGCTTCCCGTTCAAGGAGGCCTGATCCAATGGCGAAGAAGTCGCTGATCGCCAAGGCGGGGCGCAAGCAGAAGTTCGAGGTCCGGGCGTACACCCGTTGCTCGCGTTGTGGCCGGCCGCGCGCCGTCTACCGCAAGTTCGGGCTCTGCCGCGTGTGCTTCCGCGAGATGGCGCACCGGGGCGAGCTGCCCGGCATCACCAAGTCGAGCTGGTAGATAACCTTAGGGGCGGCCTCCGTGCCGCCCCTGGGTGATCATATTTCAGAAGAAGACCCGGGCGCTCTCGAAGAGCGTCCATGACCGCGCCGAAGGTCCACCGGCAGAGCGCTGCTTGGCCGACTGGAAACCGCGGCGAGGAAGGCCACTGGCCATGACGATGACCGACCCGATCGCAGACATGCTCACACGTCTGCGTAACGCGAATTCGGCGTACCACGACAGCGTGACGATGCCGTACTCGAAGATCAAGGCGCACATCGCCGAGATCCTCCAGCAGGAGGGTTACATCCAGGCTTGGACCGTCGAAGACGCCAAGGTTGGCAAGAACCTCGTGGTGGAGCTCAAGTTCGGGCCCACCCGTGAGCGGTCGCTCGCGGGCCTGCGCCGGGTTTCCAAGCCCGGTCTGCGGGTTTATGCAAAGAAGGACAACCTGCCTCGAGTCCTGGGCGGACTGGGCGTCGCGATCATCTCGACGTCCGCCGGTCTCATGACCGACAAGCAGGCCGGCAAGCGTGGCGTGGGCGGGGAAGTCCTCGCCTACGTCTGGTAGAGGGGAGGAACACAGCATGTCGAGAATCGGACGGCTGCCCATCCCTGTGCCCAGCGGCGTAGACATCACGATCGCCGGCCAGGATGTCCAGGTCAAGGGCCCGAAGGGCACGCTCAGTCACAAGGTCGCCGAGCCCATCACGGTCGCTCGCGACGAGGACGGCGCCATCGCCGTCGCCCGGCCCAACGACGAGAACAAGGTCCGTGCGCTGCACGGCCTGTCCCGGACGCTGATCGCCAACATGGTGCAGGGCGTCACCCAGGGTTACTCCAAGTCCCTGGAGATCGTCGGCGTCGGTTACCGCGTCCAGGCCAAGGGCCCGACGCAGCTGGAGTTCTCACTGGGCTTCAGCCACCCGGTCATCGTGGACGCCCCCGAGGGCGTCACCTTCCGCGTCGAGAAGCCGACCCTGTTCCACGTGGACGGCATCGACAAGCAGAAGGTCGGCGAGGTCGCGGCCAACATCCGCAAGCTGCGCAAGCCTGACCCGTACAAGGGCAAGGGCGTGCGCTACCAGGGCGAACAGATCCGCCGCAAGGTCGGAAAGGCTGGTAAGTAGGCATGGCTCCGAAGACTGCGTTCAGCAAGCACACGGCTGCCCGCACCGTCTCGCGGGCCCGCCGTCACCGCCGCGTCCGCAAGAACGTCGTCGGCACGACTGCGCGTCCGCGCCTGGTCGTCAACCGTTCGACCCGTCACATGTTCGTCCAGATCGTGGACGACACCGTCGGCCACACGCTGGTGAGCGCGTCCACCATGGACCCCTCGCTGCGCGTGCTCGAGGCGGACAAGACCGAGAAGGCGAAGAAGGTCGGCGAGCTCCTCGCTCAGCGGGCCAAGGAAGCCGGGATCACCGCTGTCGTGTTCGACCGCGGTGGCAACCGCTACGCCGGCCGCATCGCGGCTCTGGCGGACAGCGCCCGCGAAGGCGGGCTCGAATTCTGATGGCAACTGAGAAGAGGAACCACTGATGGCTGCAGCTCCGCGTCGCGGTGGCGGCACCGGTGGCGAGCGGCGGGACCGTCGTGACGATCGCCGCGGTGGCGCCGCCGACAAGGGCGTCTCGTACATCGAGCGCGTAGTGAAGATCAACCGTGTGGCCAAGGTCGTGAAGGGTGGTCGTCGCTTCAGCTTCACCGCCCTCGTCATCGTCGGTGACGGCAACGGCCTGGTCGGCGTCGGCTACGGCAAGGCCAAGGAAGTGCCCGCGGCCATCGCCAAGGGCGTCGAAGAGGCGAAGAAGCACTTCTTCAAGGTGCCTCGGATCCAGGGCACCATCCCGCACACCGTGCAGGGCGAGGAGGCGGCCGGTGTCGTCTTCCTGCGTCCGGCCTCGGCCGGTACCGGCGTCATCGCCGGCGGTCCGGTGCGCGCGGTGCTGGAGTGCGCCGGCATCCACGACGTGCTGTCGAAGTCGCTCGGCTCCGACAACCCGATCAACATCGTGCACGCCACCGTGGCGGCGCTGAAGGGCCTCTCGCGCCCCGAGGAGATCGCCGCCCGCCGTGGCCTGCCGATCGAGGACGTCGCTCCGGCCCGCATGCTGAAGGCTCAGCGTGAGGGTCTCGCCGAGGCGGCGGCCGCGAAGGCGGTGAGCTAGTCATGGCACGCCTGAAGATCACTCAGGTTCGCTCGAAGATCGGTGGCAAGCAGAACCAGCGTGACTCGCTGCGTTCGCTTGGCCTGAAGCGAATCGGCGACGTCGTCGTCAAGGAGGACCGGCCCGAGATTCGCGGGATGGTCTCCGTGGTGACGCACCTCGTCGAGGTGGAAGAGGTCGACTAGTCATGACTGACAAGGCTCCGCTCAAGATTCACGACCTGCGTCCCGCCCCCGGCGCCAACAAGGCCAAGATCCGCAAGGGTCGCGGCGAGGCGTCGAAGGGCAAGACGTCCGGTCGCGGCACCAAGGGCAGCCACGCCCGTACGACGGTCCCCCTCGGTTTCGAGGGTGGCCAGGTGCCGCTGCAGAGGCGTCTGCCGAAGCTCAAGGGCTTCTCCAACGCGCTGTTCAAGACGACCTACCAGGTCGTCAACCTGGACAAGCTCGGCGAGCTGTTCCCCGACGGTGGCGAGGTCACCGTCGAGTCGCTGGTCGCCAAGGGCGCTGTCCGCAAGAACCAGCTCGTGAAGGTGCTCGGCACCGGCGAGATCTCCGTCGCTGTGAACGTTCAGGCTCACGCCTTCTCGTCCGCGGCGAAGGAGAAGATCGCCGCTGCGGGTGGCTCCGTTACCGAGCTGTAAGAGCTATTACGAGGCGTGGGGGCTTTGACAAATGCCCCCACGCCCGTAGTGCGTTAGAGTTCGCGAGACGGCAGGCTTCTGACCGTCTCGTCTGACCTAAGACAGACATGGCAGATCCTCGCACCATCGCATACTCACACCGCCGTAAAGGCGCGCAGGAGGGACCGTGCTGACCGCGTTTACCCGGGCGTTCCGGACACCGGACCTGCGCAAAAAGTTGCTCTTCACCCTGGGCATCATCGCGCTTTTCCGTCTCGGCTCGGTTCTTCCGACTCCGGGAGTTCACGTCCAGAACCTCGCCGCCTGTTTCGAGCAGGCCCGTAACGGAGCCGCCGGCAACATCTACGGGATGGTGCAGCTTTTCAGCGGTGGTGCGCTCCTGAAGCTGTCGGTGTTCGCGCTGGGCATCATGCCGTACATCACCGCGAGCATCATTCTCCAGCTACTCGTCGTCGTGATCCCGCGTCTCGAGGCCCTGAAGAAGGAGGGACAGGCCGGTCAGACCAAGATTACGCAGTATACGCGTTATCTCACCATCGGTCTTGCCGTCCTGCAGTCCACCGCCTTCATCGCTCTGGCCCGCACCGGGCAGCTGTTCCCGAACTGCCAGCAGGACGTGCTGCTCGACCCCGACAACATCTTCCAGATCGTGACGATGGTGGTCATCATGACCGCCGGTACGTCCGTGATCATGTGGCTCGGTGAGCTCATCACCGACCGCGGTGTCGGCAACGGCATGTCCATCCTGATCTTCACGCAGGTCGTCGCGGTCTTCCCGTCCGAGCTGGCCAACATCTTCCAGGCGAACAAGTTCACCTTCACGGTCGTCATGGTCGTCGGTGTCTTCATGATCGCCGCGGTGGTCTTCGTCGAGCAGGCGCAGCGTCGCATCCCGGTCCAGTACGCCAAGCGGATGGTCGGGCGCAGGATGTACGGCGGCACGTCCACGTACATTCCGCTGAAGGTCAACCAGGCCGGCATCATCCCGGTCATCTTCGCGTCCTCGCTGCTCTACCTGCCGCAGCTGCTGACGTCGCTCTTCCAGAGCACGGACAACGCGTTCATCCGCTGGATCTCGCAGAACCTGGCCACCGGTGACACGCCGATCTACATGGGCACGTTCTTCGTGTTGATCATCTTCTTCACGTACTTCTACGTGTCGATTACGTTCAACCCCACTGAAGTCGCCGACAACATGAAGAAGTACGGTGGGTTCATTCCGGGCATCCGTCCTGGCAGGCCGACGGCTGAATACCTGAACTTCGTGCTCACTCGTCTGACCGCGCCGGGCTCGCTCTATCTGGGTCTGATCGCCATGGTCCCGATCGTCGCGCTGGCGGTGTCCGGTGCGAGCCAGAACTTCCCGTTCGGAGGGACGAGTATTCTGATCATGGTAGGCGTCGGCCTTGACACCGTTAAGCAGATCGAGAGCCAGCTCCAGCAGCGTAACTACGAAGGTTTCCTGCGGTAGTGCGTCTCGTTCTGGTCGGGCCCCCCGGAGCGGGTAAGGGGACACAGGCCCAGTACATCGCATCGAACCTGTCCATCCCGAAGATCTCGACAGGTGACATCTTCCGTGCCAACGTCTCGGGGGGCACGGATCTTGGCAAGCTGGCCAAGACGTACATGGACCGTGGTGATCTGGTGCCCGACGAGGTCACCATCGCCATGGTCCGTGACCGTCTGTCCGAGGACGACGCGCAGGACGGGTTCCTGCTCGACGGCTTCCCGAGGAACGTCGCACAGGCGGAGATCCTGCGCGACATGCTCAAGGACTGGGGCCAGGCGCTCGACCTCGTACTCGAGCTCGTCGTCGACGACGACGAAGTGGTCAGGCGGCTGGCCGGCCGGCGCACCTGCAGCCAGTGCGGCCGTATCTGGCACGTCGAGTTCGATGACAAGAAGGACGACAAGTGCGACGCGTGCGGGGGCGCGCTCTTCCAGCGTGACGACGACAAGGAGGAGACCGTCAGGCATCGCCTGGAGGTCTACCAGGAGCAGACGGCGCCGCTGGTCTCCTACTACGCCGACGAGGGCATTCTCGTGGGGGTCGACGCCACGGGCCCGGTCGAGGAGGTCACCCAGCGGGCCATGGAGGCGATCCGCCCGTTCATGGGATAGCTCCAGTTACGAGCGATTTGCGGAGGTGGCACGGGTTTCCGTGCCACCTCGCGGCTATTGTGGGGGGAATTGGGCCCCCATTGTGGCCCGTTGAAGACCCAGGGGGGCAGAAGATGTTCAAAAGGAACAGACACGGTATCCAGATCAAGTCGCCGGAGCAGCTGGAGAAGATGCGGGCGGCGGGCCTGGTGGTCGGGCGCACGCTCGACCTGCTGAAGCGCTCGGTCGAGCCCGGCATGACGCCGCTCGACCTCGACGTCATCGCCGAGAAGGCGATCAGGGACGAGGGCGCGATCCCGTCGTTCAAGGGCTACCAGGGCTTCCCGGCGACGATCTGCGCGTCGGTGAACGACGAGGTGGTGCACGGCATCCCGACCGACGCCAGGAAGCTGCGCGAGGGCGACGTCATCTCCATCGACTGCGGCGCGATCCTGGACGGCTGGCACGGCGACTCGGCCGTGACGGTCCCGGTCGGCGAGGTGGACCCGAAGCTCACCGAGCTGATGCGGATCACCGAGGAGGCCATGTGGCGCGGCATCGCGGCGCTGCGGGTCGGCCGCCACCTGTCCGACATCGGCTACGAGGTGGAGCGGTACGTCAAGTCGCAGGGCCGCTTCGGCATCCCCCCGGAGTACGGCGGCCACGGCATCGGCACCGAGATGCACATGGACCCGTGGATCGCCAACCACGGCCGGCCCGGCCGGGGCCCGGTGCTGGAAGAGGGCATGTGCCTGGCCATCGAGCCCATGGTGAACCTGGGCACCGAGCGCACCCGCGTGCTGGCCGACGAGTGGACCGTCGTGACGGTCGACGGCAAGCAGTCCGCACACTTCGAGCACAGTGTCGCCGTGACACATAATGGTCCTTGGGTGCTGACCGCTCTGGACGGCGGGCAAGAGCGCCTTACCCAACCGCAGAACTGACCCCCGGGAGTGGGTGGGATGGCGAACAGCCCCGAGATGCGAGCCTCCGACGCCGACCGCGACCGCGTCGCCGCCATCCTCCGCGAGCACACCGCGCAGGGCCGCATCACGATGGACGAGTTCAACGAACGGCTCGAGCAGCTCTACGCGAGCAGGACGTACGGAGAGCTGGCCAAGCTCACGGTCGACCTGCCGGACGTGGACCTGCGCAACCGGCCCGCCACGGTGCCGCAGAGCCCCGCACGGCGCACCGGCATGCATCCCGGCATGCGGGCGGCCTGGGGCGCCTGGGCGTCGGCCAGCGGCATCAACTGGGTGATCTGGCTGATCGTGAGCCTCACGTCCGAGCACCTGATCTACCCCTGGCCGCTGTGGGTCATGGGCCCGTGGGGCGTCATCCTGCTGATCAGCACCGTCTTCGGCAACCCGCCGCCCGACAAGCCCAAGAAGTCGAAGAAGAACAAGTAGGGCTGTGTGCACTAGTGCACTGTGTGCATTCGTGCGCAGTACGGATATGTCTGGATTCCTAACGTGAGCTGTGTCGGGAAGCACGACTCACGGAGGAACCGAAATGCGCAAGATTCTTGCGGCCACCGCTCTCGCCGGCTCGATCGCCCTCACCGGGCTCGCCGTCGCCCCCGCCGCCCAGGCGGCCACCGCCACCCAGTCGTCGGTCACGTCGATCAGCAGCTGGGGCAAGTACTACTCCAGCAACCACAAGGCCTTCACCTACGGCAAGACCTGGAAGCAGAACGGCAAGGTCTACACCCACTGGTACGGCAAGGAGTTCACCCCGAAGAAGGGGTACGTGTGGTTCAAGTACTACTCCGGCGGCAGCTGGCACAAGTTCGTCCAGGGCTGGGACGGCTCGTACCAGGCGACCTGGTCGAAGTTCGGCATCAAGAAGCTGTACACCTACACCTGCTGGGGCGGCCCGTCCAAGTACTGCGGTCCGACGCACCGCATCTACTAGGACCCCACCCTCGGGAACAGGGCCCGCCGGGATCTCTCCCCCGGCGGGCCTTCCGCTTTCCCCGGAAGGTCTGAAGGCCGGTGAACGTGGGGTAGACTCGTCCGTGGTTGTGTCAGGACACCTGGCACGCGTTTCGCGTTTTAGTCTCAGGTGTCGTACACTCCTTAGTCGGCTCACTATGACTATCACGCGTCGGCGGCCCTTGCCGGTCGCCGCTCTCTTCGAAGCGTGAAGTCGCGGCTGCTTAGTGAACCGGAGCCTCAGACGATCGATCAGTGAAACGCGAGGAATCTTGGCCAAGAAAGACGGCGCCATCGAGATCGAGGGCACTGTGGTCGAGTCGCTCCCGAACGCCATGTTCCGGGTGCAGCTCGACAACGGCCATAAGGTCCTGGCCCATATCAGCGGGCGGATGCGGATGCACTACATCCGGATTCTGCCGGACGACCGGGTAGTCGTTGAACTGAGCCCCTACGACCTGAGTCGTGGGCGGATCGTCTACCGATACAAGTAAGACGTCTGAGGAATCACGAAGGACAATGAAGGTAAAGCCGAGCGTCAAGAAGATCTGCGACAAGTGCAAGGTGATCCGCCGGCACGGTCGCGTCATGGTGATCTGCGACAACCTGCGCCACAAGCAGCGCCAGGGTTAGTCGCCGCAAGGCTCCTCCGAGTCCGCCCCGATTGAGGGAGCGGGCTCGACGCATGAGGAGCCTGAGTCAGTAATCGCGTCTCACACCTGAGCAGGCGGGCCCTTTTCGAAAGGCTCGAACCGCTCTGGAGACCCCCGGTCGGAGGCCGGGGCCCTCACCCCGGGCATGGGGAGGGGTAGTGCGGCGCAAGACCTCCGCCACAAAGAAGGAGAATGCCCGACCATGGCTCGCCTGGTTGGCGTCGACCTCCCCCGCGAGAAGCGGCTGGAGATCGCTCTCACCTACATCTACGGAATCGGCCGCACCCGCGCCCAGGAGATCCTCCAGGCCACCGGTGTCAGCGGCGACCTCCGCGTGCACCAGCTCTCGGACACCGAGCTCGTCCCGATGCGTGACTACATCGAGGCGAACTTCAAGATCGAGGGTGACCTGCGCCGCGAGGTCCAGGCCGACATTCGTCGCAAGATCGAAATCGGTTGCTACCAGGGCATCCGGCACCGCAAGGGCCTGCCCGTCCACGGCCAGCGCACGCAGACCAACGCGCGCACCCGCAAGGGCAAGAAGAAGACCGTGGCCGGTAAGAAGAAGCCCGGTAAGAAGTAGTCCACAGCCGCGGACCGAAGACCTCAGGAGTAATGGCAAACAATGCCTCCTAAGAGCCGTCAGGGCGCCCCGAAGAAGGTGCGCCGCAAGGAAAAGAAGAACGTCGCTCACGGGCACGCCCACATCAAGAGCACGTTCAACAACACCATCGTCTCGATCACGGACCCCAACGGGAACGTGATCTCCTGGGCCAGCGCCGGCCACGTGGGTTTCAAGGGCTCCCGTAAGTCCACCCCGTTCGCCGCCCAGATGGCCGCGGAAAACGCCGCTCGCCGCGCCATGGAGCACGGCATGCGCAAGGTGGACGTCTTCGTCAAGGGTCCCGGCTCCGGCCGTGAGACCGCGATCCGCTCCCTCCAGGCCACCGGCCTCGAGGTGGGTTCGATCCAGGACGTCACCCCGGTCCCGCACAACGGTTGCCGGCCGCCGAAGCGCCGCCGCGTCTGAACAAGCCCAGGAGATATTGAGAAATGGCTCGTTACACGGGCGCCGACTGCAAGCTCTGCCGTCGCGAGAAGACCAAGCTCTTCCTCAAGGGCAGCAAGTGCGAGTCTGCCAAGTGCCCCATCGAGATCCGTCCTTACCCGCCGGGTGAGCACGGCCGCGGACGTCCCAAGGAGTCCGAGTACCAGCTTCAGCTTCGTGAGAAGCAGAAGACCCGCCGCATCTACGGCGTCCTCGAGAAGCAGTTCCACAACTACTACGAGGAAGCCACCCGCAAGACCGGCAAGACCGGTGAGGCGCTGCTCCAGATCCTGGAGAGCCGTCTCGACAACGTCGTCTACCGCGCCGGGTTCGCCCAGTCGCGTGACGCCGCCCGCCAGCAGGTGCGCCACGGCCACATCCTGGTGAACGGCAAGAAGGTCGACATCCCGTCCTACCGCATTCGCGAGCACGACATCATCGAGGTCCGCGAGAACAAGCGCAACCTTCTGCCCTACGAGGTCGCCAGGGCGACCGCGGGCGAGCGCACCGTTCCCGCGTGGCTCGGCGTCGTGCCCGAGAAGCTCCGCGTCCTGGTTCACCAGCTGCCGGTTCGCCAGCAGATCGACACCCAGGTCCAGGAGCAGCTCATCGTCGAGTACTACTCGAAGTGAGCCTGAGTTGAGGTGCGGATTTCCGCACCTCAACTACGCTGTTTATCGGAGTGGCGTCATATAGCGGGCGCCACACGAAAAAGGGGAGACCCCGCATGCTGATCGCTCAGCGCCCGACTCTTCTCGAAGAGTCGCTCGACGACACCCGGTCCCGGTTCGTCATCGAACCGCTGGAGCCGGGCTTCGGTTACACCATCGGCAACTCGCTCCGCCGCACGCTGCTGTCGTCCATTCCGGGCGCGGCCGTGACGAGCATCCGGATCGAGGGCGTCCTGCACGAGTTCTCGACCGTTCCCGGGGTCAAGGAAGACGTCACTGACATCATCCTCAACCTCAAGGAGCTGGTCGTCTCCTCCGAGCACGACGAGCCGGTCGTGATGTACCTGCGCAAGCAGGGCCCGGGTGAGGTCACCGCCGCCGACATCGCGCCGCCGGCCGGTGTCGAGGTGCACAACCCCGAGCTGCGCATCGCCACGCTCAACGGCAAGGCGAAGCTGGAGATGGAGCTGACCGTCGAGCGCGGTCGCGGCTACGTCTCCGCCGCCCAGAACAAGCAGCCGGGCCAGGAGATCGGTCGCATTCCGATCGACTCGATCTACTCCCCGGTGCTCAAGGTCACCTACAAGGTCGAGGCGACCCGAGTCGAGCAGCGCACCGACTTCGACCGTCTCATCCTCGACGTCGAGACCAAGCCGGCCATGAAGCCCCGCGACGCGGTGGCCTCCGCCGGTAAGACCCTCGTCGAGCTCTTCGGCCTGGCCCGCGAGCTCAACGTCGAGGCCGAGGGCATCGACATCGGCCCGTCGCCGACCGACGCCGCCCTGGCCGCCGATCTGGCGCTGCCGATCGAGGAGCTCAACCTCACCGTTCGCTCCTACAACTGCCTCAAGCGCGAGGGCATCCACACCGTGGGTGAGCTCGTCGCGCGCAGTGAGCAGGACCTGCTGGACATCCGCAACTTCGGCGCCAAGTCGATCGAAGAGGTCAAGCAGAAGCTGCACGAGATGTCGCTGGCGCTCAAGGACTCCCCGCCCGGGTTCGACCCGAGCGCGGTGGCCGGCGGCGGCTACGACGACGACGACAGCGCGTACGTCGAGACCGAGCAGTACTGATCCGCTTTTCGAAGGCCCCGCGCGGTGTCATGGCGCGGGGCCACAGCAACGGATCGCATGAGCGACTGCGATCCGGCCCGACTCCGGTACCTGGTACGGCCGGGGCGGGTTAATCCAGGAGGAGAAAGACCATGCCCAAGCCCACCAAGGGTGCACGTCTTGGCGGCAGCCCGGCGCACGAGCGGCTGATCCTGGCCAACCTGGCCACCGATCTGTTCCGCCACGGCAAGATCCGCACGACGGTCGCCAAGGCCAAGCGCCTGCGCCCGCTGGCGGAGCGCCTGATCACCAAGGCGAAGAAGGGCGACATCCACAACCGTCGCCAGGTCCTGACCGTCGTCAAGGACAAGGGCGTCGTACACCACCTCTTCACCGAGATCGCGACGACGTTCGCCGAGCGTCCCGGTGGCTACACCCGGATCACCAAGGTCGGTCCGCGCAAGGGCGACAACGCCCCGATGGCGGTCATCGAGCTGGTGGCCGAGCCGCTGAACGGCGTCACGACCCGCCGCACCGAGGCCCCGGCCGCCGCCGCGGCTCCGGCGCCCGCCGCGGAGGAGACCGAGGCTCCGGAGGCCCCCGAGGCCGCCGCCGAGGAGACCCCCGCTGCGGAGGAGGCCCCGGCCGCCGAGGCTGAGGCGAAGAAGGACGAGGCCTGATCTTTCAGGTCGGACGAGACGGGCCCGGACCCCCTGCGGGGTGCGGGCCCGTTTTCAGTTGAAGGAGGATCATCGTGGTACGGCTCCGCCTCGGCCTCGCGTACGACGGGACCGACTTCTCCGGATGGGCCAGGCAGCCGGGACGCCGGACCGTCCAGGGCGAGATCGAGCAGGCGCTCGGCAGGATCCTGCGCCTCGGCGAGCCCGCGATGCTGACCGTGGCCGGCCGCACCGACGCCGGCGTGCACGCGCGCGGCCAGGTGGCCCACGTGGACGTGCCCGACGGGTCTCTGGCCGAGCTCGACGGCAACAGAGGGCCCCTGGACGTCCATGAGCGGCTCGCTGCGCTTGTCAGGCGCCTCGGCGGGGTCCTGCCTCCAGATGTACGCGTTCATCGGGTCTCCGTGGCTCCTGAGGGCTTCGACGCGCGTTTCTCGGCGATGTTCCGGCGGTACGCGTACCGGGTGAGCGACGCGGTGGGCGGCGTCGACCCGCTGCGGCGGCGCGAGGTGGTCTGGCACAACCGGTCGCTGGACGCCGGCGCGCTCAACGCGGCGGCGGCGCGGCTGCTCGGGGAGCACGACTTCGCGGCGTTCTGCAAGAAGCGCGAGGGCGCGACCACGATCAGGGAGCTGCAGCGGCTGGACTGGGCGCGCGAGCCCGACGGGGTGCTGGTGGCGACCGTCGTGGCGGACGCGTTCTGCCACTCGATGGTTCGGGCGCTGGTCGGGTCGCTGCTGGCGGCCGGTGACGGCAGCCGGCCGGTGGAGTGGCCCGGCCAGGTGCTGGCGCGGGCCGTACGGGACTCGGGGGTGCACGTCGCGCCCGCGCACGGGCTGTGCCTGGAGGAGGTGGGCTACCCGGCGGAGCCGGAGCTCGCCGCGCGGGCTCGGGCCACGCGGCGAGTGCGGACCACCGCCCTCCAGCGGACGCCGTCAGCCCTTGGTGACGCGGCGCTCGAGGACGAGTGAGGTCTGGTCCCGGAACGCCCCGCTGACCTTGGGCAGCGTCTTCTCCTTGGACTCGGGGGTGTGGCCGTCGGCGTAGGTGGCGTAGCTGAAGATGATGTAGCGGCCCCACACCAGCCCGGCCGCGTAGCCGCCGGCGATGTTCACGCGCTCGCCGCCCGAGCCGTCGGCGCCGGGGAGCGGGCGGAACCAGACGTTGCGTGAGAGGTTCTTGGACTGGTCGGCGATGATGGCCGCGTCCTTGTCGGGCAGGACCGCTATGCCCGTGGTGACCGCGTAGCGGTGCTTGCTGTCGACGTAGGTGGCCCTGAGCACGCGGCTGCACTTCTGCTCTTTCAGCGCGTCCGCGAAGTCCCCTGTGGCGGCCTTGTCGCAGCTCGTCTCGACGGCCGCCTTGACCCTGGTGAACGTCGTGCCCGCCGCGCTGACCTTCTTCTTCGGGAACGCCTCCGAGAGCGACAGCTTCTGCGGGTCGGTCTGCTCGGAGTTGAGGATGGACGTGCCGTCGGGGGCGTCGGAGGGCGCCGCGGCGGCGGGCGTCTCGGTGCTGGGCTCGCTTGACGCGGTGGGCCGGGTGGCGGCCGTGGTGGGCGTGGGGGAGGTGACCGCCTGGTAGGCGAAGAATCCGCCGGTCGCCACCCCGGCCAGGGCCAGCGCGCCCAGCGTGACGAGCAGGGCCCGCTTGCTCTTGCCGGGTGGGGTGGGAGGCGGGGGCGGGGTCTGGAACGGTGGCTGTTTGAACGCTCCAGGCGGGAACGCCGGGCTGCCGCCCTGGGGCCGGCTGAGCGGGGCGGCGGGCTTCTGTCCCCAGGTGTCCCTGGGGAACGGGAGATCGGGCAGCTTGGCCTCGGATGGTGGGTTGGGGGGCCAGACGGGCACGTCGCCGGGCTCGGGCGGGTGGGCCGGCAGGTTGGCCGGATCGGACAGGGAGAGCGGCGGGGTGCCGTGTTCGGTGGGGTTCGGGGTGAAGGAGGACGGCACCGGTTCGGCGAGGTCCTCCTCCGGCGAGGCGATCGGGGCCGGCAGGAAGCCGTCGGGAGGGGTGTCCTGGTCGGCGATGGACGAGGGCTGGGCCCTGCCCTCCGCCTGCTGGGCGGCCTCCCGGCGGGCCGCATCCGGGTCGAAGTAGTGGGCCGGGCGGGTGAGTCCCTCCGGTTGGGTTGCGTTGGGGTCGTAGCCCGGCTCGTCGTTGTCGGGCTCGGCCACCAGCTCGCCCGTGGCGGCGGGCCAGGGCGGCTTGGCGTTCGGGTCGCTGGGCGGCGCGGGCCACACCGGCATGCCCGCCGCGGCGGCGGTGAACGCCGGTGGCGGCTCCCACGACGGGCCGCCGGGCGCGGCCTGCTCTGCGGGCCAGGCGCCGGGCTCCGGGTCGTCCCAGGGGCGGATGGCCCGCACCTGTTCGGCTCGTATCTGCTCGCCCAGCGTGGGGCGCGACCGGCCGATGAGCGTCTGGTCGGGGTCCTCCGCCTCGGCGGCGGGGTGCGGCGGGCGCAGGCCGCCCGGGCGGGTGGGCTCGGACTCGTCGTCGTACCAGTCGTACGGCGCTGCGTCGTCGCCCGCCACCTCCCACGGCTGGACGCCGGGCGGCTCGTCGGAGTCGGGAACGGCGGGCCGCGTCTCGGGGTCGGGCGGCGGCCCCCCGAAGACGGGGACGGCGGGTCGCGTCCCGGAGTCGGGCGACTCGTACGGCGCTCCCCTGAAGACGGGAACGTCTGCCGCCTCGCCCGACGGGGCGGGCGGCGCGTCGTCGTCAGGGCTGTGCGCCGCGTCGTCGGAGGAGCCGCGCAGTTCCTCGTCGGCGGGGGCGAACGCCGGTGGTACGTCTCGCCCGCTGGTCTGGCCGAAGCTCGGCGGTGGCGTCGCTGGTGCGGCCGATCCGTCGGCTTCCCTGCGATCGTGCTCAGACCCGGGTTCCTGGCCACGCATAGGGCGAGCCTAGCGAGAGTAGCGAGATCGTTATGTCGGTATGAGCGTTCCCAGTGGGATCCGGCATCCCGTTTGGGGGCTTATCGAATAAGAAGCCGTTTTCGCTACAGGGGGCTTCCAGTGACCGAGCGGTTGTCCAGAGCCTTGAAGACCGTCGCCTGGGTGATGTCGTTGATGGCGCCGAAGATCTGCTTGGAGCCCTTCTTGTCCGGCTTCGTGCCGTCCTTGTTCTGGAACCAGACCATGATCGCGTAGTGGCCGTGCGTCCAGATCCTGGCGCCGCCCGCGCCCGAGCCGAGCTGCTTGGTGACACTGTCCTTGCCCGCCAGCGGCTTCACGTAGTTGGCCGTGCTGCCGACCTTGGCCACCTTGGACGCTAGCTTGCTGGTCTTGAGGTTGGCCACGCCGACCGTGCCGATGATCTTGCCGGCCTTGTCGCGGAAGCTGGCGCGTACGAGCTGGTTGCACTTGCCGTCCTTGAGCGCCTTCTTCAAGGCGTCGCCCAGGGCGCCGTCAGCGCACTTCTTGTCCTTGCTGGTGACCGTCATCTCGTACGACCGGCCCGCGACCGTGATCTTCTTCGTCTTGCCGAAGATCTCCTTGACCGTGATCGGCTCGGGGTCCGTGGACCGTTCGGCCGCGAAGCCGTACTTGCCGGGCGGGGCCGACGGGAGCGGTGGCGCGGTCATGCGAGGGGTCGTGGTCTGGGCCGTGACGGGCTTGTCGGCGTTCCACATCATCGCGAGGCCGCCGCCGAGCAGGCCGAGCACCGTTATGCCGCCGATGGCGAACCACAGCGGGGCGCGCGAGCGCGGGCCCTCGTCGTACGGGCTCCAGCCGACCCTGCTCTGCGGTGCCCTGTCGTCGCCCTGCGGCGCGCTGTCGGCCTTGCTCTCCTGCTCGGCGTCGTCGGCGGCGCGTTGCTTGCGGGAACGGCGGGAGCGGCGCGGGGCGTCGTCGCCGTCGCCGGAGGAGTCCGGGCCGTCAGGACCTCCGGGTCCACCAGGGCCTTCCGGTCCGCCCGGGCCGCCGAAAAAGCCGGGGCCGCCGGGTCCACCAGGGCCAGGGCCGCCAGGACCGCCGGGGCCGCCAGGGCCAGGACCGCCGGGACCGCGACCGCCGGGTCCGCCGGGGCCAGGTCCGCCGGGGCCAGGGCCGCCAGGAGCGCCGGGGCCGTTGGGGGCGCCGAAAAAGCCCGGTCCGCCAGGACCGCCAGGGCCGCCGGGTCCGCCAGGGCCACTGGGTCCGCCAGGGCCGGGGCCGCCGGGACCATCGGGGCCGGCCGGACCGCCGGGACCGTTCGGAGCGCGGCGTCTGCCCGCAGGCTGGAAGACACTCCCCATGCCATAGGGGGCGCTGTTTTCACGTCCTTCGGGAAAAGCCATGCGGCGACATTACCGTGATGCGCGTCATCGGGTTCCGAAGTCCTGGGTCCACCATGGCCCGTCCGGGCCGGACGCGACGCCCACCCCGATGGCCTTCAGGCCGCAGTCGAGGATGTTCTTGCGGTGGTCGGGGCTGTCGAGCCAGCCGCGTACCGCCTCGTCGGGGGTGCTGTACCCGGCGCCGATGTTCTCGGCGGCGCCCCAGCGGTATCCCGCGCGCTCCATCCGGTCCCACGGCGACGACCCGTCGGGGGAGGTGTGCGCGAGCTGCCCGGTCTGGGCCATCTCCAGCGAGTGCGTACGCGCGGAGCTGGAGAGGCCGGAGTCCACCCTGAGCGCCCCGCAGCCGTGGCGGGACCGGGCGGAGTTGGTCAGCGAGACGACCTTGGCCGCCAGCCCGGGCATGATCTGCACGCCGCCGCTGCCGTCGCTGAGCATCGCGGGGTTGTCCTGGGAGTTGAACCCGGCGATCTGGCCGTCGGGCGATCTGGTGGCCTTGGGGGTGGCCCGGCCGCGGGGCATGGCCTTGGTCGTGATCTCCCTGGGGATCATCTCGACCTGCTGCTGCGCCTTCCTGGCCGTCGTCGGAGCGGGGTTTGCGGTGGCAGCGGCCGGCGGGGCGGTCTCGTTGAGATAGACATGGGGGGTCGGCTCGGCGTCGTCGGTGAGCCGGCCGAGCAGCACCCCCGTGAAGAGCACGGTCATGAGGCAGGCCAGCACCCCCAGGTGATTCCGGCGCCGAGCGCCCCGCTGGGTTGGCCGGGAGTGAGAGTTCTGCCACATACCGCCGCTAACGATAGGGATGTCTGGTCCTGGGAAAGAAGAGGTCCCAGGGAAACGAAACCTAACCGTTCTGCGTTCGGGTAGACTCGCTGCGGGCTACTGGTCGTTTTGACCTGCGCGCCTTTGGGCGAGTAGCTTAGGTTCGTTGTGTGCATAGGTCCCGCGTGACCAATGCGCGGCGCGTCCGGCGTCATCTCCCGCAATGAGGAGACGGAAGGTCCGGGCCGTCGTGTGCCCGCACCGACCGACCAAATGTAGCTGTCGCATCCGACAGCGCCGAAGACGCGAGCATAAAGAAGGCTACGACCGTGCGCACGTACTCACCGAAGCCCGCCGACGTCCAGCGTCAGTGGTACGTCATCGACGCGACCGATGTCGTGCTGGGCCGGCTGGCCAGCCACGTCGCGACCCTGCTCCGCGGCAAGCACAAGCCGATCTTCGCTCCCCACGTCGACACCGGTGACTTCGTCATCGTGATCAACGCGGACAAGATCGCGCTCAGTGGTAACAAGCTTGAGCAGAAGAAGGCGTACCGCCACTCGGGCTACCCGGGCGGTCTGCGTTCCGTCAGCTATGGCGAGCTCATGGAGAAGCGGCCCGACAAGGCCGTCGAGAAGGCCGTCAAGGGCATGCTTCCGAAGAACTCCCTCGGCCGGAAGATGGCGAAGAAGCTGAAGGTCTACGCGGGTTCCGAGCACCCGCACCAGGCTCAGCAGCCGGTGCCGTTCCAGATCACCCAGATCGCCCAGTAGTAGTTCGAAAGAGTTAGAGGAGAACCGTGGCTGAGCCCACCGGTGTCGAGACGGCCGTCGAGCCCGAGCTGGAGGAAATCTCCAGCGAGGAATTCCCGTCCGAGTACACCACCGAGTCCGCCGCCAGCGCCGACGCGCCCGTGCGCAAGCCCGTCACCACGGGCAACTCGTACGGCACCGGCCGCCGCAAGGAGGCGATCGCCCGCGTGCGCATCGTCCCCGGCACCGGCAAGTGGACGATCAACGGTCGTTCGCTGGACGTCTACTTCCCGAACAAGGTCCACCAGCAGATCGTCAACGAGCCCTTCGTGGTGCTCGGCGCCGAGGAGGCGTTCGACGTCATCGCGCGCATCGACGGCGGCGGCGTGACCGGCCAGGCCGGCGCGCTGCGCATGGGCCTGTCCCGCGCCCTGGCGATCCTGGACGTCGAGATCAACCGGCCGCCGCTGAAGAAGGCCGGCTTCCTCACCCGTGACGCCCGCGCCACGGAGCGGAAGAAGTACGGCCTCAAGAAGGCCCGCAAGGCTCCGCAGTACAGCAAGCGCTAAATTGGCGCGCCTTTTCGGCACCGACGGGGTACGTGGGGTCGCGGGTCGCGACCTCACGGCGCAGCTCGCCATGGACCTTTCGGTCGCGGCGGCTCACGTCCTCGGCGATGCGGGCGCGTTCGCCGCTGCCGGCCGCAAGAGCAGGCCGGTGGCGGTCGTGGGCCGGGACCCTCGCGCCTCGGGAGAGTTTCTCGAGGCCGCGGTGGTCGCCGGCCTCGCGGCGTCCGGTGTGGACGTGCTGCGCCTCGGCGTACTTCCCACCCCGGCCGTCGCCCACCTCACCGCCGCGCTCGGCGCCGATCTCGGCGTCATGCTGTCGGCCTCGCACAATCCGGCGCCGGACAACGGCATCAAGTTCCTGGCCCGCGGCGGCTTCAAGCTGTCGGACGCGGTCGAGGACGAGATCGAACGGCGGCTGGGCGAGGACTGGAGCTTTCCCGTCGGCTCGGCCGTGGGCCGGGTGCGGGAAGCGTACGGTGAGGCCAACCGGTACGTCTCCCACCTGCTGACCACGATGAACGCCGCGCTCGACGGGCTGAACATCGTGGTCGACTGCGCTCACGGCGCCGCCCACATGGTGGCCCCGGAGGCGCTGGTGCGGGCGGGCGCCAGGGTCGAGGCCATCGGCGCCAGGCCCGACGGCCTCAACATCAACGCCGGCCACGGCTCCACCCACCTGGACAAGCTCGCGCAGATCGTCGTGTCGCGCGGGGCGGACCTGGGCGTGGCCTACGACGGCGACGCCGACCGCTGCCTGGCGATCGACCACACGGGCGCGATCGTCGACGGCGACCGCATCATGGCCATCCTCGCCGCCGCCATGCACGGCGAGGGCCTGCTGGCCAAGGACACCGTGGTGGCGACCGTGATGTCCAACCTGGGCTTCAAGCTGGCCATGCGCGACGCGGGCATCACCGTGGTGGAGACCGCGGTCGGCGACCGCTACGTGCTGGAGCGGATGAAGTCCGACGGCTACAACCTGGGCGGGGAGCAGTCGGGCCACGTCATCATGCTCGACCATGCCACCACCGGCGACGGCCTGCTCACCTCGCTCCACCTGCTGGGCGTGGTGGCCAAGTCGGGCCTGTCGCTGAAGGAGCTGGCCGCGGTGATGACGCCGCTGCCGCAGATCCTGATCAACGTCAAGGACGTGGACAAGGGCAAGGCCGCCGCCCCCGAGCTGCTGGCCGCCGTCGCCGAGGCGGAGGGCGAGCTGGGGGAGACGGGCCGGGTCCTGATCAGGCCGAGCGGCACCGAGCCGATGATCCGGGTCATGGTCGAGGCCGCGTCGGAGGAGCACGCCACCCAGGTGGCCGGCCGCCTCGCCGATGTGGTGCGCACGGCCTGCGTCTGAGCGACTGTCCGAACGGCCCGCGGGGGTGACCCCCGCGGGCCGTTCGTTCATTCGTCCCCGGTGAGCGAGAAGACCCGCAGCCGCTGCCCCGCCCAGAAGACGCCGACCACCGTGACGACGATCAGCGCGGGTAGGGCGAAGCTCAGCGCGACGTCCGCCTCGACGAAGGCCGAGTCGGAGATCTGCTTGGCAATCGTCTGGCCCCACTGCTGGATCGAGAACTTGCGGGCGCCCTGGATGAAGTTGCCCACCACGCTCTCCCAGACGAGGGCGTAGATGATGCCGATCGTGACCGCGTGCCGGGTGACGACGCCCAGCAGGAGGAAGACGGCGGCGTACGCGATGCCGGCCACCAGGGCTCCGAGCGCGAATCCAGGGGCGATGCCGTCCTCGTTGCCGGCCAGGATCCAGGCCGCCACGTAGGTGGGCACGGCGCCGAACAGGGCCATCAGCGAGGCCGCCACCAGGAACTTCGTCCGGACGATGACCGGGCGGGAGATCGGCTTGGACATCAGGTGGATGATCGTGCCGTCGTCGATCTCCGGGGCGATGACGCCCGTGCCGGCGATCAGGCCCAGCAGGGGGAGCATGGTGCTGATGGCGAACTTCTGCATCAGCTGCACGGCCGCGCTCTGGTCGTCCCCGCCGAGCACGCGGAAGAGCACGGCCAGCCCGATCAGGGCGAGCGGCAGCAGCAGGAGCAGGATGATGCGCCGCCGCCCGAGCAGAGCCCGGTAGGTGATGCCCGCCACGACTGTGTTCATCAGGTGCTCCTGTTGATGAGGTAGGAGAAGACGCTCTCCAGGTCCTCGTCCGCAGGGGAGACCTGGTGCAGGTGTACGCCTTCCGTCTGGGCCACCCGGGGGAGGAGCCAGGCGAAGCGGCGGAACTCGGCGGCCTGGACCTCCAGGCCGTCGGGGCGGAGGGTGATGCCGCCCGTCGAGTGGTCGCGGATGAGGGCGGCGGCTAGCTTCCTGTCGTCGCTCGAACGGATCACGAACAGGTGGGGCCGGTCGGTCATCAGGCGCCGGATCTCGCGGAAGTTGCCCGACGCCGCGTGCCGGCCCGCCACCAGCACCTCGATGTGCTGGGCGACCCGTTCGACCTCCTCCAGGATGTGGGAGCTGAACAGGATCGTCTTGCCCGCCGTGCCCATGGCGCGGATCAGGTCCATGAGGTGGAGGCGCTGGCGGGGGTCCATGCCGTTGAACGGCTCGTCGAGCAGGAGCACGGGCGGGTCGTGGACGAGCGCCGCGGCCACCTTGACGCGCTGGCGCATGCCCTTGGAGTACGTCTCCACACGCCGGTCCTTGGGCTCCTCCATCTCGACCGTGGCCAGGGCCTTGCGGGCCGCCTCGACCGGGTCGCCCAGCCCGTGGAGGCGGGCGGCCGAGAGGACGAACTGCCAGCCGGTGAGGAAGCCATACACGCCCTCCCGTTCCGGGACTAGGCCGATATTTCGGTAAATGTGGTGGTTCTTCCAGACCTGCTGGCCGTCCAGCGTGACCGACCCGTTGGACGGCGACAGGAAGCCCGCCATCATGTGCAGGAGTGTGGACTTGCCCGCCCCGTTGGGGCCGAGCAGGCCCGTGACGCCGGGGCCGATCGTCATGGTGACGTCGTTGACCGCCACCACGTTGCCGTACCAGCGGGAAACCTGAGACAGCTCGATCTTCACCGTGCGGCCGCCTTCCTGTAGCGCAGCGCGAGGGCGCCCACGGCGAGCGCCACCAGCACCACGAGGGCCGCGGCCGAGGTGGGCCCGCTCGGGTAGTCCCCTTCGGGGATGTGCGGCGGGGTGCCGAACAGCCAGGTCTGTACGGAGTCCACCAGCCAGAACGGGTTGGCCAGCCAGGCCCAGGAGGCCGCGGCCTCGTTGCCCGAGGCGTACAGGGACCCGTAGATCAACGGGACCGACGCCGACGACAGCAGGTAGACGGCGATCACGGAGGCCACCCCGAGCCCGCGCCGCGGCGTGAACGAGGCCAGCGCCAGCCCGAACGACGACATCAGCACGGCCAGCAGCAGCGCCATGAGGACGGAGCCGAGGTATTCGCCGGTGGCCGGCGGCCCGGGCATGTCCACCACCAGCTCGCCGGCGTAGATCAACGTCAGGGGCACCGCCACCAGCAGGAAGAGCGCCGCGGTCATCGCCGTGACCTTGGCGCCCACGTACTCGGCGATCGAGACGGGACGCGACAGGTAGAGCGGCAGCACGCGGTAGCGCAGGTCGGGCGCGACCACGGTGGGCGCCTGCGCGGCCAGGAAGACCGCGACGACGGCCTGCATGATGACGGCGAAGCCGCTGTAGGGGAGGATGCGCTGCTGGGCCAGGGCCATCGTCGCGACGGCCACGACGGCCGGCAGGAGCATGATGACGAAGAGGGAGAACGGCATGATCTTGCTGCGGGCCGTGCGCCCGAGGCCGAAGATGCCGCGCAGGCTGTGGACGGTCAGCGCCCGGGTCGCGTAGGCGCGGCCGAGCCGGGGCCCGTCGTAGTGGCGGTAGCCGATGTCGTAGATCTCAGACACCCGCCACCTCCTCCCTGAAGACGTCCTCGATGCGGTGACGTCCCTGTTCGAGGCGGATGAGGCAGAGGTCCAGGTCGACGGCGGCGTCCCGGATCGCGTCGAACGTCTCGGGCCCGAGAACCTTGACCACCAGCAGGCGGCCCTGCTGCGAGACCGTCTGGCCGGCCTCGGTCAGCCGGGCGGCCAGCGGCTCCAGCCCCTCCTCGACCTCGACCGTGACGGTCTGCGTGGCCTGGGTGAACTCGCCGATCGCGGACGAGCGCAGCAGCCGCCCGGAGTCGATGACGATCACGTGGTCGCAGATGCGCTCCAGCTCGCCCAGCAGGTGGGAGGTGACCAGCACGCTGATGCCGAACTCGGTGCCGATGCGCCTGATCAGCGTCAGCATCTCGTCGCGGCCGCGCGGGTCGAGGCCGTTGGTGGGCTCGTCCAGGAAGACCAGCTTGGGGTCGTGCACCAGGGCCTGGGCCAGCTTGACGCGCTGCTTCATGCCCGTGGAGTAGCCCCCGACGGCACGGTAGCGCTCTTCGGCCAGGCCCACGTGGCGCAGCACGTCGGCGGCGCGCTCGCGGGCGGCGGTGCGCGGCAGGCCGGACATCTGTGCGAGGTGGACGACCAGCTCGGTGGCGGAGACGTCGGGCGGGAGGCATTCGTGCTCGGGCATGTAACCGACGAGCCGGCGGATCTCGGCGCCCTGCGCGGTCACGTCCAGATCGAGCACCTTGGCCGCGCCGCCGGTGGGCGGCAGCAGGCCGAGCAGGATCTTGAGCAGCGTCGACTTGCCCGCGCCGTTCGCCCCCACCAGACCGGTGACGCCGGGCCCCACGGTGACCGTGAGCTGGTCGACCGCGGTGACGGTGGGGAAGCGTTTGGTCAGCCCCTCGGTGGCGAGGATGTGCATGTGCCCGACCGTACCGGGCGGGCGAGGGCCGCCGCCTCGTTCAGACGGATGAACGCCGTCCTACTTGAGGCCAGAATTTCCGCTGGACCAGCAACGTGCCCGTGCCCGCGATGATCATGCCGAGGATGTTGACGGCGAGTTGCGAGACCGAGCCGTAGACTTCGTTCCAGTCGCCCAGCGCCAGCGCGACGGCCACGTAGCCGGCCGCGGGCACGGTGGTGACCGAGATGAAGACGCCGACCAGGGCCGACGACTTGCCCGCCGTGACCGACAGCACCCCGGCCGCGCCCGCGAGCAGCGCCACGATCAACGACCACCGGTCCGGTTTGACGATGAACTGGACCTCTTCGTTCCTGGTGAGGTTGCCGATGTCGATCCAGCCGAGCCAGTTCGAGACGAGCGCGCAGGCGAAGGTGATCGCGATCGCCAGCGTGAACCCGATGACCAGCGTCCTCAGCGACGTGATGATCAGGTGCCACCTGCCGCGCAGCAGGCCGAAGCAGATGGCCGCGACCGCGCCGAACTCCGGCCCGAGCACCATCGCGCCGACGATCAGGATGGGGGAGTTCTGCAGGATGCCGATGCCCGCGAGCTGCGTGGCGATGGCCAGGAAGGCCAGGTACGCCCACGTCATGCGGGAGTCGGCGTGCACCCGGTGCGCGAGCTCCTCCCACACCACGGCGTCGTCGGGATCGCCGGGCGCCTCCTCGACCGCGTCGGTCGCGACCCTGGACAGCGACAGATCGACCTGCTCGATGGCGATGGAGCCCTCGGTCTCCAGCCACTTGAGCCGGTTCAGCACCTCGTTGGCGGACTCGCGGGCCGCGTCGCAGAGGATCACGTCGCCCGCCGGCTCGCGGGCCGCGCCCGGCAGGACGACGATGTTGGTGACGCCTGGGCAGTCCTCCAACACCGTCGTCGCCTCGCCGGTCCGCGCGGCCGGGCTGATCAGTCGCAGATGTAGCACAGGGGCCATTGTCGTCTATCGGACGTTGATGGCGTTTTGACACATCTGCGTGAGGCTGACGTGCATGATCCGATACCGATGTCACGACCATGGTGAGGAGTGCTGGTTCGCCGCGGTGGACGACCAGGAGTGCGGGGGCAGGTTGGCCCTCTACCTGTTCGAGGAGGTGCTCAGGTCTGGCGGAGCCGTACCCGCCGTACCGAGTGGTCGGCGCCCTTCTTGAGCACGAGGTCGGCCCGGCCCCTTGTGGGGGCGATGTTCTCGACCAGGTTGCGCTCGTTGATGTCGCGCCAGACGTTGACCGCGAAGGCCGTGGCCTCCTCGTACGAGAGCTCCGCGATGTACCGGAAGTACGACTTCGGGTCCTCGAAGGCGGTGCGACGGAGTTTGTGGAAGCGGTCGACGTACCAGGTGCGGATGTCCTCGACCTTGGCGTCCACGTAGATGGAGAAGTCGAAGTAGTCGTTGACCGCGAGGGACGTGGGCGGGGCCGGCTGGAGGACGTTGAGCCCCTCGATGATCAAGATATCCGGACTTTTCACGACCTGGCTTGCCTTGGGCACGATGTCGTACTCCAGGTGGCTGTAGATCGGCGCGCGCACCTCCGCCGCCCCGGCCTTCACCTCCGCCACGAACCTGACCAGCGCCCTGCGGTCATAGCTCTCCGGGAAGCCCTTGCGGTGCATGATCCCCTTGGCCTCCAGCACCGCGTTCGGGTAGAGGAAGCTGTCGGTGGTGATCAGCTCCACGTGCGGGTGCTCGGGCCAGCGGGCCAGCAGGGTGTGCAGGAGCCGCGCCGTCGTCGACTTGCCGACCGCGACGCTGCCCGCGATGCCCAGGATGTACGGCACGCGCTGCTCGGGATGACCGAGGAACGCGCTCAGCACGCTGCTGCGCTCTTTGGACCCGGTGAAGTGCAGGTTCAGCAGCCGGGTCAGGGGGAGATAGATGTCCGTGACTTCAGTGAGGTCGATGGGGTCGTCGAGGCCGCGAAGCTCTTCCAGCTCGTCTGCGGTGAGAGTCAAGGGCGTGTTCTTGCGGAGCTCGCTCCACTGCTCCCTGCTCAGTTCCACGTAGCCGTTGTTCACCTTGGCAGCGTAGCGATGAGCGGTGAACCGGATCATGGCCGGGTGCGCGCAGCGGGATCCACAGCCTGTGGATAAACACGTGGGATTACCGAGACTCAGTTCGGGGAAGGAAGATCCGTCTTGCCGAATCACGCGTATGAACATGTGTCGGCGGCTACTGTGCAGGGCTGGGAGGTCTGATGGACCGTCGTCGCTTCATCACGAACGTGATCGCCGTCGCCGGCCCCTTCGCCGGAGTCGCGTGCGCGGGAGTGCAAGGGGGCGTCAAGCCGGTGCAGGGAGGTTACGGGCGGCTGAAGCCCGTGCCCGACCTGCGTGACGGGAAGGTGCGGCTGCATCTGCCCGAGGGGTTCAAATATCGCTCGTTCAGCGCCGCCGGCGAGAAGTTCAGCGACGGGTCGGCCGTGCCGGGCAGGCACGACGGCATGGCGGCGTTCTCCGGCCCCAAGGACAGCGCGATCCTGATCCGCAACCACGAGGTCAACGGCCCCGTCGGCGCGTTCGGCGACAAGGCGAGAGCGTACGACCCGATGGCCGGGGGCGGCACCTCCACGCTGCGCGTCACCCGCTACGGAGAGGTGATCCAGGCCGCCCCCTCGCTCAACGGCACCATGATGAACTGCTCGGGCGGCCCCATGGCGTGGCGGGCCTGGGTGAGCTGCGAGGAGACGGTCAACGGCCCCGACGTGGCCGACGACTTCTCCGGCGGCGACAACGCCAAGCTCACCCGCAAGCACGGCTACATCTTCGAGGTGCCGGTCAACCGCGCAGCCACCGCCAGGCCGATCAAGTCGGCCGGCCGGTTCCCGCACGAGTCGGTGGCGTTCGACCCCTCCACGGGCGCGCTCTACATGACCGAGGACAACTTCTCCTACCCTTCCGGCTTCTACCGCTACCTGCCGCCGAAGCACCCCGTCCAGGCGGGGCGGCTGCTCGACGGCGGGCGGCTGCAGATGCTGGCCGTCAAGGGCGCCAAGCGCAAGGACCTGTCCGTGGGGCAGCAGCCCGCGGCCACGTACGAGACCGCCTGGGTGGACATCGAGGACCCCGACCCGACCTTCACCGGCAGGCCCGCCTACGACCAGGCCGTCCAGGCCGTGGGCAGCCAAGGGCGGGAGCAGGGCGCGGCGATCTTCTCCCGGCTGGAGGGGGCCGTCTTCCACCAGGGGGTCGTGTACTTCGTCTCCACCCAGGGCGGGGCCACGGCGGCCGGCGACACGCCGCCCTCCGGGTTCGGCAAGGGGCGGGGGCAGGTGTGGGCGTACGAGACGTGGAGCGGGCGGCTCAGGCTCGCCTACGAGTCGCCGCGCTCGGCGGTGCTCGACCTGCCCGACAACGTGACGGCCAGTAGGCGCGGCACGCTCGTGCTGTGCGAGGACGGCGACGGCGACAACTACCTGCGCGGGCTCACGAAGGCGGGCCAGATCTTCGACTTCTGCCGCCTGGAGCCGATCCCCGACGACCCGGGGGCGGAGTTCGCCGGCTCGACGTTCGGGCCCGGCGGCCACACCCTCTACGTCAACGTCCAGGCGAAACAGGGCAGGTCATTCGCGATCTGGGGTCCGTGGGAGCGCGGGCTGTTCTGAGTACGCTGGGGTCATGATCCTTGGCATCGGCGTTGACGTCGTGGACATCGACCGCTTCGAGGCGGCGCTGGAGCGCACACCGCAGCTCAAGGAGCGGCTGTTCACCGAGGCAGAGATTGAGCTGCCGGTGCGGTCGCTGGCCGCCAGGTTCGCCGCCAAGGAGGCCGTGGCCAAGGCGCTCGGCGCGCCCAGGGGGATGGCCCACCTGGAGGCCGAGGTGCGCCGCGACGAGCACGGCAAGCCCGAGCTGCGGATCACCGGCAAGGCCGCGGAGGTCGCCTACGACCTCGGGGTCAAGCGCTGGCACGTCTCGCTCAGCCACGACGCGGGCGTGGCCGTGGCCTACGTGATCGCGGAGGGATAGCTTCGGATCGTGAAGACTGCCTACACCGCCGACCAGATCCGGGGCGCCGAGCACGAGCTGATGGCGCGGCTGCCCGAGGGCACGCTCATGCAACGGGCCGCCACCGGGCTCGCCGCCGTCTGCGCCGACCTCCTGGGCAGGGTCTACGGCAAACGCGTCGTGCTCCTCGTCGGCAGCGGCGACAACGGCGGTGACGCGCTCTACGCAGGCGAGCGGCTGGCCAGGCGCGGGGCGTGGGTGGGCGCGGTCCTTGCCGGGTCCAAGACGCACGAGGCCGGGCTCGCCGCGCTCAGGCAGGCCGGCGGGCGGGTCGTCGAGCGGGACGCTCTGGAGCGCGCGGACCTGATCATCGACGGGCTCGTCGGGATCGGGGCCTCAGGGGCGCTGCGGGAGCCGTACCGGGCGCTCGTCGAGGAGGCGAACGCGGCCCGCGGGCCGATCGTCGCGGTGGACGTGCCGAGCGGTGTGGACGCGAGCAGCGGCCGGGTGGAGGGCCTCGCGGTGCGGGCCCGGGTGACCGTGACCATGGGGGCGTACAAGACGGGCCTGCTCGTCGATCCCGGCGCCGAGCACGCGGGCACGGTCGAGCTGGTGGACATCGGGCTCGGGGCCCATCTGCCCGATCCCGACGTCGCGGCGCTGACCGGCGGCGACGTGGACGTCCTGCTGCCGCGGCCCGGCAACGAGTCCGACAAGTACCGCAGGGGCGTGCTGGGCGTTGCCGCGGGGAGCGACCTGTTCACCGGCGCGGCCGTGCTGGCCGTGGGCGGCGCGTTGCGGGCGGGGGCCGGCATGGTGCGGTACGCGGGCCCCGGCGCGCCGGTCGCCCAGGTGCGCGCGCACTGGCCGGAGGCCGTGGTCACCGAGCTGGACCGGCCCTCCCTCGAAGACGTGGGCCGGGTGCAGGCGTGGGTGCTCGGGCCGGGGCTGGGCACCGGGGAGTGGGCCCACGAGGTGGCCGCCCAGGTGCTGGCCTCCGACGTGCCCGTGCTGATCGACGCCGACGCACTGACGCTGGTGGCCCGGGACCGCGGGCTGCTGCGGCGGTCGGCGCCCGTCCTGATCACGCCGCACGCCGGAGAGCTGGCCCGGCTCATCCGCGCCGACCGGGACGCCATCGAGGCCGCCCGGCTGGAGCACGTCCGCCGGGCGGCGGCCGAGCTGGGTGTGACCGTGCTGCTCAAGGGCTCCACCACGGTGGTGGCCGAGGAGTCGCGGCCGGTCCGGGCGAACGTCACGGGCACCTCCTGGCTGGCCACCGGAGGGACCGGCGACGTGCTGGCGGGGGTGGCCGGGGCGCTGCTCGCCCAGGGGCTGAGCTGCTACGACGCGGCGTCCTGCGGGGCGTTCCTGCACGGGCTCGCCGGGTGGCGGGCCGCCGAGGGCGCGCCGCTGACCGCGGCCGACGTGGCCGCGGCGGTGCCGGCGGCCATCCGCGCGGTGACCGGCGGGGGCCGCTCGTCGTAGGGGTGGCGGGTCGTCGGGGCGGGGGCGGAAATCGCGCTCGACCACCCGCGTGAGCTGCCACACTAGAAGGATGTACTCCTCGATGGCCACACCGGCCCAGGCGCGGGTCGATCTGGCCGCGATCAGGCACAACGTGGCCCTGCTCAAGGAGCGGGTCCGCGGCGCGGAGCTGATGGGCGCCGTCAAGGCCGACGCGTACGGGCACGGGCTGGTGCCGGCGTCCGAGGCCGTCATCGAGGCAGGCGCGAGCCGGCTGGGCACCGCGTTCGTCCGGGAGGCGCTCGAGCTGCGCGCGGGCGGGGTGACCGCGCCGATCCTGTCGTGGCTCATCACCCCCGGCGAGCCGCTGGACGAGGCCCTCGACAAGGACATCGAGCTGTCGGCCTCCGACGCGGGGCTGCTCGGCGAGATCGAGGCCGCCGCCCGCCGCACGGGGCGCACGGCCAGGCTCCACCTGGAGGCCGACACCGGCATGAGCAGGGGCGGCTCGCCGCTGGCCGCCTGGCAGGGGCTCCTCGACGGGGCGCTGAAGCTCCAGGCCGAGGGCGTCGTCGAGATCGTCGGCCTCTGGTCCCACTTCGCCTGCGCCGACATCCCCGGCCACCCGTCGATCGAGCAGCAGCAGGAGGCGTTCAGAACGGCGCTGAAGCTGGCCGAGCGGGCCGGCGCGGCGGGCTCCCACGTGATCCGGCACCTCGCCAACTCCGCGGCCACCGTGACGCTTCCTGAGGCCCGCTACGACCTGGTCAGGCCCGGCATCGCGATGTACGGCCTGAGCCCCATCCCCGAGCTGGGCGACTTCGGGCTCAGGCCGGCGATGACGCTCGTGGCGCAGGCCGGGCTGGTCAAGCGGGTTCCGGAGGGCTCGGGCGTGTCATACGCTCACCTGTACGTCACCGACCGCGAGACCACCCTCGGCCTCGTGCCGCTCGGATACGCCGACGGGATCCTCAGGCACGCCACGGGGCGGGTCGAGGTGCTGGCCGGCGGGCGGCGCAGGTTGATCGCGGGCCGGGTGTGCATGGACCAGTTCATGATCGACATGGGCGACGACCCCCTGTCGGCAGGCGACGAGGTCGTGCTGTTCGGGCCCGGTGACGGGGGCGAGCCGACCGCTCAGGAGTGGGCGGATAATCTCGGCACGATCACGCATGAGATCGTGACCAGGATCGGGTCGCGCGTGCCGCGGGTCTACGAGCACAGGCGCTCGGAGTGACGACGGGCACTTCGCGGCGGGCATGAGCGGAGAAGGATCGGGGAGATGACGACGACAACACGGCGCAGGGTAGGCATCGCCGGCGCGCTCGTCGGTGCGGCTTCCGCCGGCGTCGCGGCGGCGGCGCTGGCCAAGCGGTACGCGGTCGGCAGGATCAGGCTGCGCCCCGACACCGAGGCCAGCGAGCCGTTCGGCGAGCTGCGGGGCAGGGAGCGCACGCTCGTCACCTCCGACGGCAAGGCGCTGCACCTTGAGATCGACGGACCTGAGGACGCCGAGCTGACCGTCGTCTTCTGCCACGGCTACTGCCTCAACCTGGAGTCCTGGCACTACCAGCGCAAGGACCTGCGCGAAAGCTACCGCATGGTGCTGTGGGACCAGCGCTCGCACGGGCGCTCGCAGCGCGCGGGCGCCGACGGCAGCACGATCGACCGGCTGGGCGCCGACCTGGCCGAGGTGATCGAGAAGTTCGTGCCGGGCCCGTGCGTGCTGGTGGGCCACTCCATGGGCGGCATGACGATCATGGCGCTGGCCGACAGCCACCCCGAGCTGTTCGCGGACAAGATCCGCGGCGTCGCGCTCATCGCGACCTCGGCGGGCAAGCTGGCCGAGCTCACGCTGGGCATGCCGGCGATGGTGTCCAAGGCGGTGCACAAGATCGCCCCGTCCACGATCTCGATCCTGGGCAAGGGCGGCGCCCTTGTCGACCGCACCCGCCACGCGGGCAGCGACATCGCGTTCCTGATGACCCGCTACATGGGCTTCGGCGACTCCAAGAACGTCAGCCCGACCGTGGTCGACTTCGCCGAGTCGATGATCAGGGCCACGCCGACCGAGGTGTTCGCCGACTTCTACCCGGCGCTGATGAACCACGACAAGCTCTCCGCGCTCGACGTCCTCGACCAGGTGCCCACCGCGATCATGGTGGGCGAGCGCGACTGGCTCACCCCGCCCGACCACAGCAAGGCCATCGCCGCGGCGCTGCCCAAGGCGCAGCTCACCGAGGTGCCCGACACGTCCCACCTCATCCAGCTGGAGCGGCCGGGCGCCGTCAACGACGCGCTGCGCGACCTGATCAAGAGGGTGGAGATGCAGTGAGGCTGGCGACCGCCGAGGACATGCGCGCGTACGGCGCCCGCCTGGCCGGGCAGCTGCGCGCCGGCGACCTGCTCGTCCTGTCGGGCGCGCTCGGTGCCGGCAAGACCACGCTCGTGCAGGGCATCGCCGAAGGGCTCAAAGTACGCGGCCCGATCACCTCGCCCACGTTCGTGATCGCCCGGGTGCATCCTTCGCTGCGCCAGGGGCCGCCGCTCGTGCACGCGGACGCCTACCGGCTCGGCGGCGACCTGGAGGTCGACGACCTCGACCTGGACGCCTCGCTGGAGGAGTCCGTCACCGTCGTGGAGTGGGGCGAGGGGCTGGTCGAGGGGCTGGCCGAAGACCGGCTGGAGATCCACATCGACCGCGAGGCGGGCGAGGAGGCCCGCATTGTCACCCTGCGCGGCGTGGGTCCGCGATGGGCCGACACGCCGTCTGAGCCGCTGGAAGACTAAAACCGCCGTCAATTTTCGGCAATACTGGCACCCTTGACGTACCAGGCCAATGACATAAATCATGATCGTTGGTCAGGGATTGGCCCAGATTTTCTGGGTATCAGGAGGGGCGACATCCATATTTCTGATGGATGCTGGGTGGTACGACGGCGGAGTGGGGTGCGGCCGGTGCTCAGGGTCAGGCGAGTCGCGTACGCGGGAGCCATCGTGATGGTCGGTCTGACCGGCTGCACGGCCTCCGCCGATGCAAATCCAACAGGCACAGCCACACCCAGCCCCACAGCCAGCGGCACCGCCGCCCCGGCCGCCACCGCCACGGGCAGCCCGCGGCCCTCGACCAACAGGCAGACCATCTCGGTCCAGCTCAACCCCGACCGCGTCACCGCGGGCGAGACCTCCAAGGTGTGGATCCTGGCCAACTGCCCCGTGCCGACCGGCGGCCCGGCGCACACCGGCACCGGGACCTCGCGCGCGTTCGTCAACGGCGTCGTGCTCAACCCGGTCGCCGGGGCCTCCGCGACCCCCACCGCGACCGCCACGTCCGCCAACGGCTCGCCCTGGGTGCGCGGCGAGGCGCAGGTCTCGGGAACGGTCCGGCGCGGCTCCTACCGGGTCGACGTCAAGTGCGACGGGACCAACGACCTGGGCCGGGCCACCCTCAGGGTGGCCGCGGCCGAGGCCGTGCCGTCCACCGTGCCGAGCAAGGCGCCCAAGGCGGGCGGCGGCGGCACGTACGGGATGGACGCGAGCGACGACTCCTCGATCCCGATCGGCCCTGCGGGCGTGCTGGTCGGCCTCGCCCTGGTCGCGGGCATCGGCTTCGCGGTCAAGCGCCGCAAGGCGTAGCGATGGCCCGACCTGGACGGGTGGTGCTCGCCGGCGCCGCCACGGGCCTGCTGCTGGTCGCGTTCGGCAAGAGCATGCAGACCGGCACCACGCCCACCGCGTCGATCGTGCCCGAGAGCATCGGCATCCCCTCGATCGACGTCGACGCACCGCTGATGAAGCTCGGTTTATCGAAGGACGGCGAGGTCGAGCTGCCCCCGTACGAGAAGCCGAAGGTGGCCGGCTGGTACTCCGGCAGCGCCGTGCCCGGCGAGAAGGGCGCCTCGGTGATCATCGGCCACGTCGACACCAAGACGGCCCCCGCCGTGTTCTACAAGCTCAGGCAGTTACGCAAGGGCGAGACCGTCAAGGTCGAGCGCAGTGACGGCAAGGTCGTGAGCTTCAAGGTCGACCACATCGAGCAGGTGCACAAGGACAGCTTCCCCACCAGGCGCGTGTACCTGGAGGACGGCCTCAAGCTGGTCACCTGCGGCGGCAAGTTCGACTACGCCAAGGGTGAATACCTGGACAACATCATCGTGTACGCCTCCCGCGCCTGAAAAACGGTTTGCGGTCCCCTTCCCCTCGTCCGGGATCATGGACACGTGAGTGTGAACACCAGCCCGCCCGCGTCCGGCGTACGCCTGCCCTGGGGCAGCGTGCACCCGCAGGTGCGCGCGGCGGTCGAGGGCTTCCTCGGGGCGCGCGTGGCCGAGGCCGTCACCCAGCCCGGCGGCTTCTCGCCGGCGGCCGCCGTCCGCCTGCGCGCGGAGAACGGCAGGCGCGCCTTCGTCAAGGCCGTCGGCCCCGAGCCGAACGCCGACAGCGTCCGCATCTACCGCGCCGAGCTGGAGATCGCCGCCGTGCTGCCGGACTCCGTGCCCGCGCCCAGGCTGCTGACCGGCTTCGAGCTGGAGGGCTGGGTCGCGCTGGTCTTCGAGGACGTCGAGGGCGCGCCTCCCGAGCTGCCCTGGCGGCGGGACCAGCTCGACCGGGTGCTCGACGCCGTCAGGCGGATGTCGGCCGAGCTCACCCCCGCCCCGATCGCCGCGCCGCCCATCGCCGAGGCCATCGGCTCGTCCTTCCACGGCTGGCGCGACCTGCTGGAGGAGGACACCGGCGGGCTCGACCCGTGGGCGCTGCGCCACCTCGGCGAGCTGGCCGAGCTCGAGTCCGGCTGGGCCGCGGCGGCGGCCGGCGACACCCTGGTCCACCGGGACCTGCGGGCCGACAACATCCTGCTCAGCGGCGAGCGCGTCTACGTCGTGGACTGGCCGTGGGCCTGCGTGGGCGCGCCCTGGGTCGATCTGGTGGCCATGCTGCCGTCGATCGGCATGCAGGGCGGGCCGATGCCGCACGAGCTGTTCACCGATCCCGACCCCGCGGTGACCGCGGTGGTCGCGGGGCTCACCGGCTATTTCATCCGTCACTCGCGTCTTCCGGACCCGCCGGGACTGCCCACGGTCAGGGCGTTCCAGCGGGCGCAGGGGGTGGTCGCGCTCGACTGGCTCAAGCGTCGTACGGGCTGGTCTTGACTTTTGGAGGCGGCGGGCCGTACGGCGGGTAGGCTAGACAGCCGTGCTGGTCCTGGCCTTTGATACTGCGACACCCGCCGTCACCGCCGCGCTCCACGACGGTGGACGGGTGCTCTCCGAGCACACGACGATCGACGCCCGGCGTCACGGCGAGCTGCTCGTCCCCACCATCGAACGCGTGCTGGACGAGGCGGGCGCGGCGCTGCGCGACGTGACCGCCATCGTGGCGGGCAGCGGCCCCGGCCCCTACACCGGGCTGCGCGTCGGGCTGATGACCGCGCAGGGGCTCGCCACCACGCTGGGCATCCCCGCGTACGGCATCTGCACGCTCGACGCCGTGGCCTACGGCAGCGGGTTCGCCGAGCCGTTCCTGGTGGCCACCGACGCGCGGCGCAAAGAGGTGTTCTGGGCGCGCTACGCCGACATGCGCACCCGGCTCGACGGGCCCTTCGTCGACCGCCCCGCCGACGTGCCCGTGGACGGGCTGCCGGTCGTGGGCGCCGGCGCCGGGCTCTACGCCGAGATCCTCGGCGAGAGCGACGCGCCCCCCTACCCCTACGCCGGCGCCCTGGCCGCGCTCGCGGCCGAGCGGCTCGCCCAGGGCACGCCGCTCGACCCGCCCCGCCCGATCTACCTGCGCAGACCCGACGCCGTCGTGCCCGGGGCGCCCAAGCGGGTGACGGCGTGAACCTCCGGCCGATGACCGCGACCGACCTGCCGGCGGTCATGTCGATCGAGCGGGCCACGTTCCCGCTCGACGCGTGGAGCGAGGGCATGATGCGCGGCGAGCTGGCCGACATGCCGCGCTCGCGCCACTACGTGGTGGCCCTCGTGGACGGTGAGATCATCGGCTACGCCGGGCTCGCCGCCGCGGCCGACCAGGCCGACGTGCAGACCATCGCGGTGCTGGAGAAGCACCAGGGCACCGGCATCGGCGGCGCCCTGCTGACCGAGTTGCTGGCCGAGGCGGGCCGCAGGGGAGCGCGGGAGATCTTCCTGGAAGTACGCGCCGACAACCCGCGCGCGCAGGCCGTCTACCGGCATTACGGGTTCGAGGAGATCGGCACCCGCCGCCGCTACTACGACGACGGCACCGACGCGATCATGATGAGAAGGAATCTTGATGACTGACGAACCACTGGTCCTGGGCATCGAGACCTCCTGCGACGAGACCGGCATCGGCATCGTCAGGGGCCACACCCTGCTGGCCAACACGATCGCCTCCAGCATGGAGGAGCACGCCCGCTACGGCGGCGTGGTGCCCGAGGTGGCCTCGCGCGCCCACCTGGAGGCCATGACGCCGACCGTGGAGGCCGCGCTGGCCGAGGCGGGCCTGAAGTTCTCCGACATCGACGCCATCGCCGTGACCGCGGGCCCGGGGCTGGCGGGGGCGCTGCTGGTGGGCGTGGCCGCCGCCAAGTCGTACGCGCTGGGCCTCGGCGTGCCCCTCTACGGCGTCAACCACCTGGCCGCCCACGTGGCCGTCGACCAGCTCGAACACGGGCCGCTGCCCAAGCCGTGCATCGCCCTGCTCGTGTCGGGCGGCCACTCTTCGCTGCTGCTCGTGCCCGACGTGGCTTCAGACGTGATCTCGCTCGGCTCGACGGTCGACGACGCGGCCGGCGAGGCGTTCGACAAGGTCGCGCGGGTGCTGGGGCTGCCGTTCCCCGGCGGGCCGCACATCGACCGGGCCGCGCGCGACGGCTCGGGCGCGGCGATCACGTTCCCGCGCGGCAAGATCGACGACGGGACGCTCGACTTCTCCTTCTCCGGGCTCAAGACGGCCGTGGCGCGCTGGGTCGAGGCCCGCGAGGCGTCCGGGCAGTCGATCCACGTGCCCGACGTGGCCGCCTCGTTCCAGGAGGCCGTGGTCGACGTGCTGACCCGCAAGGCGCTGCAGGCGTGCCGGAAGTACGACGTGCACGACCTGCTGATCGGGGGCGGCGTGGCGGCCAACTCGCGGCTGCGCGCGCTGGCCCAGGAGCGCTGCGACGCGGCCGGCGTACGGCTGCGCGTGCCCCGCCCCGGCCTGTGCACCGACAACGGCGCGATGGTCGCCGCCCTGGGCTCCAACCTGGTCGCGGCCGGGATCACGCCGTCGACGCTGGAGATCCCCGCCGACTCCTCGCTGCCGATCACGACCGTTCACGTGTGAGGGCCGTGCCGTCGATGACGGCACGGCCCCCCGAAGTCAGTCCTAGTCCTTGGCCCTGGTGGGGCGCAGGAGGGCCTCGGCCAGGGCCAGCATGGTCTCCTCCAGGGTGCCCAGGCGCTTGGTGAGGTCGTCGGTCGCGGGCTGGACGATGCCGGTGACCGTCTCCGTGAGCTGGTCGCGGTCGGGACGCGCCGTGACGAGCTCGGTGAGCGCGCTCGCTGCGGCGGTCAGGCGCTCGGCCTGGTCTCCGGCGTGCGCCTGGAGCAGCTCGCTCTGGCCCGCCAGGGCCTCGGGGAGGCGGCCCACGCGCTCGCTGACGGTCTCGATGCGGTCGTCGACGGACTCCAGGTGCGCGCTTGCCTGCTCGGCGCGGGTGGCCAGGCCGTTGAGGTGGGTGTCGAGGCCGTTGAAGCGGGTGTCGATGCCGTCGAACCGGCTGCTCAGGTGCTCCTCGGCCTCGACCAGGCGCTCGTCGACGGAGTCGATCTGGGTGTCGAGCTTGTTGAAGCGGCCCTCGTTGCGCGTGGACAGCTCGCCGAGGCGCTGGTCGGAGGTGGCCATGCGCTCGTCGAGGGCGCCGAAGCGGGCGTCGATGCGTACATCGAGCGCGTCGAACCTGTCGTCGTGGCGCCCGAGGTGGCCGTCCACGGTGCCCAGCCGCTTGTCCACGCCGCCAAGCTGGTTGTCCACGGACAGGAGCCGCTTGTCGACGCCGGCCATCCTGCCGTCGAGGCCGTCGAGCCTGGTATCGATGTCGGCCAGGCACTCGTCGGCCGACTCCAGGCGGCTGTCGAACCCGGTGAGCCGCGAGTCGAGCCCCGTGAGCCTGCCCTCGACCCGGTCGAGCCGGGCGTCCACGCCGCTGAGGCGGGCGCTCAGGCGCTGCTCGCTCTCGCCGAGCTGGATGGCGAGGTGCTGGTCGGTCTCGTCGAGCCTGGTGGCGAGGCGCAGCTCGACGTCGGACAGGCGGCTGCCGAGCTGCTCGTCGGACTCCTTGAGGCGGCTGGCCAGCCGCTCGTCCGCCTCGACGAGGCTGGTGGCCAGGCGCTGGTCGGTCTCGTCCATCCGGGCGCTCAGCCGCAGGCCGGTCTGGTCGATCCGGTCGGACAGCCGCTGGTCGGTCTCGTCGAGGCGGTCGGAGAGCCGCTCTTCGGTCTGGTCGAGGCGGTCGGACAGTCGCTGGTCGCTCTCGCCGAGGCGGACCGTCAGCCGCTGGTCGGTCTCGTCAAGCCGGCTCGTCAGTCGCTGGTCGGTCTGGTCGAGGCGGTCGGAGAGCCGCTGGTCGGTGTCGTCGAGGCGGGTCGTGAGGCGCTGGTCGGCCTCGACGAGCCGCGTGGTCAGCCGCTGGTCCGTCTCGTCCATCCGGACCGCGAGCTGCTTGTCCTGGGCGCTCAGCCGGGCGGTGAGGTGCTCCGACAGGTCGCCGACCGCGACCTCGACCCGGTCGGTGCGGGTGGTCAGGTCGGCCATCGACTTGTCGAGCCTGGTGAAGCGGCTCGCGGCGGCCTCCATGCTGCTGTTGAGCGTGGCCAGCGTCGCGGCGAAGTCGGACATCCCCTTCGTGAGGCCGTCCGTGCTGTCGAGCACCGTCTGCAGGCGGGTGAGCGCCTCGTCCACGCCCTCGCCCATGGTGCCCAGGTCGGCCCGCAGGCCGGGCAGGTCGGCCACCGGGGCGACGCGGGCGTCCACGTCTCCGATCCGTTCCCCGACGGCGTCCACGTGGTCGCGTACCGCCTCGACGTGCTGAGCCAGCCCCTCCGCCCACATCGGCGGCTTGGCGGTGATGTCGTCGAGCCGCCCGCTGACCGCCTGCAGCGTGCCGCTGAGGCCGCCGAGCTCGCGCTCGCGCACCTCGCGCAGCAGCCACTCCATGCCTTCGAGCCGCTGGCGGATCTCGTCCAGCACGGCCCCCTGCGTGCGCTGCTCGTACACATGATCCTGCGAGGCGCGCGCCAGCAGGTCCCGCATCCTCTCGGAGATGCCGGACTGGCCTCCTGCCTGGAGAAGGGTGGTGTGGTTGGAATGGTCCACCGAAAGCTCCTTTGGCTCGCCGACGGTCTGCCGCGCAGCGGTGGGATATAGGTCGATTTTCAGATGAACGAGCGGGAACGCGGAAAACCGCATCAGGGGAGAACTCCCGTCCGCCCACCTTAGCCTCTCGATCAAGGTCCGTCAGGGGCGAAGAGAAAGATCGAGGTTAACGGCAGAATGACCGGTTCAGGCAGGTGGAGAGGTGTCGCAGATGATGACCGATGGCTTATCGATGATTCGGGTAAGGATGATAGTTGCCGATTTTTCGCCATTTAGGCGGAGATCTGAGCGGAGGCGCTCGATGTCGACGGCGGAGCCGCGCTTCTTGATGGTGACATTTCCGACTTGTCGCTCACGGAGGGCGGCGCGCAGCTTTTTCCCTGAAAAGGGGAGAACGTCCTCTACCTCATATCTGGCCGCCCATGGGGTGTCGATCGGGTCGTCACCGGTGATGTAGGCGATCATCGGGTCGAGCAGGCGTCCGTTCACGATTTCCGACACCTCGCCCACGAGGTGTGCCCGGATGGCCGCGCCGTCCGGCTCGTAGACGTACCTGCCGACCGGGCCGACGGCGGCCTCGGCGCCCGTGGCGGTCAGCGCGTGGCCGCCGGGCAGCAGGGTGGCGCGGCGCCCCGCTGCTCCCTCCTGGCCGGTCCAGAGGGCGGCCTCCTTGACCTCGCCCTTGTACGAGACCCACTCGGCCTCGGCGCCTCCGGGGATGAACTCGTACGGGATGCCCGGGGCGACCTTGACGCACGCCCGGGAGGCTCTGGAGACCAGGTCGAGCACCACCGGCCAGGGCGGGGAGTAGGCCATGGGGCCGAACGTCCTGCCCCGGCTCGTCCGCCTGGCCGGGTCGGCGAAGAGCACGTCGTACTCCTCGGGCCGGACCTCGGCCGCGTCCCTCACCGACACCGTCACCCGGTCGGCCAGCCCGAGCGCGTCGGCGTTGGCCCTGGCCACGGCGACGGTCAGCGGGTCGGTGTCCACGGCGGCCACGGTGCAGCCGGCGCGGGCCAGCGCGAGGAAGTCGCCGCCGACGCCGCAGCAGGCGTCCACGACCCTCAGCCCGCGCCCGAGCCCGCGCGGGGGCGCGTCCGCTCGTGCCTCGGTGGTCAGGCGGTGGGCGCGGTGCTCGGCGACCTCCGTCCGCGTGGACTGCTCCAGGCCGTGCGGCGTGAAGTACATCCGCGCGGCGTCCTCGCCGAACTTGGCCTTGGCGCGCTCCCGCAGCCCAGCCTGGGTGAGCGCCGCGGAGGTCAGCGCGGCGTCGTACGTCTTGCGCAGCCTCGTGGCGGCGGCCACCGGATCCGTGCCCACCAGCTCCACGGCCTCCGCGAGCGCGCGCTGCCCGCGCGGTGTCAGCAGCTCGTCGAAGGCGTCAAGGTCCACATCACCCGACGTTAGTGCCACGTCCGACCCGGTCGGACCATGGGCGTACCGTATCCAGAGGGGGCGGATTCGGTCTGATCGCTCTCAGCAGACGCGTTCGTGTTGACTGTCAAGCCCCTCTTGCATATGTTTCCTGTTGGCACTCTCCCCTTGAGAGTGCCAACGTGCGACGAGGCAGGTCTGACACCCGCGACGGCAGGCCCAGCTGGTCGCCTCTTCTAGATCATTCAAATCTGAAGGGGAGGTCCGATCGTGACGACCGCCACCAAGGTTCCCGTTAAGCCGCTCGGCGACCGCATTGTGGTTCAGCCGCTTGAGGCCGAGCAGACCACCGCTTCCGGCCTGGTCATCCCGGACACCGCCAAGGAGAAGCCGCAAGAGGGCAAGGTCCTCGCGGTGGGCCCCGGCAACTGGGATGAGGACGGCGACAAGCGGATTCCGCTCGACGTCTCTGAGGGCGACATCGTCCTCTACAGCAAGTACGGCGGCACTGAGGTCAAGTACGGCGGCGAGGAGTACCTCGTGCTCTCCGCCCGCGACGTTCTCGCGATCATCGAGAAGTAAGCCGGATGTGTCGAGCCCCGGGCGCTCTTGAGGGCGGCCGGGGCTTTCGACGCTAGGAGAGGACTTTCAAACAATGGCGAAGATCCTGGAGTTCGACGAGGATGCCCGCCGCGCGCTCGAGCGCGGTGTGAACGCCCTCGCCGACGCCGTGAAGGTAACCCTCGGCCCGCGCGGCCGCAACGTCGTCATCGACAAGAAGTTCGGTGCGCCGACGATCACGAACGACGGTGTGACCATCGCTCGTGAGATCGAGCTGGAAGAGCGCTACGAAAACCTCGGCGCCCAGCTCGCCAAGGAAGTTGCCACCAAGACCAACGACATCGCGGGTGACGGCACCACCACCGCCACCGTGCTGGCCCAGGCCATGGTCCGCGAGGGCCTGCGCAACGTGGCCGCCGGCGCCTCGCCGCTGTCGCTCAAGCGCGGCATCGACAAGGCCGCCAAGGCGATCAGCGACAAGCTGCTCGACAGCGCCCGCGAGGTCGCCGACAAGAAGGAGATCGCCAACGTCGCGACGATCTCCGCCCAGGACGCGCAGATCGGCGACCTGATCGCCGAGGCGTTCGACAAGGTGGGCAAGGACGGTGTCCTCACCGTCGAAGAGTCCAACGCCATGGGCATGGAGCTCGAGTTCACCGAGGGCATGCAGTTCGACAAGGGCTACGTGTCGCAGTACATGGTGACCGACCCCGAGCGGATGGAGTCCGTCCTCGAGGACGCCTACATCCTGATCAACCAGGGCAAGATCGCCTCCATCGCGGACTTCCTGCCGCTGCTGGAGCAGATCGCCCAGACGAAGAAGCCGCTGCTCGTGATCGCCGAGGACGTCGAGGGCGAGGCCCTGGCCGTCCTGGTCACCAACAAGATCCGCGGCACCTTCACCTCCGTGGCCGTCAAGGCCCCGGGCTTCGGCGACCGCCGCAAGGCCATGCTGCAGGACATCGCCACCCTTACCGGTGGCCAGGTCGTCAGCGAGGAGGTCGGTCTCAAGCTGGAGCACGTCGGTCTCGAGGTGCTCGGCACGGCCCGCCGCGTCGTCGTCACGAAGGACAACACCACCATCGTCGACGGCGCCGGTGACCCGCAGGCCATCGAGGACCGCGTCAAGGAGATCAAGCTCGCCATCGAGCAGTCCGACTCCGACTGGGACCGCGAGAAGCTGCAGGAGCGCCTGGCCAAGCTCGCCGGCGGTGTGTGCGTGCTGCGCGTCGGCGCCGCCACCGAGGTGGAGCTGAAGGAGAAGAAGCACCGCCTCGAGGACGCGATCTCCGCGACGCGCGCCGCGATCGAGGAGGGCATCGTCTCCGGCGGTGGCTCCGCGCTGATCCACGTCTCCAAGACTCTCGACGACCTCGGCCTGACGGGCGACGAGGCCACGGGTGTCGGCGTCGTGCGCCGCGCCCTGGTCGAGCCGGCCCGCTGGATCGCCGAGAACGCCGGTCTCGAGGGCTACGTGGTGACGCACAAGGTCGCCGAACTGGAGGCCGGCCACGGCCTCAACGCCGCGACCGGCGAATACGGCGACCTGATCGCGCAGGGCGTCATCGACCCGGTGAAGGTCACGCGTTCGGCCGTCCAGAACGCCGCGTCGATCGCGGGCATGCTCCTCACGACCGAGGCGCTCGTGGTGGACAAGCCCGAGGAGGAGGCCCCCGCCGCCGGCGGCGCGGGCCACGGTCACGGCCACGGCCACTGACCCGGCTCTTCTCTCGCCACGGCCCGCACACCCGAAAGGGTTGCGGGCCGTTCGGCGTTCCGGGGACGGTTCAACGCAGGCCGATCGCGCTCTCCCAGAACCAGTTCCAGCGGATCTCGTCCCGGAAGCGGTTCACGCCCGCCTCATACAGGACGCCGATCGCGCCGTTGCCGAGGAGCGCCATGTCGGAATATCCGGCGTGGTCGCCGTCGATCCTCACCCCCGCGTTGTTGGTGGAGTTGTCATAGTTCCGCCAGGTCGCGCCCTCGTCGAAGGACGAGCGCACGTTCATGCCCACCGGGTTGTTGTCGGTCTTCGGCGTGGCGGGCGCGGAGAGCAGGATCCGGGTGTAGGGGGCCTTGTCCCGCTGGCGTAGCAGGGCTGGATGGGTGGGCGGAGCGGTGATGGCGCCGTCGGCCCGGAAGCCGCCGTCGAACGACTCGCCGCCGTCCGTGCTCACGCCCCGGGCCAGGCCGTGGACGGAGGTCTGGTCGTCGGGCACGGCGCCGTTGCGGGCGATCACGAGGATGCCGCCGTCGGTCCGCTCGACCAGGGTCTGCTCGCCCAGCTTCAGGACCGATTTGTCGTAGGTCGCGGTCGCGCCGATCTGCCAGGTCGCGCCGTGGTCGTCGCTGTAGATCAGCCGTACGCTCTGCGTGTCGCCCACACTGAAGTAGACGGGCACCACCAGGCGGCCGTTGTGGGCCGGTTGGGTCAGCTGGATGCCGTGCCCCGGCCCCGTGGCGAACCAGTCCCCGGCGCCCGCGGGCGCCTTGATGACGCCCGACAGGTCCTTCGGGCTCGACCAGGTGACGCCGTCGTCCATGCTGACCTGGACCTTCGGCGTACGCGGCGTCGTCTGGGGCGCGGTCGGCTCCGAGGTCGTGAACAGGAACACCGGCCCGCCGGAGTCGGCGACCACGGTCGCGTTCCCCTGCAGGGCCGCTCCGGCCGTACTGGGCAGGACGACCCTGCTCGCCTCCCAGGTGACGCCGTCGTCGGTCGAGCGCCGCATGACGACGTCGAACGCGCCGTGGTCGGCGCAGTTGTTCTTGTTGCGCCGCTCGGCGAAGGCGAGCAGCACGTCGTTCCTGGTCTTCACGACCGCCGGCAGCCGGTAGCAGGTGGCCCCCTGGGTTCCGCCGGCGGGGATCGACTTCCACAGGGTCTGCTTGTGGAAGACGTACGTGGGCGCCTGCGCGGCCGCTGCGGGTGATGCGCTGAGGGCGACGGCCATGAGCGCTCCGGCTGCCGCGGTGAACGTCCGAAATGTACGCATCAATGCCTCCATTTACGCGTTCGCGGCCATGATCGTCTCATCGGTCGGTCCCCTGATCCACTGCCTCCTGAAGATCGGCGCCGCATGCCTCCGCCAAAGGATCCAGGCATGCGGAAACCACCTCCCGCCGTTTTCCCGATCTTCCGCTCTCGGATCACCTGTGCGGTGCCGGCGTTTACCTACATCGGGGACCAGGAGCACGCGGTCGGCGATCTGGCGGCGATTGCCGGGACGGACAGTGGCACGATGGCCCGCGAGGTCGCCAAGCTCGAACAGGCGGGAGTCCTCAGTGCTCGGCACGTTGGGCGTACCAAACCGCTCGCATCTGATCAGCGCAGAGACCCTTGCCGTCGCGGATCCATATCTGGCGTAGGCGGCGTTGCATGATGCCGTCCGCAAGTCCCTGGCGGAGCTCTTGCAGATCCAGGGTCTGTGGGCGACGACGACCGGTGGCCACCTGGCGGTCCAGCACGCCGCTCGGGCGCAGTTCGGGGCGTCCATGGGAGCGATCCTTCGCCCGGTCGATCGCATCCGCACGACGCGGCGCGAAAGCGAGTACCCGACCAGCAGCACCTGGATCGATGGGGACAGCGTCCGCGATGACCTGCCGGCGGCGGCCGCGGTCGTGGATGCGGCGGAACGGGCGCTCCCCGTTCGTCCTTTGACGCGCATCGTGAAGGCCTTGTGGGCTGAGGGCTCGGTCGGCTGTGGGGCGAGCGGTTGCGCTTGTGACGGTGACGGCCCTCTGCCGGAACGGCTCTTGGTGGGCGGGGATCGGGGTTGCCCCCTCAGGACTGCCTGAGCTCTCCATCGCGCGAAGCGTGTCGCCGGTGTGAGGACCATCCCGGGACCCCTTGGGCGCGGGTGGTTGGGGAGAAGTGGGCGGAAAAGGTGGATTATTGGAGTAAACCGGCAGTGGGTGATAAGCGTCCGGGATCTGACAATTGTCGTGCATTCCAGGTTATGGGATGAAACATTATGTCACTAGTTAAGCCTTAGTGTGGTCATTTGATTACTGCCCGTTATCGTCGCTTCAATGTGACCAATCCGTAGCCGTTCCCCATGACGACAGGCCGGATCCGTGCGGGCATCATGCCTATCGTGAGCGAGGGAAGCGTCGCCGACGCCAAAATTGGGGTAAGGCTCGCGTCGAGACTTCCGGCACGGACGGATGACTCCGACCTTAGGGAACTGACGAGCCTCGCCGTGCAGGGAGATCGCAGTGCGATCGAATCCCTGCTCGGTGAGTTGCGTCCGATGGTGGTGCGGTATTGCCGCGCCCGGCTGGGCAGGGTTTCAGGGCAATATCACATTGCCGATGACGTAGCCCAGGAGGTGTGCATCGCGGTCCTGTCCGCGCTGCCGCGATACCGCGACATGGGGCGGCCGTTCGCCTCCTTCGTGTTCGGGATCGCCTCGCACAAAGTGGCCGACGCGCTACGGAGTTCGGTGCGCTCGGCCGTACCGACTCAGGATCTGCCCGATGGGCCGGACGACGGGCCGGGGCCCGAGGAGACCGTGGTCCGCTACATCGAGGTCGAGCACGCGCGTAGACTCCTGGCCAGATTGCCCGAGAATCAGCGCGAGTTGCTGCTGTTGCGGGTGGTGTCAGGGTTGTCGGCTGAGGAGACCGGTAATGTACTCGGTATGTCACCGGGTGCGGTTCGTGTCGCCCAGCATCGGGCGCTTGCCAGGTTGCGGCAGATGGCCGAGCTGGAGTCGGCTTGACGTCAGAGGAGGAGACCGACGCGCTGCTCGACGCGCTCGGTCGTGGAGAGAGCCCTGACTCAGGCGATCCAGCCGTGCGGTTGCTGGCCGTGCTGCTCGATGATGTCGGTCAGCGGCGTTCCTCCGTGTCGATGACGCCGTCGACGTAGCCTCTGGCGTACTCCCAGCTGACGTAGTCGGCGGGGTCCGGGTGAAAGGCCGGCTCGTGGACCTGCGGCTGGCCTTTCTCGATCATTTGTCGTAGGTTGCCGCGCAGCAGCTCCCAGTCGAAGAAGTGCTGCTCGCCGCATTCAGGGCAGTCGAGTACGAGGCCCAGGACCCCCTGCGGCTCGAGCAGGGAGCGGAAGACCTCGACGTCAGCGAGGTCCGTGATGGCCTCGTCGCGTTCGGCTGCGGTGAGGGGCTCGGCGTCGTCGAGGGCGCCCATCGCCGAGGAAGGGTCGTTCGGGTCGTCCGCGAACGGGTCGCGGGGGACGTCTTCCAGCACCTTCCCACCATATGACCGAAGCGGCCCGAGCGGTGGACATTACCTCAGCCATCCGCGCCTGGCCGCCTCCACGCCTGCGTGGAAACGCGACTGAGCGCCCAGTTCGGACATGGCGTCCGCGAACCTCGCCCGGACCGTTCGCACCGATACGCCCAGTTGGCGGGCTATGGAGTCGTCACACATGCCCTGGGCGGCCAGGCGGAGGACCTGGACCATGCCGTCGCCCCGGCGGCCCCACGGCAGGGGCACGGCCCTGGCCCACAGCTCCCTGAACAGCGTGCGGAGCATGCCCACGACGATCGGCGTGCGGATCAGATAGAAGTTGTACGCGTGGTCCGGCAGGTTGCCGCCCCAGTACGGGGGCAGGCCCGCGACCTCGGGCCCCGCGGTCATGAACCAGCTCGGCACCCGGTCCAGCGTGCGTACCTTGCCGCCCGTCTCCAGCACCCGGGTGAGCTGGTCGCGTACGCCCGGCAGAGCCAGAGTCGAAACCGGAATGATCACGTGAACCGTGAGAAGTTTTCGTTCTTGCGCGTCAATCCATAGTTCCGCAAATTTGCGCGCGAAATCGATCATTGTGCGTTCGTCGGGAACCGCGGTCAATAATTCCATCGGCGGAGACTGCACGGCTATACCGACCACGCTCTCGTACAGCACGTCGGCCCCGTTCACCATCTCCACAGTGAAGGTGCCGCTCTGGTAGTCCCGGCCGGCGTCGTAGTCGCGGATCAGCGACCGGATCGAGCCGAGCGCCGAGTCGATCCTGCGGCTCTCCTCCGCCAGCCGGTCGAGCCGATCGGCGATCACCCTGCCGAGGGCCGCGGCCGGGTGCCTGGCCAGGTATTCCCCCGATTGCTCGTCGATCACGCCCAGCTTGACGAGGTCGTCGAGCTGGCGGCCGACCTTCTCGACGGGACCGTCCATGGCCTGCGCGAGATCGGTGCGGGTCGCGCGGTGCAGGCGCAACACCGCGGTGTACAGCGCGGTCTGCGTCGGGTCGAGGCCCAGCGTCTCGAAAGGATCAGGCATCGTACGGGGCTCGTTGCGCATTATGGGCGGCTCCGTTGGGGGGACACGGGCGTGCCGTGAGGATAACCCCGCATTACGCTCGTGTCCCCCCGTTGCGGTGACTGGTCGGAGCGCGGTGTGCAACTTCGTGCAATTGCACGTTTTCACATTGCGTTGTTCCGTTCCGTAACGCAGGCTTTACCTAGCGTCGGCATCCTGTGAGGGCTGAAGCGACAGCGGGCCATCAGGACGCGGAGGGGGGTTCGGTGGCGCCAAGCGTCGCCTCGACCCGGATGCCGGTGGCCGAGACACGGGACGGATCACCGACCGTCCCGTGTCTCGGCACTTTTCGATGCCGGGAGTACGACGGGCCGTGGGGGTCATCGTGCTCCCGGCATCGCCGTTGTCGCCGCGGCCCGGGTGGCGCTCGTGTGGCGCAAGGGGATCCTGGTGCGATGCGGTGCAAGGTTGCGGTGGCTCGGGGTGGCGGCCGGGCAGTGCCGGCGGCGGTGGGGGTGATCGGTTGAAGGAGGTCCTGGGGGTGGAGAAGGCGGTGGGCGTGGCGGGTGTGGGTGCTGCGGCGCAGTTTGGAGGCAGGGCCTAGACTTGGCTCAATCAGAGCAACGGCAAGAGGGGGCCGCAGCATGTCCAAGTTCACCGAGACAGGTTTGACCTTCGATGACGTGCTGCTGGTGCCCGGTTATTCAGACCTGCAGCCAGGCGAGGCCGATACCAGGGCCCGGCTGTCCCGGGGCATCACGCTGTCCATCCCGCTGGTCTCCGCGGCCATGGACACCGTCACCGAGGCCCGCATGGCGGTCGCCATGGCCCGCCAGGGCGGCATCGGCATCCTGCACCGCAACCTGTCGGTCGAGGAGCAGGCCCAGCAGGTCGACCTGGTCAAGCGGTCCGAGGCCGGCATGGTCACCAACCCGGTCACCTGCAGCCCCGACAACACGCTGGCTGACGTGGAGAAGCTCTGCGCGACGTACCGGATCTCGGGTGTGCCCGTGACGGACGTGGACGGCACGCTGCTCGGCATCGTGACCAACCGCGACATGCGCTTCGAGACCGACCAGTCGCGTGCCGTGCGCGAGGTCATGACCAAGATGCCGCTGGTCACCGCCCCGGTCGGGGTGTCGCGTGACGAGGCGTTCGCCCTGCTCCGGCGGAACAAGATCGAGAAGCTGCCGCTGGTCGACGCCGACGGCAGGCTGCGCGGCCTGGTCACGGTCAAGGACTTCACCAAGAGCGAGCAGTATCCGCTGTCCACCAAGGACGCCGACGGCCGGCTGGTCGTGGGGGCCGCCGTCGGCGTCGGTGGCGACGCCGAGCTGCGGGCCAAGGCGCTGATCGAGGCCGGCGTCGACGTGGTGGTCGTCGACGTGGCACACGGTCACTCCAAGGGCCTGGCCGACATGGTCGGCAAGATCAAGGCCAACAGCAAGGTGCAGGTCGTCGCGGGCAACATCGCGACCAGGGCCGGGGCGCAGATGCTGGTCGACGCGGGCGCGGACGCGGTCAAGGTGGGCGTCGGGCCCGGCTCGATCTGCACCACGCGGGTGGTGGCCGGGGTCGGCGCGCCGCAGGTCACGGCCATCTACGAGGCGTCCAAGGCGTGCGCGCCCGCGGGCGTGCCGGTCATCGGCGACGGCGGCCTGCAGTACTCCGGCGACATCGTCAAGGCCATCGCGGCCGGCGCCGACACGGTCATGCTGGGCTCGCTGCTCGCCGGCTGCGAGGAGTCGCCCGGTGAGCTGATCTTCATCAACGGCAAGCAGTTCAAGTCGTACCGGGGCATGGGCTCGCTCGGCGCGGTGCGCAACCGCGAGCGCGGCGGCACCTCCTTCAGCAAGGACCGCTACGCCCAGGCCGACGTCGGCGGCGACGACAAGTACATCCCCGAGGGCATCGAGGGTCAGGTGCCCTACCGCGGCCCGGTCGCGGCCGTCGCGCACCAGCTCGTCGGTGGCCTGCGCCAGGGCATGTGGTACGCCGGCTGCCGCACGATCATGCAGATGCACACCGACTGCGAGCTCATGCCGATCACGGCGGCGGGCCTCAAGGAGAGCCACCCCCACGACATCCAGATGACCGTGGAAGCTCCGAACTATCACAGAAGGTAAGTTCATGACTCAGCAGGTGGAGATCGGCCGGGGCAAGGCCGGACGGCGGGCGTACTCGCTTGACGAGATCGGCCTTGTTCCCTCGCGGCGCACCCGGGACCCGGAGGAGGTCTCGATCGCCTGGCAGATCGACGCCTACCGGTTCGAGCTGCCGGTAGTGGTCGCGCCCATGGACAGCGTGGTGTCCCCGGCGACCGCGATCGAGATCGGCCGCCTCGGCGGCCTCGCGCCGCTGGACCTCGAAGGGCTCTGGACGCGTTACGAGGACCCGTCGTCGCTGCTGGAGGAGTGCGCCGCGCTCGACGCGGAGGCGGCCACCAAGCGGCTCCAGGAGATCTACGCGGCGCCGATCCAGGAGGACCTGATCGGCCGGCGGATCGAGGAGATCCGGGCCTCCGGCGTGACCACCGCCGTGCGGCTGTCGCCGCAGCGCACGGTCCAGTACCACAAGGCCGTGATCGACGCGGGTGTCGACATCTTCGTCATCCGCGGCACCACCGTGTCGGCCGAGCACGTCTCGGGCCGGGCCGAGCCGCTCAACCTCAAGCAGTTCATCTACGAGCTGGACGTGCCGGTCATCGTGGGCGGCTGCGCCACGTACACGGCGGCCCTGCACCTGATGCGCACCGGCGCGGCGGGCGTGCTGGTGGGCTTCGGCGGCGGCGCCTCGCACACGACGCGCAACGTGCTGGGCGTGGCCGTGCCGATGGCCACGGCGATCTCCGACGTGGCGGCGGCGCGGCGCGACTACATGGACGAGTCCGGCGGGCGCTACGTGCACGTGATCGCCGACGGCGGCATGGGCACCTCCGGTGACATCGCCAAGGCCATCGCCTGCGGGGCCGACGCCGTGATGGTGGGCTCGCCGCTGGCCAGGGCCGCCGAGGCGCCGGGTCACGGGTTCCACTGGGGTTCGGAGGCGCACCACCCCGACCTGCCGCGCGGCCGGCGGGTCGAGTTCGGGACGGTCGGCACGCTGGAGCAGATCCTGCACGGGCCGTCGAGCGTGGCCGACGGCTCGATGAACCTGATGGGCGCGCTCAAGCGGACGATGGCCTCCACCGGCTACTCGGACATCAAGGAATTCCAGCGCGTCGAGGTCGTGGTGGCCCCGATCCAGCGCTGACGCCCATGCCGGAGACCGCGGTCGAGCGGGTGTTCCGCGAGGAGTACGGCAGGTCCGTCGCCGTGCTCGTGCGGGTCTTCGGTGACATCGACATCGCCGAGGAGGCGGTGCAGGAGGCGTTCAGCGTGGCGGTGCGGCAGTGGCCGTCCGCCGGCGTGCCGCCGAGCCCGGCCGGGTGGATCATCACGACCGCCCGCAACCGGGCCGTCGACCGGTTGCGCAGGGAGTCGGCGCGGCCTGGCAAGTATGCGCAGGCCGCGCTCCTGCACGCCCAGGACGAGCCCGCGGACGTGGGGCCCGTCCAGGACGACCGGCTGCGGCTGATCTTCACGTGCTGCCATCCCGCGCTGGCCGTCCACGCGCGGGTGGCTCTCACGCTGCGGCTGCTCGGCGGGCTGACGACGGCGGAGATCGCCCGCGCGTTCCTGGTGCCCGAGGCGACGCTGGCGCAGCGGCTGGTGCGGGCGAAGAGCAAGATCCGGACCGCCGGGATCCCGTACCGGATCCCGGCGCAGGCCGATCTGCCCGAACGCCTGCGCGCGGTGCTGGCCGTGGTCTACCTGATCTTCAACGAGGGATATACGGCCGTCCGTGCGGACCTGTGCGCCGAGGCCGTCCGGCTCGGGCGGTTGCTGGTCGAGCTCATGCCGGACGAGCCCGAGGTCATGGGGCTGCTGGCGCTGATGCTGCTGATCGAGTCGCGCCGCGCCGCCCGTACCTCCGAGGAGGGCGAGCTGGTGCTGCTGGGGGAGCAGGACCGCGGGCTGTGGGACCGCGAGCTCATCGCGGAGGGCCAGGAGCACGTACGGCGGTGCCTGCGGCGTGACGAGCCCGGCCCGTACCAGATCCAGGCCGCGATCAACGCCGTGCACAGCGACGCGGCGAGCGCGAAGGACACCGACTGGGGGCAGATCGTGCGGCTGTACGACCTGCTGGTGCGGCTCGACCCGGGCCCGGTCGTGGCGGTGCACCGGGCGGTGGCGGTGGCCGAGGTGGAGGGACCCGAGGTGGCGTTGGGGCTGCTCAAGGGGCCCGACGACTACTACATGTTCCACGCGGTGCGGGCCGACCTGCTGCGGCGGCTCGGGCGCGAGGAGGAGGCCGCGGCGGCGTACGAGGCCGCGGCCGCGCGGGCGGGCAACGACGTGGAGCGGGACTTCCTGCGCAGGCGGTTGATCACTGGCGGGCGTACGTCATGACCACCGCCCCGTTGCTGTAGGTCTTCGAGCCGGTCAGCGTGAACACGGTCGGCCGGAACTCGCCGTCGAACGCCGGGATGCCCGCCCCGGCCACCACCGGGTAGCACTTGATGATCAACTCGTCGATCTCCGGCAGCAGGGCGCCGGCCAGCTTACCGCCCCCGCAGAGGTAGATGTCCAGGCCGTCCTCCTCCTTGAGCCGGCGCACCAGGCCGAGCGGGTCGCCGGTGACCAGCTCGACGGCCGGGTCCTCGACCTCCATGGTGCTGGACACGACGTACTGCCGCAGGTGGGCGTACGGGCTGGTCACGGCCTTGTCGATCTGGTACGTGGCGCGGCCCATGAGCACCGTGTCGAAGCGCTGGTTGGGCGCGTCGAGGCCGATCATGGCGCGGAGGTGGGTGGGGACGGTCTCGGGGTAACGGGCGTTGACGTCGGCCATCATGTCGTCGGCCCACGGGTAGAAGTCGAACTCGCCGTTCGGCCCCGCGATGTAGCCGTCGATGGAGGTGGCGATGTAGTACACGAGCTTCCGCAAAATGACTCCAGATAAAGTACTATGGTTGAAGTGGTTTGACCGTAGTACTACAGATGGAGTGATGTCAACGTGGTCAGGCAGAACGTCGCCAGGCGGACGGCGCTGGTCGATGCCGCGATCGAGGTGCTGGCCAGGGAAGGGGCCCGCGGACTGACGTTCAGGGCGGTGGACAAGCAGGCGGAGGTGCCGCCGGGCACCGCGTCCAACTACTTCCCCAGTCGCGACGAGCTGTTCACCCAGGCGGGCGGCCGGATCTACGAGCTCCTGCAGCCGGAGGCCGCCATGACCGCCGCCCACATGAGCGGGCCGCGTGACCGTGACCGGGTGGTCGCGCTGATGCACGAGGTGGTCGATCGCGTGGCGGCGTACAGGTCGGGCTACCTGGCGCTGCTGGAGCTGCGCCTGGAGGCCACCCGGCGGCCGGAGCTGCGGGCCGTGCTGACCGAGCGGATCCGCGCCGACGTGGACGCGAACGTGCGCAACCACCTCGAATCGGGCCTCCCCGGCGACACGACGAGCGTGGTGCTGCTCTACCTCGCCATGAACTGGTTGGTCGTCGAGCGGCTCACACTGCCCGACGTGTTCGGCGAGGAGGAGATCCACAAGCTCGTGACCAGCGCCGTTGAGCGGTTGGTGCCCTAGCATGCGGGCATGGCCGACCTACGCCACACGCACGAGCTGGCCTTCGCCGGCGACGTCGTCATCAAGCGCTACATGGACAGCAAGCCCGGCGCGGCCGAGCGCGAGTGGCGCGCGCTGAACCTGCTGGCCGAGCACGCCCCCGGCCTGGCCCCCGAGCCGATCGGCTACGAGGACGGCGTGGTGACGATGTCCCGGATCGACGGGGTGTCGCTGCGCGGGCTGCTCGCGACGGCCGTGCACGTGGCGGCCCTGGTCGAGGCGCTGACCGAGCTGCACACCGCGGTGCCGCCGCACGTGCTCAGGGCCGTTCCGCTGCGCCCGTGGCAGCTGGAGGCGCTCGCCGACTGGGCCGGGCGGCGCGGCGAGCACTGGCAGCCCAGGGACCCGCTGGCGGACCGGGCGGTCAAGGAGGGCACGCGGTGGCTGCGGAGCTGGTCGCCGGGTGAGTCGGGGGTCACGCCGGCGTTCGGGGCGGGAGACGGCAACCTGGCGAACTTCCTGTGGGACGGCACCCGCGTCCGTATCGTCGACTACGAGGACTCGGGGCGCAGCGACGTGGCGTTCGAGCTGGCCGAGATGGCCGAGCACGTGTCGATGTGGGTGGACGGCGAGGTGGAGATCGCGCACCGGTTCGAGCTGAGCCCGGCGGAGGAGCGGCGGATGCGCGACTGCCGCAGGCTGCACGCGCTCGTCTGGCTGTTCCTGCTCTCGCACGAGCACCCGCGCAATCCGCCGGGCACCTTCGAACGACAGGTCGAACGCGTGCTGGCAACATTGGCGGCATGAGACTGGCGGATCACACCGACAAGGCGGCCGTGGAGCGGCTGGTCCACGACGCGTACTCGCCCTGGATCGAGGTCGTCGGCATGCGGCCGCTGCCGATGGAGGCCGACTACGGTGCGCTCATCGCGGCCGGCCGGGTGCACGTCACCGACGCGCTCGACGGGCTCCTCGACGGGCTCATCGTGCTCGTCCCCGAGGACGGCGTCCTGCTGGTGGAGAACGTCGCCGTGCGGCCCGGCCGCCAGGGCAGGGGCCTCGGGCGGGCGCTGATGGCGTACGCCGAGGAGGAGGCGCGCCGGCTGGGGCTGCCCGCGCTGCGCCTCTACACCAACGTCAAGATGACCACCAACATCGCGCTGTACGAGTCGCTCGGCTACGTCGAGACCGGCCGCATGGGGGTAGAAGGCCGCTCCGCGGTCATGATGCGCAAACAGCTCACCCCGTGAGGACGCCCAGGAGGTGGCTGACCTCCCTGGCCACCGCGTCCCGCCCGGCCTTGAGATATTTGCGGGAGTCGACCACGCGCTCGTCGTGGGCCAGGTAGTCGCGCACCGCGCCGGTGAACGCCTTGTTGAGGTGGGTCGCGATGTTGATCTTCTTCATTCCGGTCCGCACGGCCTCGCGCAGCACGTCGTCCGGCACCCCCGACGAGCCGTGCAGCACCAGCGGCACCGGCACCGCGGCCCGCAGCTCGGCGATGAGCGCCAGGTCCAGCACCGCGTCCTTGGTCGTCATGGCGTGCGAGGTGCCCACGGCCACGGCCAGGGCGTCGACCCCGGTCTTGGCGACGTAGTCGACCGCTTCGTGCGGCTTGGTGCGCGCGCCGGGCGCGTGCACGCCGTCCTTGCCCCCGACCTCGCCCAGCTCGGCCTCCACCCACACGCCGCGCTCGTGGCACCACGCCACCACCTCGGCGGTCGTGCGGACGTTCTCGTCGTCGGGCAGCGCCGAGGCGTCGAACATCACCGAGCCCAGCCCCAGCTTCACCGCCTCCTCCACGAGCGCGCGGTCGGTGGCGTGGTCGAGGTGGACCGCGACCGGCACCTCGGCCTGCCTGGCCACCGCCAGCGAGGCCAGCGCGACGGGCTCCAGCGCGCCGTGGTAGCGCACGCAGTTTTCGCTGATCTGCAGCACGACCGGCAGGCCCAGGGCCTCGGCGCCGGCCACGATGGCGGTGGCGTGCTCGAGCTGGATCACGTTGAAGGCGCCCACCCCGGCGGGCGACTGGCGGACGATGTCGCCGATGGCAACAAGGGGCATGACATGCTCCTTACGTGATGATGATCTGGGGGTGTATGTCGGCGTAGACGTCGGGGTCGAAGTCGCCGGCCACGGGCGCGGCCACGGCGGCCGCGCCGAGCGCCGCGGCCCGCCTGAGGCTGTCGGGCCACGACGCCGACTCCACCAGGCCCAGCGCGAGCCCGGCGACCAGCGAGTCGCCCGCCCCCGTCGGATTACCCCGCACGGTGTACGGCATGCGCGCGGTGAAGGTGCCCTCCCCGGTGACCGCCAGCAGCCCGTCGGCGCCCATGGACACCACCACGGCCCCGGCGCCCTGGCTGCGCAGCGCCTGCGCGCCCTCGGCCGGGCTGCCGCCGGGGACGGCCCTGGCCAGCTCCTCCCGGTTGGGCTTGACCACGGAGGGACGGCCCTTGGGAGCGTGGCGGAGGGGATCGCCGTCGGCGTCCACGATGGCCGGGACCCCCTTGCCGGCGGCGACGGCCGCCAGCGTGGCGTAGGTGTCGGCGGGGACGCCACGCGGGAGGCTGCCCGAGATGACGACCGCGCCGGCGGCGTCGAGGAGCGATTCGAAACGCCGGACGAAGCCCGCCAGCTCGGCTGGGGTGACCTCCGGGCCGGGCTCGTTGAACAGCGCGGTACGCGTGCCCGCCTGCTCCGAGACGACCAGCGTCGTGCGGGAGTCGGCGGCGACGGGGTGCAGGGCGGCGGGCAGGCCGGCCGCCCGCAGGTCGTCCTCGATCGCCCGCCCGGTGGGGCCGCCCGCGAGCCCGGTGACCAGCACGTCCTGGCCCAGCGCGGCCAGGACGCGGGCGACGTTGACGCCCTTGCCGCCGGCGCGCCGGTGCACCGCGCTGACCCGGTTGACCCCGTCCCAGTCGACGTCGGGGACCTGGTAGGTCACGTCGAGGGCGGCGTTGAGCGTCACGGTGAGGATCATCAGGGCTCCGTGATCCAGACGCCGTCCTTCATCACCCCGGCCACCTCCAGCGAGTCGGACAGGACCACCAGGTCGGCCGCCTTGCCCACGGCGATCGAGCCGATCCGGTCGGCCAGGCCCAGCACCCGCGCGGGCGTCAGGGAGGCCACCTGGACCGCGTCGGGCAGCGACATCCCGACCTCCTGGACGCTGCGCCGGAACGCGACGTCCATGGTCAGCGTGGATCCCGCGATCGAGCCGCCCTCGACCAGCCTGGCCACGCCGTCCTCCACCCGCACCCGCATGGGGCCGAGCACGTAGTCGCCGTCGCCGAGCCCGGTGGCCGACATCGCGTCGGTGATCAGCGCCGTCCGGCCGGGACCCGCCACCTCGTACGCCAGGCGCAGCATGGCCGGATGCACGTGCACGCCGTCGTTGATCAGCTCGACCGTCACCCGCTCGTCGTCGAGCAGCGCGGCCACCGGGCCGGGCGCGCGGTGGCCCAGCGGCGGCATCGCGTTGTAGAGGTGGGTCGCCACGCTCGCGCCCGCCTCGATGCCCTCGATCGTCGTCTCGTAGTCGGCGTCGCTGTGCCCCACGGCCGCGATCACGCCCTCGGCGGCGGCCATGCGGATGAAGTCGAGCGCGCCGGGCAGCTCGGCCGCGATGGTCACCATGCGGACGTGCCCGCGCCCGGCCTTCAGCAGCTCCGAGAGCTCCTGCCGGGACGGCTCCCGCAGCAGCGTCGGGTCGTGCGCGCCGCAGCGGGCCTTGGCGATGTAGGGGCCTTCGAGGTGGATGCCGGTCAGCAGCCCTTCCTCGCACAGCTCGGCCAGCGCCGCCACGGCCCTGGTCAGCCCGTCGATCGAGTCGGTGACCAGGCTGGCCATGGTCGTGGTGGTGCCGTGGCGGCGGTGCAGCTCGACGGCCTCGCGCGCCTTGTCCTGCTCGCCGGTCGGGAACGAGCCGCCCGCGCCCCCGTGGTTGTGGATGTCCACGAACCCGGGGATGACGTGCCGCCCACCCACGCTCAGACCCTGACCTGGGGCGGATCCGCGGCCGACATGCGTGATGCGGCCGTCTTCGATGGTCAGCCACCCCTCGTGGACCCCCTCGGGGGTCACGATCCTGGCGTCGGCAAGAGTAAGGCTCATGAAGAAAGGATCACAGATCGCGTGAGGTGCATGGGCTCGTCCGGGTTCAGCCCTTGGGCGAAGGCCCGGGCGACGGCCACCCGCTGCGCGCGGACCAGCTCGGCCATGGGGTCGAGCGCGGTCTCGAAGAACGTCCCGCCGGTCTCCTCGACCTGCGCGCGCAGGCCCTCGGGGGCGGCGCCGAGCATCCACGTCACGCGTCCGGGAGCGGCGATGCTGATCGGGCCGTGCCGGTACTCCATCGCCGGGTACGCCTCCGTCCACGAGCGGGACGCCTCGCGCATCTTCAGCGCCGCCTCCTGCGCCAGGCCGACCGACCAGCCGGCGCCGAGGAAGCTGAACTGCTCGGCCCGCACCAGCTCGTCGGGCAGCGGCGCGGCCACGGCGGCCTCGGCGTCCTCGACGGCCTTGGTGAGGTCCTCGCCGAGGCTGGCGCGCAGCAGGGCCAGCTGCGTGGTCGCGAACCTGGTCTGCACGACCGACTGCTCGTCGGCGTAGTCGAGCACGACGACCTCGTCGGCAGCCGTCATGATCGGCGTGTCGGGGTCGGCGGTGATGGCCGTGGTCTTCGTGGTCGTCCTGGCCAGCAGCTCCAGCACCTCGGTCGTGGTGCCGGACCGGCTCAGCGCGAGCACGCGGTCGTACGAGCGCCCGATCGGGGCCTCGGAGGCGGCGAAGGCGTCGGTCTCGCCGTGCCCGGCCCGCTCGCGCAGGGCGGCGTACGCCATCGCGATGAACCACGACGTGCCGCACCCGACCACGGCGACCCGCTCGCCGTGGCGCGGCAGCGCGTCGGCGGGAACGCTCGCGATGGCGCGGCGCCAGCACGACGGCTGGGACGCGATCTCGGCCTCGGTGTGGGTGGTCACCACTTGCCTCCCCGGCGATTGATTGTTTCTGCTGGTTTTATACCAGGAAAGTGCATTAATGGACACTGTTGGCCCTGCCCTGGCTGGTTGTGCCACGCTTGCCCTTGTCCCCATCGCCTAGGAGGCCTTGTGTCCCGGTACGACCGCTGGAACGCCATCCTCGAGCTGGTGGCCCAGGAGGGCAGACTGTCGGTGGAGGAGGCCAGCCAGGCGCTCGGCGTCTCCACGGCGACGATCCGGCGGGACTTCGACCAGCTGGCCCAGCAGCAGATGCTCATGCGCACGCGGGGCGGGGCGGTCGCGCAGAGCGTGAGCTACGACCTGCCGCTGCGCTACAAGACGGCCAGGCACGCCGACGAGAAGCACCGCATCGCGACCGCGGCGGCCGAGCTGGTGACGCCCGGCGCCGTGGTGGGGCTCAACGGCGGCACGACCACCTCGGAGCTGGCGCGCACGCTCGCCACGCTGTCCACGCTGGAGAGCGGGTTCACGATCGTCACGAACGCGCTGAACATCGCGGCCGAGCTGACCGTCCGCCAGCACGTCAAGATCGTGGTGACCGGCGGGGTGGCCAGGCAGCAGTCGTACGAGCTCATCGGGCCGCTGGCCACCGGGGTGCTGGAGCAGGTGACGCTGGACGTGGCGTTCCTCGGGGTGGACGCGCTCGACGTCGAGCTCGGCGCGTCGGCCCACCACGAGGGGGAGGCGAGCGTCAACCACCTGCTGATCAGCCGGGCCGCGCACGTGGTCGTGGTGGCCGACTCCTCCAAGATCGGGAAGCGGGCCTTCTCCCGGATCTGCCCGATCGGGCAGATCGACACGCTGGTCACCGACGCCCAGCTCTCCGACGCGCTGGCCGCGGAGCTGACGGAGGCGGGCGTGAAGGTCATCCGCGCCTGATCCCCCGGCGTCGTCGCCCGCCGCGTTACAGCGTGACCGCCCTGAGGGTAGGTATCGAGGCGCAGGCGACAAAGCCGTATCAGGGGGAGATATGACGCCGGGAAGGTGCGTGGCTCAGCTCGGGCCGGCGGAGCGGACCGCGGCCTTGGAGCGCATGGCCGGGGAGAACTTCGACGTGGTCGTGGTCGGCGGCGGCATCGTGGGCGCCGGGATCGCGCTCGACGCCGCGACCAGAGGGCTCGACGTGGCCCTGGTGGAGGCCAGGGACTTCGCCTCCGGCACTTCCTCGCGCTCCTCGAAGCTCATCCACGGGGGCCTGCGATACCTGGAGCAGCTCAACTTCGAGCTGGTGCGCGAGGCCCTGCGGGAGCGGGCGCTGCTGCTCCAGCGGATCGCCCCGCACCTGGTCAAGCCGGTGCCGTTCCTCTTCCCGCTGACCCACTACGTGTGGGAGCGGGTCTACGTCGGCGCGGGCGTGGCGCTCTACGACACGCTCGGCGCCGCCGGCGGGACCACCCGCGGCGTGCCGGGCCACCGGCATCTGTCCAGGTCGCGGGCGCTGCGCCTGGCCCCGGCGCTCAAGAAGTCCGCCCTCACGGGCGCCGTCCAGTACTGGGACGCGCAGATGGACGACGCCCGCTACGTGGTGAGCCTGCTGCGCACCGCCGCCACCTACGGCGCGCAGATCGCGCCGCGGGCGCAGGTGCTGGGGTTCCTGCGGGAGGGCGAGCGGGTCACCGGCGTACGCGTGCGCGACCTGGAGCTGGGTGACGAGCTGGATGTACGCGCCCAGCAGGTGGTGAACGCCACCGGCGTCTGGACCGACGACATCCAGGAGCTGGTCGGAGGCCGGGGCCAGATCCACGTACGCGCGTCCAAGGGCATCCACCTCGTGGTCCCGCGGGACCGGATCCACTCGCTGACCGGGATCATCCTGCGCACGGAGAAGTCCGTGCTCTTCGTGATCCCCTGGGGCCGCCACTGGATCATCGGCACCACCGACACCGAGTGGACGCTCGACAAGAGCCACCCCGCCGCCTCCCGCGCGGACATCGACTACCTGCTCGACCACGTCAACTCCGTCCTGTCCGTGCCCCTGAACCACGACGACGTCGAAGGCGTCTACGCGGGGCTGCGCCCGCTGCTGTCGGGCGAGTCGGAGGAGACCTCCAAGCTGTCCAGGGAGCACGTGGTGGCGCACCCGGTGCCGGGCCTGGTCATGATCGCGGGCGGGAAGTACACGACCTACCGGGTCATGGCCAAGGACGCGGTGGACGCCGTGGCGCACGGGCTCGACCAGCGGGTGCCGCGTTCGTGCACCGACCGCATCCCGCTCGCGGGCGCCGAGGGCTTCCAGGCGCTGTGGAACTCCAGGCACCGCATCGCCCTCACCTCCGGGCTGCACGTGGCCAGGATCGAGCACCTGCTGCAGCGCTACGGCTCGATGATCGACGAGGTGCTGGAGCTGATCGAGCACGAGCCGTCGCTGGGCAGGCCGCTGTCGGGAGCCGACGACTATCTGCGCGCCGAGATCGTCTACGCCGCCACCCACGAGGGGGCCAGGCATCTCAACGACGTGCTGACCCGGCGTACGCGCATCTCGATCGAGACCTTCCACCGTGGCCTGGCCGTGGCGCAGGAGGCCGCCGAGCTGATGGCGGGGCCGCTCGGCTGGGACAGCGAGCAGGTGAAAAGGGAGGTGGAATACTACACAAAGCGTGTCGAGGCGGAGCGCCGCTCGCAGGAGCAGGTCTCCGACCAGGAGGCCGACGCGATCAGGCTCGGCGCGCCGGAGATCGTCCCCGTCGTCGCCCCGGAGCAGTCATGAGCGAGCGTAGCGAGCGAACAATTGGACACGCGAGCGACTCGCTCGTGCGACCGACGAAGGAGGGCGCATGAGCGAGCCGTCCAACCAGCTTTCCGACCCCCGCGCGCTGCTGGAGGGCTACCTCGACCACTATCGCGAGGAGATCCTGCGCAAGCTGGACGGGTTCCCCGAACCCGAGGTGAGCCGGGTGCCGTCGGGGTGGACGCCCGTGTCGATGCTCAAGCACCTGGCGTACATGGAGCGGCGCTGGTTCGTCTGGGACTTCGCGGGCGAGCAGGTCGAGGACCCGTGGAGCGACCGCGACGAGGACGACAGGTTCGTCGCGGCCGAGTCGTTCGAGGAGATCAAGGACTTCTACCTGGCGCAGTGCGAGCGGTCCAGGCAGGCGGTGGCGGGGGCGGGCCTGTCCGACGTGGCCTCGCGGATCGGCCGGTTCCAGCCGCCCAAGGAGCCGCCGACGCTGGCGTGGATCATGTTCCACGTCCTGGAGGAGTACATGCGCCACGCCGGCCACCTGGACATCGCCCGCGAGCTGGCCGAGTCGTAAGGGGGAGGGGGAGGGGGCGGCACGCGGCGCTGCGGGATCCGCGCACCGCCCCTATCCGGGATGGTCTATCAGTACTGCGTGGCGTCGTGCACGTCGAGCAGGGGCTCCTTGACGCCGTCGCCGGAGTCGTCGGTCCAGTTGGAGTTACCGGTGGAGATCAGCTTGGTCCGTACGGCCAGCGAGCCCGCCCTGGTCGTCGGCTTGCGGGCGCCCGCGGTGAGGATGCCGGCCGCGCCCGCCACGTGGGGGCTGGCCATCGAGGTGCCGCTGATCGTGTTGTAGCCGCCGTTCATCCACGTCGAGTAGATGCAGGTGCCGGGTGCGGTGATCTCGACGGTGGCGCCGAAGTTGGAGTAGAACGCCGAGGTGTCGTCCTGGTCGGTCTCGCTGCGGCACGAGAGCGTGCTGCCGCCCGCGCCGCCGGCCAGGCCGTCGTTGTCGGTCAGCGCCGAGACGGTGACCACGTCGGGGTGGTTGGCGGGGAAGAACGAGGACGTGTTCGCGTGGTTGTTGCCCGCGGCCACCACGACCACGATGCCGGCGTTGACGGCCCTGGTGATCGCGTTGGTGATCGCGCTGCTCGTGCAGCCGTTGCAGCCCAGGCTCAGGTTGATGACCTCGATGGTGGAGGCGCGGGCCACCACCCAGTCGATTCCGGCGGCGATCCCGGCCAGGGTGCCGGAGCCGGCGGAGTTGAGCACCTTCACGGCGTGGATGCGGGCGCCGGGGGCGACGCCGACCGAGCCGATGGAGTTGTCGATCGCGCCGACGATGCCCGCGACGTGCGAGCCGTGGCCGTTGTCGTCGACGCCGGCGTTGTTCGTGCAGACGCCGGACACGCAGTTGGCGCGGGCGACCACGTTCAGGTCGGGGTGGGTGTAGTCGACGCCGGTGTCGATGACGGCGACGTCCGTGTCGATGCGCACGTCATCGGTGCCGTCGATGTCGAGGTTCGGGTTGCTGGGGCCGAAGATGCGCCGTACGCCGGTGGGCGTGGTCTGCGCGAAGGCGGTCACCTCGGCGTCGGGCTCGACGCTGAGGACGTTCGGGTTCCGCTTGAGCTGCTCGGCCGCGCTCGCGCTCAGGCGGGCGGTGTAGCCCTTGAACGCGTGCTCGTAGACGCCGACGAGCTGGCCGCCGGCCTGGGACACCTGGTCCTGGGCCGCGCTGCGGGGCGCCGCCCGCATGGTCGGCTTGAGTTCGACGATGTACGTCCCTTCCGCGGCCTGCGCGTCCTGCGTGGCGGCGGAGGCAGGCGGCGGCGCCATGGCTAACGCCACGGCGCTGACGAGCAATGCGAGCAGGGGGGTGCGTGTTCGCATCGGCGTGAGCCCTTCCTGTGTCGCGGACCCAGGAGACCCATGTCATGACAAATCCACTGAGTCCGACATTACATGGTTAGTAAAGTTTTCATCAGTTGTCGGGTTCTGTCCATCGAAAAAGGTGCCAATTTCATACGAAATCAGCACCTTTTCTTGAGTGGATTTTTGTGCTCAGCGGAGCGGGATCCAGGCCTGTTGTGCCAGCGTGGCGGCGTCGTTGACCTGCATGCCGTCGTACGAGAGCGTCCAGATCGAGTCGCCGATGACCAGCGCCCGCTCGATCCCGGCCTGGTACTCGTCCTTGGCCGGGTGCTTGATCATGCCCAGCTTCGTCACGCCCGAGTCGTCGATCTTCAGCACGAGTCCGCCCGACTCGTTCTGCTGGGTCAGCGGGATCACCGCCAGACCGGTCTTGGGCCAGTACAGGAACGCGTGCGGGTCCCACTCGGCCGCCGAGCCCGAGTCCTTCTGGAACAGCTGCGACAGCCTGCGCGGGCCCGCCGGATCGCTCACGTCGAACAGCGACACCTGCGTGCCCAGCGTCCTGCCCTTCTCGCTGGCCTCCTGGCCGATGCCGATCAGCCGGCCCTCGGCGCCGGGGTGCAGGTACGCGGAGTAGCCGGTGATCTTCAGCTCGCCCGTCACCTTGGGCGCCGCCGCGTCGCGCAGGTCGAGCGTGTAGAGCGGGTCGACCTGCTTGAACGTGACGCAGTAGCCGACCGGGCCGATGAACCTGACCGAGTAGATCCGCTCGCCCTCGCCGAGGCCGCCGACCTCGCCGGTCTTGGCCATGGTGTCGGCCTTGAGCACGTACACGGCGCTGGAGCTGGTCTTGCCGTCCGGGGAGGTGAGCGTGGTGGCGACGCGCAGGTGACCGTCGTACTCCGACAGCGAGTACTGGTTCAGCAGCCGGCCCGGGACCTTGCCCGAGGCCACGTAGGAGGGCGCGCCGGGCGAGCCGATGTCGAACCGGTGGACCTCGGTCTCCTCGGGCGGGATCGTCGGCGTCGGGCTGGGCGTCGGGGTGTCCGGCACCGGAGGGCTCGTGGGCGTGGGCTCCACGGCCGGGGCGGCGTCCCCGGAGGACGGTGCGGTCGTCGGGGTCTCCACCGCCGGTTCGCTGATCACCACCGGCATCCACCAGCGCGGGTTGCTGGCCACGTAGAGGCTGCTGCCGGTGCCGTACACGATGTCGCCGTCGGCCGCCAGGCTGATCGGGTCGGTGCCCGCGGCGGTCACGCCCTGCGCCAGGTCGATGGTGTGCACGGTCAGCAGCGAGGTGCCGGTGTAGTCGGCCGGGTGGCTGATCCGCTCGCACTTCACCGAGTCCTTCTTGACGGTGCCGGACGCGTCGGTGATCTCGATCTTGGGGAGCCAGGCGTCCGCCGGGGCCTGCCGGACCGCGGCCTGGTTGCGCTTGACACGCTCGGCCTCGGAGACGTCGTCCTTGAACTCGGGGAAGGCGATGTCCGGCTGGCTGCGGGTGACCAGCCTGACCGTGGAGCCGACCATCCTGGCGTCCACGTACGAGCCCTGCGGCTTGATCGTGCTCAGCACCTTGGGCTTGCCCGACAGGTCGACCAGCACGTACCTGGTGTCGCCCGGCGGGGCGAAGCCGGCCATCCGCTTGTACATGATGTCGCCGCCGCGCATCAGCACCAGCGCGCGGTCGCCCGAGACGAGCAGGTCGGCGGGCACGCCGGGCCCGTTCTCGCCCTCCGTCAGCTTGAGCGAGCCGGTGACCTTCCTGGTGGCGGTGTCGATGATCCGCAGGACGCCGTCCTTGACGGTGATGACCCGGTCGCCGTCCGTCTTGACCACGTCGGGCTCGTCCACGCCGGTCTCGTGCACGTTCGTCGTGGAGTGCTCGGGGGTGCTCGTCTTGGCGTTCGCGGTGACCGAGCGGGCGGAGTCCTCCATGGCGGCGAAGGGCAGCACGTTGTCGAACCCCCACGGGGTGACGCGCTGGGCGGCGTGCTCGCGCAGCCCCGACAGCAGGTCGTCGCAGCCGGTGTAGGCCACCAGGCGGATCGCGCCGAGCGAGCTCACCCTGGGCTTCGGCGGCGCGCCCGCGGTCGTGGAGGTGCAGGCGACCGCGGCGGTCGCCAGCGCCGCGACGGTCGCGGCCGTGCGGATCAGCGTCTTCATGCCCTCATGACGGCTGCCCCGGGCGGATGGTTCAGGAGCCCTTGTTCGGGTTGGCGGTGAAGACCGGGCTGAAGTCGATGTCGTCCGGCACCTCGAGCAGCTTGCGCACGAGTTTCCCGGTGAAGTCGACCACCTGGACCTCGTCGTCGGCGCCGTTGTCCTGCTCCCAGCAGTAGAGGTGGCTCTCGTCGTAGAAGCCGAGGACCTTGTCGCACTGGGAGGAGAACTTACGCAGGCGCTCGCCCGACCTGGTGTCCCAGATGCAGTGGTCGCCGTCTCCGCCGTTGGGGCAGTTCGTGACGAACGTCTTGCCCGAGGGCGAGAAGAGGTCCTGCGTGCCGGCGGACAGCGTGCCGATCTCGCTCGCCGAGTTCGTGGCCTTGCCCAGGGCGTTGAAGAAGCGCAGGCTGCGGTTCTTCTCGTCGCCGTAGACGTTCACCGCGCCGTCCTCGGTGCCGTCGAAGCCGAAGGCCGTCTGGCGCACGGAGGTGTCGCTGACGTCGATCTGGGTGGCCTTCTTGGCGGCCACGTCCACGATGACGAAGCCCAGGTAGAGCCACTTGCTCCCGACCTTGCGCTCGGTGTTGAGCAGGATCTTCGAGCCGTCCCTCGACCACGCCCTGATGCTGCTGATCAGCGGCTCCTTGACGGTCTTGATCGTCGAACGGTCGCCGCTCTGCCGGTCGGTGAGGACGATGAAGTCGAAGTCGTCGGAGCTGTAGCTCCTGCCCCTTTCCGCGAGGTAGCGGCCGTCAGGGGAGGTCCTCGACTCCCAGTTGGCGGCGTACTTCGTGAACGAGCCGCGCAGCGACCCCCTGGCGTAGTCGATCCAGTCGTCCTTCTTCTTGTCGTAGATCTCGTAGGAGGTCAGCACGATCGCGTCGCCCGGGTCCTCGTAGAGGGAGATGTTCGCGCCGGGGAGCGTCTTCTTGATGCCCGGCCTCGGCACGGCCTGCTCGGTGGGGGCCGGGCTGGTGGTCGTCCTGCTCCTCGTCGAGGTCGTCGCCGGGGTCTTGGCCGGGCCGGCCAGCGTCGACGACTTGTCGACCTGGATGTAGACGACCACGCCGGCGAGGATCAGCAGCGCGACCGCCACCGTGATGCCGGCGACCAGGGGCGCCCTGCTCTTCCTCGGCCGCTGCTCGCCCCAGCTCGGGTGCGTGGGCTGGCCGTAGCCTCCGGGAGGCTGCCACGGCGGCTGGGGGGACGGGGCGACGGAGCCGGTGTGCGGGATCGGGCCGGAGTGCCCGCCGGGCCCGTACGGGACGGGGCCCGACGGCGGGACCGGGTGCGGGGCCGGGTGCGGACCCGACGCGGGCCCTGACGGCGGACCTGGCCGAGGACCGGACATAGGCCCCGACGGCGGGCCGGAGTGCGGGCCGGAGTGCGGGCCCAGTGGCCCTGACGGCGACGCGAAGGGCGACGGCGGTGCGGGGGCTGCCTCGGCGGCGGCCTGCGCGAGGAAGCCGGAGCCGGGCGCGGGCTGCGGCCCGGAGACGGGCGTGGCACCCGGCGCCGGGTGCCGCAGCAGCTGCATGATGACCTGCTCGGCCGTCGGCCGCTGCGCCGGGTCCTTGGACAGGCAAGCGGCCACCACGTCACGCAGCTGCCCGTCGAGCATGCCCAGGTCGGGATGCTGGTTGAGGACGCGGTTGATCACCGCGGGCATCGTGTCGCTGCCGAACGGCGCCTGCCCGGAGGCGGCGAAGACCATCGCGCTCGCCCACGAGAACATGTCGGCCGCCGGGCCGACCGTGTGCCCCATGATCTGCTCGGGCGACATGTACGCCGGTGTGCCCACGACCATGCTGCTGATCGTCGACGTGGCGTTCAGCGCCCTGGCGATGCCGAAGTCGATCACCCGGGGCCCGTCGGCGCCGATGATCACGTTGGCCGGCTTGAAGTCACGGTGGACGATGCCGGCCTGGTGGATGGCGGCCAGCGCGGTGGCGGTGCCGATGGCCAGGCGGTGCAGCACGGTGCCCGTGCGCGGCCCGTCCTCCTGCACGACCCGGTGCAAGGAGGGCCCCTCGATGAACTCGCTGACGATGTACGGCCGATCCTCCTCCATCCCGGTGCCGAGGACGGCGGCGGTGCAGAACGGCGCCACCTGCTGGGCCACCTGGACCTCGCGCATGAACCTCTCGGCGCTCACCTGGTCGCCCGACAGGTCGGGGCGCAGCCATTTGACGGCCACGCGGGAGTCATTGTGGCCTTGGGCGAGGTAGACGACGCCCTGACCGCCCTCACCGAGCCGGCCGAGGAGATCCAGGCCCCCCAGCCGCTGTGGATCTCCGGGGCGTAGCGGAGCGAAGGTTGCCATGTAGGGATTCTGTCGCTACGGCGCGAATCCGCAAAAACTACCCGTGGGTAGCCGCGCGGAATATCCTTCTGGCATGCACGTGACGTCCAGCGGTAGGACACGGCACATCATCGCCCCCTTCACCGGCGAAACCCTCGCTGAGCTGCCCGTCTCGGACGTCGACGACGTCCGCAGGGCGTACGAGAAGGCCAGGGCCGCCCAGGAGGAGTGGGCGCGCAGGCCCGTGGCGGAGCGGGCGAGACCGTTCCTGCGGCTGCACGACGCGATCCTCGACCGGCGCGCCGAGATCCTCGACATCGTCCAGGACGAGACGGGCAAGGCCCGCAAGCACGCCTTCGAGGAGGTGCTCGACGTCGCGGGCTGCGCTCTCCACTACGCCCGCCGGGCGCCCGGCCTGCTCGCGCCGCGCGCCCGCAAGGGCGTCTTCCCCGGCGCCACCCGCGTCGTGGAGCTGCGCCGGCCCAAGGGCGTGGTCGCGCTGATCTCCCCGTGGAACTACCCGCTCGCGCTGGGCGTCACCGACGCGGTGCCCGCGCTGCTGGCCGGCAACGCGATCGTGCACAAGCCGGACACGCAGACCGCCCAGTCCACGCTGTGGACCATCGACCTGCTGGCCGAGCTGGGCATGCCGCGCGAGATCTGGCAGGTCGTGCTCGGCGAGCCGGCCGAGATCGGCGACGCGCTGCTGGACGACGCCGACTACGTGGCGTTCACGGGATCGACGCGCGGTGGCAGGAAGATCGCCGAGGAGGCGGCCAAGCGGCTCATCGGCTGCTCGCTGGAGCTCGGCGGCAAGAACCCGATGGTGGTGCTCGACGACGCCGACCTCGACGTGGCCGTCCAGGGGGCCATCCGGGCCTGCTTCACGAACGCCGGGCAGCTCTGCCTGTCGATCGAGCGCCTGTACGTGCACGCGTCCGTGTTCGACGCCTTCGCCGAGCGCTTCGTCGAGCAGGTCCGGGGCATGAAGCTGGGCGCGGGCCACGACTGGTCGGTCCAGATGGGCTCGCTCACCTCGCGGCGCCAGCTCGACACGGTCAGCGCGCACGTGGACGACGCCCTGGCCAAGGGCGCGAGGCTGCTGACCGGCGGCAGGGCCAGGCCCGACCTGGGCCCGCTGTTCTACGAGCCGACCGTGCTCACCGGCGTCGCCGAGGACATGGAGCTGTGCCGCAACGAGACGTTCGGGCCGGTGGTCGCGCTCTACCCGTTCACCTCCGAGGACGAGGTGGTCGAGCTGGCCAACGACACCATCTACGGCCTGAACGCCTCCATCTGGACCTCCAGCCTCCCGCGCGGCCGCGCGCTCGCCGCCCGAGTCAAGGCCGGCACGGTCAACATCAACGAGGGGTACGCCTCGGCCTACGCCTCCTACGACGCCCCCATGGGCGGTATGAAGGCGTCCGGGCTGGGCCGCCGGCACGGTTCCGAGGGCCTGCTGCGCTACACCGAGTCCAAGACCGTGGCCTCGCAGGCGGGCTGGCTGGGGTTCGAGCCGCCGCTCGGGCTGCCGTACGAGAAGTGGGCCGCCACCCTGGCCACCACGCTCAAGACGATGCGGCGGCTGCGCTTGAAGTGACGTCTACGCTGTAAACGTGAACGATCAGGGCACGGCCGGGCGCATCGTGGCCGTCGCGCGGCGGATCCTCCTGGAGGACGGCGCCGACGCGGTCAGCATGCGGCGCGTGGGCGACGCCGTGGGCATCACCGCCATGGCCATCTACCGCCACTACCCCAACCGGGACGCCCTGCTGCGCGCGGTCGCCGACCGCAGCGCCCGCGAGCTGGCCGAGTCATGGCGGCAGCGCTCTCCTTCGGGGACGTGGGACGAGCGGTGCATGGCCGCGCTGGACGACTTCCTCGACTTCGCGCTCGGGAGTCCGCATTTGTACCGGTTCCTGATCCTGGACGCCTGGGCGGGGGCGCGGCGCTTCCCGGAGGACTTCCGCGACGGGCAGGGGCCGCCGTTCAGCGTCGTCGCCGAGCTCGTGGAGGAGGGCATGCGCACGGGGCGGCTGCGCGAGGACGATCCCCTGGAGACGGCGATGACGATCACGTCGAGCGCGCAGGGGCTGGTCCAGCAGTACCTGAGCGGGCGGATCGGGATGGCCGAGGCCGACTTCCGCGCGCTCTGCCACCGGTCGACCGTGCGGATCATCAACGGGCTCGTTGTGGAATAAGCCGTCCCGGGCCGGTGTCGTTGACGTCCATGGAGATTCGTTACCTCGGAGGGCCGACGGCGGTCCTGGAGATCGGCGGGGTGCGCCTGCTGACCGACCCCACGTTCGACGCGCCCGGCGACTACCCGATCGGGAACAGGACGCTCACGAAGACCGCGGGGCCCGCCTCCGGCGCGGCCGAGCTCGGGGCCGTGGACGCGGTGCTGCTCTCCCACGACCAGCACCCGGACAACCTCGACAGGGCCGGGCGGGACTACCTGGCGTCCGTTCCGCTGGTGCTCTCCACCGGGTCGGCGGCCGGGCGGCTGGGATCCTCCGTGCGGGCGCTGCCCAACTGGACCTCCGTCACGGTGGGCGACGGGCTGCGGGTGACCGGCGTCCCCGCCCAGCACGGGCCCGACGGGACCGAGCACCTGGTGGGCGAGGTGACCGGGTTCGTGCTCAGCGGTGACGGGCTGCCGACCGTCTACGTGAGCGGCGACAACGCCTCGCTGGACGTCGTACGGGAGATCGCCGGGCGGTTCGGCCCCGTGGACGTGGCGCTGCTGTTCGCGGGCGGGGCGCGCACGCCGCTGGTCGACGGCTACCTGACGCTGACCAGCGACGACGCCGTGACGGCGGCCGAGATCCTGGGGGCCAGGCACGTGGTGCCGCTGCACTTCGAGCACTGGGCGCATTTCACGCAGGGGCGGGACACCGTGGAGAAGGCGTTCGCCGGGTTCGGCGAACGGCTCCGGCTGCTCGCTCCGGGCGAAACCACCGAGATCCCCTGATCACGGCACCCGGATTCGCCGGCCGCCCGCCCGATCGGTCGGCTCGTGGCGAACGGCGCCGCCCGGCCCGCCCCGGCCTGGCAGGGTGGAGCCGTGAGCTGGAACGCGCAGGCCCTCGACGTGCTGGCGGCGGGGGAGCCCACCCCGCTGATCGACTTCCCGGTCCAGGCGCCCGGGATCAGGCTGCTGCTGAAGGACGAGTCCGCGCAGCCGACCGGGAGCCTGCGGCACCGGCACGCCAGGGCGCTGTTCCGGCGGGCCGTCCTCGACGGGCTGGCCGGCGAGGGCACGACCGTGGTGGAGGCCACGGGCGGCAACGCGGCCGTCGCGCAGGCCTGGTTCGCCCGGCGGCTCGGGCTGCCGTACGTCGTGGTCATGCCGGGCGAGCGCAGCCAGGCGCGGGCCCAGGCGGTGGAGGCGCTGGGCGGGGAGTGCAGGTTCGTGACGCCGCCACTGGCGATCTACGACGCGGCGCGCGGGATCCCGGGCCATTTCCTCGACCAGTTCGGCCGGGCGGCCGAGCACGACCTGGGGGAGGAGCTGTTCGCCCAGGTGCGGCCCGACTGGGTGGTGACGGGCGCGGGCACGGGTGCCACCTCCGCCACGCTCGGCCGGTGGGTACGCGAGCACGACGTGCCCTGCCGGGTCGCGGTGGCCGATCCCGATAATTCGGCATATTTCCCGGGATGGACGCTCGACGTGTCCGACTACGCGACCGGGATGCCGTCGCGGATCGAAGGCATCGGGCGGCCCCGCGTCGAGCCGGGGTTCCGGCCCGATCTCGTCGACCTCGTCATCCCGGTGCCCGACGCCGCGAGCGTGGCGGCGGCCCGGCACCTCAGGGCGGTCACGGGGCTCGCGGTGGGCGGCTCGTCGGGCACGGCGCTCTGGGCGGCGCTGGAGCTGGTCGAGCGCATGCGGGCCAGGGGCGAGACCGGCACCGTGGTGTCGCTGGTCGGAGATGCCGCCGACCGGCATCTGACGACATATCACGATGACGCGTGGGCCACCGCGAAGGGGCTGGACGCCGGGCAGTTCGCCGATGAGCTGCGGCGCCGGGTCGCGCTCAGGCCAGGGGGTGGCTGACCCAGACGTTCGGCTCGACGTACACGGCGTGGTCCTGCTCCACGTCGCAGTGCACCGGGGTGAGCGCGCCGGGCACCTCCACCGGGCCAGGCCGGTCGAACGGCAGGTCCGTCCACCGCCGCCACTCCGCCAGCGTGCCCGAGACGACCATCGAGCGCGGCGCCACCTTGACGATCTTCCCGCCTACCCGCACGTGCACCCGTAACCAGGCGTCATGGGGCAGGCCGTCGGCGCGGGTCCTGAAGGCGTACTCGGCCATGGGGGTGCGCGGTTCGAGGTGCTTCCTGTTGGGCCTGACCGGCGCCACCAGCTCGCGGTAGCCGAGCCCGGCGGCGCGCTCGCGCATGGCCCCGAGCATCAGGTAGGAGAGCCCCGTCCCCTGGAGGTCGCGGCGCACGGAGATCTCCAGGGCGGAGATGCTGTCGGGCCGCTCGCCGCGCTCGCGGGCCAGCCAGCCGTACCTGATCACGCCGTCCCACCCGTCGTCCGGCAGTTCGGAGCCCCCGGAGAGGAACGGGATCATGCACGCCCGCGCCGCCAGCCGTCCCGGCTCCTCGTCGGAGTCGGCCACCAGCACGTAGTCGGCGTAGGTCGTGGTGGCGAACGGATAGAACAGGTCCGCCATCGGATCCTCGAGCACGAAATCGTGCCACGTATGGTCCATCTCGAACAGCGACGGCGCGAACTCGGGACGCTCCGCGAGCGTCGTGATCTTGAGGGCCATGGGAAACATTCTCACATTACGGCCGACCGGTACGCGCTTGTATAAAACAGGGCGAAAGGTGTGCGCTAGCGTCGGCCGCATGACAGAACTTGACGCCAGGCTGCGAGCCATCACCGACCTGTTCGTGGCCGAGGCGCGCGAGGGCGGCGGCAGGCACGAGTACGACGGCCGGATCCAGGACCTCTCGCCCGCGGGCGTGCGGTCCGGTCTGGCGCGGCTCGGCGAGGGGCCGCTGCCCGCGGACGCGCATGACGCCGAGCACCTACAGGTGTTCGAGGAGAGCCTGCGCACTCAGTTCGGCGAACTGGAGCTGCACCGCAAGAACCCGCTGGTCCACCTCTCGAACCTCGACCTCGCCTGCTACGACCGCGACTACGCCCCCGAGGAGGAGCGCGAGGCGGCCAAGGCGGCCCACCTCGCGCTCTGGCCCGAGGCGGTGGACCAGGCGATCGCCTCGCTCGACCAGGTCCCGGCCCCCGTCGCGCAGTCCCTGCTCGCCGCGACCAGGGGACTGTCCGCCGGGGTCACCGACGAGTCCGCGCTCAAGGCGCACAGCCTGCTCGTGGCCCACGTCGAGCGGGCCGCGGCCGAGGGCGACCCCGACGCGGCGCTCGGCGGCGAGGCGCTGGCCAGGCTCATGGGCACGGCCGAAGGGCTGCCCGTCGACCTGGGCACGCTCGCCGAGCGCGCCGACGCCGAGCGGGACCGGCTGATGGGCCTGCTCGCCGAGTCCTGCGCCAAGCTGGGGGAGCGGGACCGGGCGCCGCTGGACGTCGTACGGGAGCTGGTCAAGGACCACCCCGACCCCGACGGGGTCATCGAGGCGGCGCGGATCGGCACCGAGAGGGCCATCGCGTTCACCCGCGAGAAGGACCTCGTGCCCTACCACGACGGCGAGTGCCTGGTGGGGCTGGCGCCCGAGTCGCGGCGCTGGGCGATGGCCATGATGGCGTGGAACTCGCCCGGCGAGCCCGAGGGCCCGTCCTGGTACTACATCACGCCGCCGGACCCGTCCTGGCCGGAGCAGGACCAGGAGGAGTGGCTGGAGGTCTTCAGCCACGCGACGCTGCCGGCGATCAACGTGCACGAGGTCGCGCCCGGGCACTTCTCGCACGCCCGCGCGCTGCGGCGGGCCAAGTCGGACGTGCGCCGGCTCCTGCAGTCCCTCGCGTTCATCGAAGGGTGGGCGCACTACGCCGAGGAACTGTGCGTGGAGGAGGGCTTCGAGCCGGACGACCCGCGGTTCGAGATCGGCGTCTGGGTGGAGGCGCTGCTCCGCGTCACCCGGCTGGCCTGCGCGATTGGCGTGCACACCGGGCAGATGACGGTCGAGGAGGGCGCCAGGCGCTTCGAGTCCGACACGCACCTGGCCGGGCCGGCCGCGCTGTCGGAGGCCAGGCGGGCGACGTTCGACCCGACGTACGGGCGTTACACCTGGGGCAAGCTGCTCATCCTCGACCTGCGGGAGCGGGCGCGGGCGGAGTGGGGCGCGGGCTTCAGCCTGCAGCGCTACCACAAGGCCCTGTTCGACCTCGGCTCGCCGCCCCTGGGCCTGATCGACCGCATCCTCTAGATCGCCCTCTCCCTTCTCAAGAAGGGAGAGGGTAGCGTCGGTCGCGAGCGAGGGGAGGATGATCCTGTGCGGGAGCTCTCCGGCAAGGTCGCCGTGGTGACCGGCGCGGCCAGCGGCATCGGGCGGGCGCTGGCGCTCAGGTTCGCGGCCGAGGGCATGGCGCTGATGCTCGCCGACGTCGATCCCGGCGGCCTCGCCGAGACGGCCTACCAGGCAGGCGACGGCAAGGTGCTCACGCAGGTCACCGACGTCTCCGACGCGGCGGCCGTACGGCACCTGGCCAACCGCTGCTTCGGCGAGTTCGGCGCCGTGCACGTCCTCTGCAACAACGCCGGCGTCTTCCAGGGCGGCCGCATGTGGACCCGCGGCGAGGAGGACTTCGCCTGGCTGCTGGGCGTGAACCTGTGGGGAGTGCTCCACGGCATCCACGAGTTCGTCCCGCGCATGATCGAGCAGGACACCGAGGGGCACATCGTCAACACGGTGTCGGTGGCCGGGCTGTTCACCACGCCGGGATCGGGCGGGTACGCGGTCACCAAGTACGCCGCCATGGCCGCGTCCCAGGCCCTCGCCGAAGACCTGGCCGCCACGGGCGCCAAACTCCGGGTGACCGCGCTCTGCCCCGGCGCGGTCAGGACCCGCATCGCCGACTCCGAGCGCGTACGCCCGGCCGCTCTGGTCACCACCCCCACCCAGGACGAGTCGGACGCGCAGGAATGGGTCGGCCGGGCGGCCGAGCGCGGCATCGAGCCGGCCGAGGTGGCCGGCCTGGTCGTGGCGGCCATCCGCGAGGAGCGGTTCCTGGTGCTGACCGATCCCCGGTACGCCGCCCGGCTGCGCCTGCAGACCGAGACCCTGCTCACCGGGAACCTGCCGCCCTACCAGTGACGTTCGTGGTCCAGCACCCGCACCACCGTGCCGCTGTGCGGCCTGACCAGCAGCCGGACGTGGTCGCCGGGCAGCACGTCCTGGTAGAGGCCCTGTGTGACCAGGAACGACCTGGCCTTCTCCGAGCTGCCGTCGTGCACGGCCACGTAGTAGGCGCACCTGCCGCTCGTCGTCTCGTGGTCCGGGTCGGCGACGGCCCAGTGCTTGACGATGTAACCGGAGATCTCCTGCCGTTTGGGGCCGGACGCGGCTGACCCGGGCGGCTCGATCTCGTCGCCGTGCCAGCCGCTGCCCGTGAAGATCCACTCCTGCCCGGGATCCGTCGGCTCGGCGTCCGGCCCGGCGATCTCCCGCCCGGCGGGGGTCAGCAGGAACCCCCGGCCCGCCATGAGCAGCCCCACCCCGGCCACGAACGACACCATCGTCGCGATCATCCCCGGCCACGACAGCCCGGCCGCGGAGATGGTGGCGTACCAGGGGATGAACAGCCCGGCGGCCAGGAGCACCGGAACGATCATGGTCGGCCAGCGCCGCCGCGCCAGGCCCAGGTCGATCGCGGCCTGCCGGGCCAGCGGGACCAGGCCGCCGTCCAGCTCGGCCCCTTCGGGCATGACCGCCATCACGGGCGCGTACGGCCGGCCCGCCAGGCGGGCGACCACCCGTTCCAGGACCCATCGCTCGTACGGGAGGAGCGGCTCCTGCCTCAGGGGCGCCAGCGAGAGACGATCGTCCTCGATCGTCAGCCACCCGCGCCCGGCCAGCTCGAACAGCGCCGAGTGGAACACCTCCTGGGCCCGCATGCCGCGTAACAGCTCGACCACGGCCGGTGGCGTCTCGTGTCGCGGCGCCCGTCGCGGGCGGTCGCGGCTGGACACCTTGAAGGCGGCGGCCAGCGTGGCGGCCCACAGGGCCCACGCGGTCACCGGCCAGACAAGATCCATTGTTCTGTGTTAGCACGAGTGCCGGTGGCAGGCCAGGCGTAATGCACAAGGCCGATAGACTGTAGTCACCGCATTTCGCCTTTGGGGGGTTCTCACGGTGTCTGAATTCGACACAGTGCTGGTGGTCGACTTCGGCGCACAGTACGCGCAGCTCATCGCCAGGCGTGTGCGCGAGTGCCACGTCTACTCCGAGATCGTGCCTTCGACCATGCCGGTCGAGGAGATGATGGCCAAGAACCCCAAGGCGATCATCCTGTCCGGCGGCCCGTCCTCGGTCTATGCCGAAGGCGCCCCGCCGGTGCCGCACGGGCTGTTCGAGACGGGTGTGCCCACGTTCGGCATCTGCTACGGCTTCCAGGCCATGGCGCAGGCGCTGGGCGGCGAGGTGGCCCGCACGGGCGTGGCCGAGTACGGCGGCACCGCGCTGGACGTGCTCAACGAGGGCGTGATCTTCGCCGGGCTGCCGGACGCCCAGACGGTCTGGATGTCACACGGTGACAGCGTCGCCGCCGCCCCCGAGGGCTTCACGGTGACGGCCTCGACGAGCGAGACCCCGGTCGCCGCCTTCGAGCACCCTGAGCGCGGCCTCTACGGCGTGCAGTTCCACCCGGAGGTGCTCCACTCCGAGCACGGCCAGGTGGTCCTCAAGCACTTCCTCGACGCCGCCGGCTGCCGCCCGTCGTGGACCATGCTCAACATCGTCGAAGACTCCATCGACGCCGTGCGCCGCCAGGTCGGCGACGGCCGCGCGATCTGCGCCCTGTCCGGCGGCGTCGACTCCGCGGTGGCCGCCGCGATCGTCCAGCGCGCCATCGGCGACCGGTTGACCTGCGTCTTCGTCGACCACGGCCTGCTGCGCAAGGGCGAGGCCGAGCAGGTGGAGCGCGACTTCGTGGCCGTCACGGGCGTGAAGCTGCGCGTGGTGGACGCCGCCGACCGCTTCCTGAAGGCGCTGGAGGGCGTCTCCGACCCGGAGGAGAAGCGGAAGATCATCGGCCGCGAGTTCATCCGCGTCTTCGAGGACGAGCAGCGCGCCATCATGGCCGACGGGCCGGTGGAGTTCCTGGTCCAGGGCACGCTCTACCCCGACGTGGTGGAGTCGGGCGGCGGCACCGGCACCGCCAACATCAAGTCCCACCACAATGTCGGCGGCCTGCCTGACGACCTCCAGTTCAAGCTGGTCGAGCCGCTGCGCGCGCTCTTCAAGGACGAGGTGCGCCGGGCCGGCGAGGAGCTGGGGCTCCCGTCCGCCATGGTCTGGCGCCAGCCCTTCCCGGGCCCCGGCCTCGGGATCCGCATCGTGGGCGAGGTCACCCGCGAGCGCCTGGACCTGCTGCGCGAGGCCGACGCGATCGCCCGCGAAGAGCTGTCCCGGGCCGGCCTCGACCGGCAGATCTGGCAGTGCCCGGTGGTGCTGCTGGCCGACGTGCGGTCGGTGGGGGTGCAGGGGGACGGGCGCACGTACGGGCACCCGGTGGTGCTGCGGCCGGTGACGTCCGAGGACGCGATGACGGCCGACTGGTCGCGGGTGCCTTACGACGTGCTCTCGCGCATCTCGACCCGGATCACCAACGAGGTTCGGGAGGTCAACCGGGTGGTGCTCGACGTGACGAGCAAGCCTCCGGGCACCATCGAGTGGGAGTAGTCCGCTAGCCGGGGCGGGCTCGGGGCTCAGGGGGCGATCGGGGCTTTTCGGGGCTCAGGGGCGGCCGGGGCTCGGGTGGTTTCCGGGCTCAGGCGGCGACCGGGGCGAGGGCGCCGACAGGGGCGTCGGTCTCGGCGCGGGCGAACACCGGCAGCTCGAACCAGATGGCCTTGCCGCGCGCCGTACGCTCGCCGCCCCAGCAGCAGGACAGCATGTCGACGAGGAACAGCCCGCGTCCGCTCTCCGCGTCCGCGTCGACGACCCGCATGTGCGGCAGGTCGGGGTTCTCGTCCTCGACCTCGCAGCGCAGCAGGCCGTCCTCGGCGGAGAAGCTGAGGCGGACCGGCCCGTACGCGTGCTCCAGCGCGTTGCCGACCAGCTCGCTGACGAGCAGCTCCGCGGCCTCCACCTGGTCGTCGAGGCCCCACTCGGCGAGCTTCTCACGGGTCAGCCGGCGGGCATCGCACACCGAGCGGAGGTCAGGCGAGAGCAACCACGAGGCCGTGCGGCACGTGGTCTGGCGGCGGCCGGTGGCCGCGGTCAGGATGCTGCTCATCAGAAGCCTGTTCATGTCCTACCCCGAGTGGGTCCTCTTCCTTGTCTCTCGTTCAGTGAGCCTGGGTTGCTCACACCATCGAGAATGCCTCAGTGAGGTGCCGCAAGAAGAGGTGAAAACTCCCCGTATAGGTACCTATTCCACGTACGTAGGCAGCCCACGGCAGGGACTGGGGATGCTTTCTGATACGAGGGTGCCCTATGGGGTGGTCTGGGGCACGACGCAGTTGTTGTTCGGGGGCTTCCCCTCAGGCCAGGCGACGCCCTTGAACGTCAGCTTTCCCGAGGCCGGGTCCAGGCGGACGACCGGGAGGGCCTTGTCGTACGGGTTGCCCGCGCCGGTCAGGCAGATCAAGCCGCTCGCGCCCTGGATCCGGTAGGCGGCGTGCAGGTCGGCGAGAACGTCCTTGACGTCCTGCCGGGAAGGGACCTCCGTAGGACTGATCGCGACGGCTTTCGCCAGGGCCCGGTGGGCGGTCAGGACCACGTCGTGGGTGATGATCGTACGCCCGTCCTCGAGTGCCACAGGGCCGATCTTGGTGGTGGCGATGAGGTGCTGGAGCCGGGCCAGGGACTCCTGTGGCTCGGCGAGATAGCGCGGGAGGTCTTCCCGCTTCGGCTTGGAGCCTTTGCGGGTGTTCTCCCGCCACCACTTCTCCACCTCGACGTTCCAGGCGGCGGGGTGGGCCGGGGCGGCGTACTCGACGGACACGGACGGTCTGCCGCCGCCCGGGTCGCCCCGGATGAGTTCGAGATCCTCGGCGTCCAGGCGGCTGTCGAGTGTCGTCGCGTCGGAGCCGGTGATCACGGTGTAGGACTTCTTGCCGGCGCAGTAGGTGTTCGCCAGCGTCTTGACGAAGAGCTTCAGATGGAAGGCCCGGCCGGCGAAATAGATGAAACGGGCGTTCGACTGACAGATGTTCAAGGCGAAGTCCTGGAACCGGTTCGGCGTGCGGCCGGGCTCCTCAAGGCCGGGTGACTCGTACGTCATGTCCTGGACCCCGGTGCCCTTCTTGCCCTTCCTGGCCTCGGTGAAGGCGTCGCGCAGCGACTTGTCGTAGTTGTCCAGGGGCCGGGTGTCCGCGACGAGCGCGCTCTCGGCGCCCGCCAGCTTCGGGTCGGACTTGAGCAGCGCCTCGGCCTGCTCTTTCGTGGTCGAGACCACGCGGGCCAGGCCGGGGAACGGATCCCGGCTCCGGTCCTGGGTCTCCGGATTGGCGAAATCGGATGAGGTGACCAGGCTTGCGACGACGGGGATCCCCAGGTCCTTCGTCAGGTGGTGCATCGCGTTCCACGTGTTGGTCAGGCTGAGGTTGAACCCGGCGACGACGCGGAGCTGCGGTTCCCTCTCGGTGAGGTAATCCACGGTCTTCTGCCAGTACCCGTAGTCGCGGCCGGGGTTGGCGAGGACGAGGCGGATCGGGGGCTTCGCGGCGTCGGGGGTGTTGGCCTGCAGCTGGGCCAGATAGGCGCCCTGCACCTCGCTCAGGATCTGCTTGCGCACGGCCGGGATGTCCGACTGCATGGGGATCATCAACGCCACGGTGGCGTACGGTTTCGCCGCGATCCGATTGTTCTCCGCCTCGATGCGCGCGAAGGCCTCCGGCATGCCGTCGAGATCCGGCATGAGCACGCCTGTGCCGTCCGACACGCCGATGCAGTCACGGCCCATCACGACGAGCCCTTCCCCGCAGCTCGCCGGCTCCGGCGGCGGGAGGATCACCGCGTACGCGACGAAACCCAGGACGCCCGCGAGAGCGAACATCTCGGTGGTGAGGGTCAGCGGTCCCGGCCCCCTGCGGGGCGGTTTCGGCGTCGGACCCGATCCCAGGGTGACCGGCAGCAGTCGGCTGGGCACCGGCTCGGCGCCGCCGGCGATGATGTTCTCGATGGCCTCTTTCCGCCGTGCGAACAGCGCCGGAATCTCCTTGGCGAGTTCGCCAGGAGAGACGGGCGGATTGGCCCCTCTCGCGACCGGTGCTTCACCCCGCGCCGAGGTCGTCACGACGACGGGATAGGCGCGCAGGCCGCGGGATCCGTGATCGTACGCGGCGAGGAGCGTGTCTCTGATCTTCCGCCGCGCCGGGACGAGGTCGACGTCGGGCAGGAGAATGACGGGACGGCGCGCCCGGTTGAGCCGGCGGAAAAGCCCGTGGTGCGCGTTGATATCCGCCAGCAGGGCTTTGACGAGCAGGAGCTCTTTTTCGTCGATGTTGTTCTTGGACGGCTCGATCAGCAGCCGGCGTAGTTCCCTGACGAGCTCCTCGGTGGTCCCCAGCGGCCGTCTGAACGCCTTCTTCCGGTACCAGCGCAGGGTCCAGTGGGCACGGACCTGGAAAGCGCCGAATATGCCGATCACCAGGCCGACAATGCCGCTCGCCAGGTTTCCGAGGTAGGAGTTGGTGACGACCTTCTTGATCGCCTTGCGGACCTCCTTCAGGATCTTCTGCCGGGCCTTTTCGATCGCCTCCTTGACCTTCTCCTCCAGCTCGGCGTCCAGTTCGCCCAGCTCAGCGAGGCGCTTCTGCTCCGGGTCGCGGAGATTCCAGTTCGCGAGCGCGTACGCGGCCTCGAAGCGGGGGAAGACGAGGGGGAGCCGGTAGGCGGGACGCGAGAGCCTGTGCGCGACGGCCCGCAATTCCGCCGCGAACTGCGACAGGTCGGCGTTCGGCGGGGTTGTGCACGGCTCGTTGATCGGCAGGACGCTCGAATACTCTTCGTAGTACTCCGCGGGCCACGATCGAATCGCCTCGAGGTCGGCCGCGTGGTAGTCCGAGGGCTCGCACTGAAGGACCAAAGGCCCGGTCCGGCGGCCGAAACGGACCTTCCTCCGGCGGAGCCGGCGGAGGATCACCAGCTCCGCCAGCGCCGCGTTCAGGTGCTGAGCCACCTCGGCCCCCATCGTCGTCATCCCTGCGCCAGCGAGTGGGTTGGACTTTAACCGGTCGTGACCACGTCGTCACTGGATTTGGAGAAATGCCGAGGTCCTGTACGGCGGCGCTCGCCGTACAGGACGAGGGTTATGCGGGGTCAGTTGGCTTTCTTGTCCTTGTCGGCGAGCGTGCCGCAGGTGAAGCCCTTTTCCCGGTCGGGATCGAGCTGGATGTCGATCAGGATCGTGCTCTCCGAGAACTTGCGGAAGGTCATCAGCTTGTCGCAGTCGTAGAAGGCGTATCCGCCCTCGAACTCGCCCAGCAGCATCATCCAGCGCCCGTCGTAGAGCGTCTTGCCGCTGCTGTCCTGGAGCCTGGCCCACTGGTCCTGGAAGCCGAGGCTGTCGAGCAGTGCGTTGGCCTGCCCGGTCTCCTGCACCTGCACGGCGCCGAAGACCATCTGGATGATGAGCGCGTATCCCAGCCCGACCCCCGTGAAGGCCCCGATCAGGACCTTCATCCCGGCGCGGCCGATCGACTTGCGGCGCAGCAGCCGGAAGGGCACCACGTAGGCCAGGAAGCCCAGCAGGATCGCGAAGACGACCTCACCACCCCCCAGGTGCTCTTCCACCGCGGTGTACACGTAATAGAGGAATCCCATGTAGGACAGACCGGCCCAGACCGCGGCGATCACGGCGACGATCCACGGGCGCTTCCGGACGGCCTGGAACAGGCGGCCGGCCCAGCCGCGGGTGACGAGGTTGAGCAGCCAGCCCAGGCTGATGAGCAGGCCGATACAGGAGGCGGCGATCAGCGTCAGAGGCAGCAGGGAGCCCAGGAGCCGCCCGAAGAGCACGGACTGGTCTATGCCGGCCTGCTCGGGCGTGATGCCGAAGACGCTGTACATCTCCTTGAAGCCCATGTACAGCAGCGCGTACAGGGTGACACCGGCCGGGACCACCACCGAGCCGATCTTCTCGAGTACGTCGAGGACGCCGCCGCTGTCCTCTTCGCCCTCTGCCGTCGCCTTGACGGTCTCGGCCGGGGGAGCGTCCGGCGTCGCCGGCTGAGCCGGAAGCGGCTGATCTAACGGGTAAGACTGATAAGTCATGATAAATCGGAATCCATGCCTGTTTGACGGAGTACGGGAGCAATTGCAAGATCATTGGCCGCTTGAGGGCAGTGCGGATTGACCCCATCCCGATCGCCCTAATGGCGATCCAGCACAAAGCCCTCAAAGCGGGCGGGCCAGGATCTCGGCAAGAGTAGGGGGACGCGGCGACGCCGCAGTCGTCACTTCAACTTCCTCGAAATGTTCCCCTGATCTTCGCTGATCGTCCGAGGTCGCCGCCTCGGCGGCGGCGCTCAGCCCCATACCGTAGCGGTCGAGGCGGCACAGCCGCGACAGAACCCCCTTGATGCCGATATGTGGCTGTAAGCCGCCCGACGCTGCCACAAGTGCGCGGCGTTTTTACTGACTCGCACATTTACCTGACCGGTCCTGTGGTCAGTTGGAGTCATTCGTGTCATCACGTATTCACCGGCCGGGTGTGTCGTCCGCGTGTTCGCCGATCAGGGGGACGAACCGGGCGGGTGTCAGCAGGCGCTCCTGGACCAGGCGGTCGTGCCGCTTGCCGAAGAGCACGACGGTCTCGTCCAGCTCCTCGTGGATCGGCATGACCAGCCGTCCGCCCTCGGCGAGTTGCTCGGCGAGGGGGGCGGGCACCGTCCGGGCCGTGGCGGACACGACGACGGCGTCGAAGGGCGCGTGCTCGGGCAGTCCGGCGGTGCCGTCGCCCACCAGTACCTCGGCGCCGGTCACCCCGGCCCAGGCGAGGTTGGCCCGCGCGTGCCGGGCCAGGTCGGCGTGGCGTTCCATCGAGTACACCCGGCGGGCCAGGCGGGCGAGCAGGGCGGTCTGGTAGCCGTACCCGGTGCCGATCTCCAGGACCGTCTCCGTGCCCGACAGCCGCAGCGCGTCGATCATCTGCGCGATCAGGGACGGCTGCGAGGTGGGCTGGCCGTGACCGATTGGGATCGGTTCGTCGAAAGGGGCGCGGTCGGCGTAACGCGGCGGCACGAACCGGTCGCGCGGTGTGGTGGCGAGGGCCGCCAGCAGCCGGGGATCTTCCACCCCGGCCCACTGGGCGGCCTTCACCAGCGTCTCGAACTCCATCGGCGGTCACCCGCCGACGTGCTGCTCCGAGCCATGCCCACCTGCTTCCCCACAGGCCGGGCTCGATGCTGTCGGTGTCAGCAGTTCTTGCCGCTGTTGACGCAGCGGACGACGGCGTTCATGAGCCTGTGCGACATCACGCCGATGGCGCCGGCGTGGTCGGTGCTCGGGTCGTTCTGCTCGCTCGCGGGTCCGTCCACCGCGAAGGGGACGTCTCCTGAGGTGGGCACGTCGTCGTAGGTCAGCGTCATCCGGAGCTGCGGCACGGCCTCGGTGCCGCTGGGGCAGGCGCCGGTCTCGTCAGGGAAGACGAGGTGCGTGCGGTGGTCGGCGCTGTCGAGGTTCTGACCGTCCCAGCAGCTGGGCATGTCGAAGACGCGGACCAGGTCGCTGCCGGAGGGGCAGATCGGATACTTGTCGGTCAGCCGGTCGGTGAAGCCCGTGCAGGTGAACGTCGGGCGGGCGTTCTCAGCGCCGTTGCTGGCCGCCCGGGCGTCGCCGGAGATCATCCTGAGGAACCGCGGCGCCGCCGTCACCTCCGAGGTGAGGTTCCCGCGGTATTCGAGCTTCACAGACGTCGGCTGTACGGGGGTGCCGACGTTGTTCGTGTCGTCCCCGGCCGCGGATTCGTCGTCGGATCCGCGTACGCGCAGGGTCGGCCAGAAGTAGGCGGACCGGTCGTCGCTGGTGCGGCAGGTGGTGTCCGCGGCGGCCAGGCTCTCGTTGGTCGAGAACGCGTCCGTGGACATGTTGCCCACGTAGTCCTGCCTGAGCTGGGCCCCGTCCGACATGCCCGGGGCGAGGATGAGGTTGTCGGTGTTGGAGTGACCGTCGCGGTTCGTGCCGCATCGGGAGGCGTACGTGCCCGTTGAGGCGTTCTCGCCTGCCTCTGGCTGCTCCGCCTTGGGGACGTCACGGATGTCGACGTAGTCGTCGGCCGTGGGCCCGGCGTCCGCCGGGTTCTGGGCGTCGTCGAGCGAGCAGGTGGCGAGTTCGTCGAGGCCGGTGGGGCGTTCTGCGACGCGTCCGATGGCTATGGAGATGCGGTCGATGGCGGCGGCGCGTTTGTCGGCGAGTGGGCCGAGGATGGCGTTCTGGACGAAGTTGGCGCCTCCTTCTCCTGCTGAGGTGGCGAGTCGGTCGTTGGCCTCCTGGAGTTGTTTGTCGAGTTGGGCGAGGTTGCGGTCCACCTCGGCCTTGGCGGCGGCCGGGACGTCGGCCAGCTTGTCCGCCACGTTCGGGCAGACGATGGTCTGCGCCGCCGGGGCCGCGGTCTGGCTGCCGCTGGGATCAGGCGTGGCGGAGCCGGTCGCCGGGGGTGCGGTGGTTTGTTCCGGTGGGGTGGCTTGGTCGGATGAGGTTGCCTGGTCGGTCGGGGTGGCTTGGTCGGTCGGGGTGGCCTCCTGGGATGGGGCGGCGGCGTCGCCGAGCGAGCAGGTGGCGAGTTCGTTGAGGCCGGTGGGGCGTTCTGCGACGCGTCCGATGGCTATGGAGATGCGGTCGATGGCGGCGGCGCGTTTGTCGGCGAGTGGGCCGAGGATGGCGTTCTGGACGAAGTTGGCGCCTCCTTCTCCTGCTGAGGTGGCGAGTCGGTCGTTGGCCTCCTGGAGTTGTTTGTCGAGTTGGGCGAGGTTGCGGTCGACCTCGGCCTTGGCGGCGGCCGGGACGTCGGGCAGCTTGTCCGCCACGTTCGGGCAGGCGATGCCCTCAGTCGCGACCGTGCTCAGATAGACATCCACCGCCCCGGTCTGCGCGTACGGCGGAGAGCCTGACAGGACGAGCGCGACGCTTCCGCTCAGGCAAACCGCCCCCAGCCACGGCCTGAATCGTCTTTCCCCCGATGGACTCCACATGCGACCACTCCCTCCGGTTTCGTCGTGGGCAAGGAAAGTCCGATCTTCGACAGGTACGGGGGTTCTTCCGGGAGGGTTCACCCGCATGCGTCCGGGAGGGGCCGCCAGACCGCCTCCTACCAGCGCGAATGCGTATTTATACATATTTGCGGATTGAACCCGGCGCGAGGCGCGGGTCGTACAACCGGGCGTCGAACACCGCTACGGGCCTCACCTCTGAGGCAACTGAAAGGTTCAATCATGACGAAGCGCATCCTCACCGCCTCCGGCCTCGCGCTCGCCACCGCGCTGATCGCCGCCTCCGTCAGCCCGGCCATGGCACAGGCGGACACGCAGTCGACCACCGACGTCTATCTGGCGGCGACGCTGCTGGGCAAGAACGAAGTACCCGCCCCCGGCGCGAAGGTGGGTGACCGGAACGGCAGCGCGATCGCCGTGTTCCGCATCCACGGACAGCAGGTCGACTATGCGATCCGGTGGCAGAAGGTGGCCGCGCCGACCGCGTTCCACATCCACCGGGGCAAGTCCGGCAAGAACGGCGACGTCAAGATCCCGTTCTTCGGCGCGGCCCTGCCCGCCTCGCTCAGCGCCGTCAAGGGCACCGTTACGGTCAAGGACTCGGGCCTGCTCGCCAGGATCGCGAACAACCCCAAGGGCTGGTACGCCAACCTGCACACGGGCGAGTTCCCCGGCGGCGCCGTCCGCGCCCAGCTGCACCGGGTACGCCCCGTTTCGCTCGACTCGGTGCTGGTCGCCGGCTCGTCCCACCACACGCTCACCGCGCCGGCCGACGGCCGCCAGGAAGTGCCCGCGCCCGGCACCAAGGTCGGCGACCAGGACGGGCGCGCCGCGTGGCTCGTCTGGGTGAAGGGCACCAAGGTGCACTTCGCCACCGCCTGGAAACGCGTCGCCTCGCCCACGAACGGCCACGTCCACCGTGGCGTGAAGGGCAAGAACGGCCCGGTGGTCGTGGACTTCTTCGCCGCCGCCAACGGCCTGCCGGCCGGCGTCAACGGCATCGCCGGCACCGGCACCGCCTCGGCCAAGGTCGCCGACGGCATCAAGCACCACCCCAAGGGCTGGTACGTCAACCTGCACACCGCGGAGTTCCCCGGCGGCGCGGTGCGCGGCCAGCTCCACAACGGTGGCTGGTAGCGGCGCGCACGAACGCGCCGCGCGGGATCTCGCCCGCGCGGCGCGTTCGCGTGTCCCGGCTCAGGCGCTGATCAACGCCACCAGGACGAGGATCGAACCGCCCATCACCACCGTGTGCCGGACGTTCTGCAGACCCGGCATCACCCAGCTCGGGAAGCCGCTGCCGGCCGCCTTCAACAGCGCCGGCACGTCGACGCGCCGGAGCATCGGGTCGCCCTTGCGCTCGAAGGCCTTCCGCACGGACGTGGCGGCGGTCAGCTGGCTGTAGAGGATGAGGACGTTGCCGACGAGCACGAGCGGCTGGAAGACCCAGGACAGGACCGGCCCCCAGTGGTTTCCCATCAGGTTGAGCACGGCCAGGGCCGTCATGATCAGCGCGACCGTGGCGGGCACGATGGTCTCGTGGCCGCTGGCGTCGAAGCTGATGTTGTTCTCTTTCAGGATGCGGGCGGGGACGCCTTGACGCTCCAGCTCCCGCACCGCGGCGACCCCTGCCTCGCGGCCGTAGCGGTGGCGTACGAGGGGGATGCTCACGAAGCCGAGAGCGATGAGCAACTGCAGAACGGCGGCGAAGGTCATCATGGCGGGGGCTCCTCATCGGGGGTGCTTCTCGATGAGGAAGACGATGCCGACCACCGCTGCTCCCGGGCTGACCGCGCGCTGTCACGGCCCCGCCGTCACGTATCAGCGCCGGCCCACCGGCACCCGGAGCCCCACCGTGCGCTGGAACCCCTGACGTGCAGCTACGTAGGTACCTACGTAGTCCGAAATAGGTGCCTGTATGGGGATTTTTCACCTCTTCTCCAGGGGGCCCGCCGAGGCATTCTCGTGGTGTGAGCAATTCACGCTCACCTGAAGAGAGGACCGAAGGGAACCGGACGGCAGCCACCTCAGCTGCCACACGGGGTGCAGGGCAATGAAGAGCGTTACGCGGACCAGCAGCCACACGACGGCCACCAGCCACAGCCCGGCAACACGCTGCACGGCTTCGTGGTGGCTGACGCCTGACCTCAGCTCGGTGCGTACCGCCCGCCGGCTGACCCGCGACAAGCTGACCGACTGGGGCTTCGACGATCAGATCGAAGTCGCGGAGCTCCTCGTCAGCGAACTGGTCGCCAACGCGCTGGACCACGCCCACGGACACGTCCGCCTCGGCTTCTCCGCCGAAAACGGCCTGCTGCGCTGCGAAGTCGAAGACGAGAACCCCCAGCTGCCCACCATGCGCACCGTCGACCTCGACGCCGAGCGCGGACGCGGGCTCTTCCTGGTCGACACGCTCTCCGGCTCCTGGGGCGGTACTCCCACTCCCCGCGGCAAGGCCATCTGGTTCGAACTCCCGGCATTCGCCGAAGCCGAAGCCGACTCCTTCGAGGCGTTCACCCCGATGGCAGCCTGAGAAACAGACGGGCCGGTTCCGCGTGGGAACCGGCCTGTCTGAGGCGGGGCGGTCAGGCGGACACCGCCACCGGCTCCCGGTCCCTGGCGGGCCTGGGGAGCATCGTGAGCGCCGCCGCCAGGCCGACCGCGGCCAGCAAGGTCGAGCCCAGGAACGCCATCCGGTAGCCCGAGACCAGCGCCTCCGGCGCGGGGGAGCCGCCCGTGACCCCGACTGCGACGGCCACCAGCACCGCGATGCCGACCGAGATGCCCACCTGAGTCGTCACGTTGAACAGGCCCGACACCATCCCCGACTCCTCCGGCGAGGCGTCCGAGGTGGCGGCGACGGTCACCGCGCCGACCAGGAGGCCGAAGCCGAAGCCGGTCAGCAGCTCGGCGGGAAGCAGGACCAGCAGGTAGTCGCCCTGCACCCCCACTCGCAGGTAGAGCGCCGCGCCCACCAGGATGAAGGCCATGCCGGCGGCCGTCGTCGTGCGCAGGCCGTACCTGGTCAGCACGCGTCCGCCGAGGAACGAGGCAGTGAGCGCGATCGTCGCGGGGATCGCCAGCGTCGACAGGCCCGACAGGGTGGCGCTGTAGCCGAGCACGAGCTGGGTGTAGAGGCTGAGCAGGAAGGCCACCGGCTGCATCGCCATGGCCACCAGGAACATGACCACGTTGCCCGCGCGGAGCGTGCGCCTGCGGAAGACGTTCAGGGGGACGAGCGGGTTGGCCGAGCGGTGCTCGATGGCGAGGAAGGTGACGATGAGGGCGATCGCGACGGCGCCGACGCCGAGCGTCCTGGCCGAGGTCCAGCCCGCCTCCGCCGCGTCCACCAGGGCGTAGATGAGCAGGCCCAGCCCGGCGGTCGAGGTGACGGCCCCGGCCACGTCGAAGCCGCGGGTCCGTTCGGCGGAGCGTGCGGCGGGCAGCAGTACGAGCGCCAGCGCGGCGACGCCCAGCCCGATGGGCGCGTTCACCAGGAAGACGGAACGCCAGCCGAACCAGTCGGTGAGCAGCCCGCCGAGCACCAGCCCGGCCGAGGCGCCCATGCCGCCGACGGCGCCCCACAGCCCCATCGCCTTGTTGAGCGCCGGGTCGCCCTTGAAGATCGTCATCACCAGTGACATCCCGGCGGGCGCCACCAGCGCGCTGGCCAGCCCCTGCACCGCCCGTACGGCGATCAGCAGCACGCCGGACGCGGCCACGCCGCCGATCAGGGACACCGCGCCGAACAGCAGCATCCCGGCGATGAAGATCCGGCGCCTGCCCACGTAGTCGGACAGCCGCCCGCCGAGCAGCAGCAACCCGCCGAACACCAGCGAGTACGCCGTCGTCGTCCACGACAGGTCCTGGGCGTTCATGCCCAGCTCACGGCCCATGTGCGGCATCGCGATGCCCACGATCGTAGAATCCAGGATCAGTACGAACTGGGTGGTGGCCAGTAGTGAGAATGCGGCCCATTTGTTCTTCATGACCAAGTCTTCCTAAGGGAACGATTTGTAACAGTGGCCATGATGTGTGACCATCGAGGTCAACCGGAAGAAGGCACTTTCATGTCCCAGAGGAACACCGCTGTACCAGAGCAGCTCAGGACGTTGGACGACGCGCAGGCGATGATCGAGCAGGGCTTCTGCCCCATCCCGCCGCGCGAGATCCTGGACAAGATCGCCGGGAAGTGGGCCATCCAGATCGTCGTGGTGACCGCTCGCGGGCCGAGGAGGTTCACGGAGCTGGAGCGGGAGATCGAGGGCATCAGCCGCCGCATGCTCACCCTCACCCTGCGCAATCTGGAGCGCGACGGGCTGCTGGAGCGCACGGTCTATCCGACGGTGCCGCCCAAGGTCGAGTACCAGGCCACGCCGATGGCGCTGGAGCTGTACGAGGCCATGCTGACGCTCACCAACTGGTCGCGGAAGCACAGCGCGTGCGTGGCCGCCTCCCGGGAGCGATACGACGCCCGCCAGACCGCGGAGGACACGCCGGGCTTCGTACCCGCTCCGGGACGCTTCCCCGCCACCGTCTGAGCCCGCCCCGCCGGCCTACTCCCGATCGCCCTCCCGCCCAAGCGCCCCCGTCCCGCCCGACGCGCCCGGGGCTTCCGGCTCGCCCGGGGCTCCTGGTCCATTCGGCTCGCTCGGCTGAGGGTCTGGCGTCACGGGCTCCGAGAGCGACGCCGCACGAGCCGTGCGCTCACCCGGCTCGGGCCCGTGACCCGCAGCCCCGTGAGCCGTGGGCTCGTCCGCTGACGGCGCATCCGGCGCGGCGGCCGGAGGTGCGTCCGGCGCGGGGGCATTCCCTGAGGGCGCGTCCGGGGCGGGCTCGGGGGCGCCGGGCTGTGGCAACGGGGGCCGGGGCTCGGCAGGCTTGCGGCGTAGTGCACGCCCGACCCCCCGTACCGAAGCCACCACCAACCGCCCCACACCCCCCAGCAGCAACGGCACCAGCAGCACCCCCACGAAGATGGGTGAGGCCATGTACCGGAAGTCCTGCGCCGAGATGTTGGCCAGCACCGTGAGCTGCTGCCCGGCCACCACGGCCGCCACCCCCAGCACGTACCGGTTCCGCAGCGCCAGCGCCCCCAGGGCCACCGCCAGGTACGACACGTACGCCCACAACGCCCCCCGCCACAGCACCCAGTCGTACTGCGGCGCCAGCGCCCCGGTCAGCCACGGGTCGGCCACCTGGTTCAGCTCCCACGACTTCGGCCGCAGCGAGTAGACCCACCGTCCCGGGAAGTCGGGCACCTTGTTCGGCCCGACGTAGGTGTCGGCGTTGGGCCGCCGCGAGAACCGGTACGTCATCCCGCCGATGGCGAACTCGTCCTGCACGGGCCGCCACGCGATCGCCCCACGGCACAGCCGGGTGTCGATGATCATGCGGGGTTCGGAGATCAGCAGCCGTTTCCACAGGTCGAGCAGCTCGGAGGCGTGCGCGTCGGCCTGCGGCCAGCTGAAGTCCCGCCGCCAGATCAGCGGGTTGATCGTGTAGCAGGTGCCGCCGTCCCACCACCGCGTCAGCGGCGCCACGGTGGCCATCAACGCCTTGTCCTGCTCGGTGAACAGCTCGGGATGGTCCCGGTACGCCACCGCGATGTCGCCGAAGGCCGTGTGGTACACGTACGTCTTGGACGGGGCCATGATGCCGAACTGCGGGAAGACGAGGTTCGTGAGCAGGAGCGGCAGGGCCGCGGCGAAGGTGCCGGCGAGCAGCAGCCGTACGCGCATGGTCGTGACGATCACCAGCAGTGCGAGGACGGCGACGCCCACGACGAGGAAGCCGTTCGCCCGGAAGAGCCCCAATGTCGTGAAGAGCAGCCCGAGCCCGACCAGCGTGGGCACGGTGACGGCGCGTCTGGCCGCGATCCGGGCGCACACGCCCGCGACGGCGATCGCGCAGATCGTGAACGGCACGTCCTTCCACAGCGTCACCGAGAACGCGCCCACGGGCGGCGCCAGCGGCATGAGCATCGCCACGAGCGTGGTCGGCAGGCGTGGCGCGCCGAGCGCCTTGAGCGACTGCGCCAGGTACGTCAGCGCCGCCGCCATGGCGGTGGTCTGCGCGAACGTGACCGCGCCCAGGTCACCCGTCTTGGTGAAGCTCAGCGACAGCAGCGCGTCGTAGAGCACCGAGTGGTCGCTCACCCAGGGGCCGACGACGGTGTGGCTGAGGTAGAGGACCGAGTCGCGGCTGAACAGGCCGGGGTAGAAGGCCGCCCACCAGCAGGCGAGGACGGCCTGAATGATCAGAAAGGTCGGGATCGCGACCCACGGCCTTGGCTTCGCGGTGCCCATGGCCCGTCAGGGGTAGCTCACTCCGGGCTCGGGTTTCTTGCCGCGTAGCAGGGCCGGCACCGTGACGAGGTGGTAGCCCTGCTTCTTGAGCTCCTTGAGGATGGACGGCATGGCCTTCACGGTCGCCGGGACCGTGTCGTGCATAAGAATCACTCCGTCGCGCTTGGCCAGCCGGAGCACGGCGGCCTTGATCTTCTTGGCGTCACGCAGCTTCCAGTCGAGCGTCGTGCCGGTCCAGAGCACCTGCGCGAGCTCCACCTGGTCGGCCAGGCCCAGCACGCGGTCGTCGGTGTGCCCGTACGGCGGGCGGAACATCGCCGGCCGCAGCCCCGTGGCCTGCTGGATGGCTTCCTGCGTGGTCTTGAGCTCGTCGAGGATCTGGTCGTCGAGCAGTGTCGGCAGGGAGGCGTGCGACCAGGTGTGGTTGCCGATCGCGTGTCCCTGCGCCAGCGTCTGCCTGGCGGTCTGCGGCCGCCGCTCCACCTGCTTGCCGACCAGGAAGAACGTGGCCTTGACCCCCTCCTGCTTGAGAAGCTTGAGCAGGGTCGGGGTGCCCTCGCCCGGACCGTCGTCGAACGTCAGCGCCAGGCACTTGACCCGGTCACAGTCGACCGCCGCCGCCTGGGCGGGCAGCGAGGTCGTGGCCAGCACGGCCGCCAGCAGGGCATGAATCACCACGGATCACAGCCTAGGGCCAATGCGCGCACACCGTGGAACACCCCCACGTCTCGGTCTGAACACGCTCATCTCCCGAGCCGGGCCCGCAGGAACAGCGTGACGCCCTTGAGCGACTTGACCGGCAGATACCGCTCGGCCCGCACGACCGCCGACAGGCCCGCGTTGACCAGGAGCGGCATCTTCCGCAGGTCGCTGCCCCTGGACCGGCGCCGGTGCCGGGCGACGAGGGGACGGAGCAGCACGTTCCAGCTCCAGACGCGATCGACCTTCAGCCCCGCCTGCTCCACCACGACGGTCAGCGATTCGCGGGCGTAGCGGCGCACGTGCCCGACCGCGTCGTCGTGGGCCGACCACAGCGCCATGTCGCACGGGACCGCGATCAGCGCGTGCCCGCCGGGCGCCAGCACCCTGGCGATCTCCTCCACGACCAGGTGGTCCTCGCGAACGTGCTCCAGCACGTCGAACGCGGTCACCAGGTCCAGGCTCCCCGGCTCGAACGGCAGCGCCCGCGCGTCGGCGCGCACCGCCTTGAGCCCGCGCTGCCTGGCGACCTCGACCGCTGTCGCGCACGAGTCCGTCGCGGTCGCCTCCCAGCCCGCCTCGACCAGCACTCTGGTGTTCCCGCCGCCGGCGGCGCCGATGTCCAGCGCCCGCCCGGGACGGCCCAGCCCGCGCAGTTCCCTGCGCAGGATGGCCCGGCGCTCGCGGTACCACCAGTGGCGGTCCTCGAGCGCGATCAGGCGGCGGATCTCAGTGGTTTCCATCGATCAGTTCCTCGTACGGGAGAAGACCCAGCGGTCCAGGGCGGTGAAGCGGATCAAGGTGAGCAGGCAGTACGTGCCGGCGACCGCGCCGACCTCCGTCAGCCGCCCGGCGTCACGGGGCAGCGCGAGCACGGCCATGGTGGTGAGGGCGTAGTTGGCCAGGAAGAGCGTCGCCGCCCGCACGTGCATGGCGGTGCGCCGGTGGAATGTCCAGCGGCGGTTCGCCTCGGTGCCGACGACTCCGGTGAGGACGAGCGCGGCGAAATTCGTCATTGCCGGCGACCAGATATCGCGCAGCGGCAGATAAATGAGCGCGTACAGAATTGCGGAAACAATGCCTATCACGGCGAACGAGGTGAATTTCGCCGGCGTCACCGCGCGGGGCCGCGCCACGACCGCGTCCGGATGCGTGGGCGTCAGCTCGGACCGCGCCACCTCGACGCGGGCCCGGCCCATCGACATCGACCAGGCGACCCTGGCCAGCCCCTTCAGGTCGTCGACCGCCGTCCTGACGATCTTCACGCGCGAGTCGGTGTCCTCGATCCAGTCCACCGGCACCTCGTGCACGCGCAGGCCGTTGTGCTCGGCCAGCAGGAGCAGCTCGGTGTCGAAGAACCACGAGTCGTCCTCGACCTTGGCCATCAACGGCCTGACCACGTCGGCCCTGGCCGCCTTGAAGCCGCACTGCGCGTCGCTGAAGCGGACGCCGAAGCCGTACCTGAGCAGGGCGTTGTAGCCGCGCGAGACCACCTCGCGGCGCAGCGAGCGGCGGGTGCGCGCGCCGCGCGCGAGCCGCGTCCCGATGGCGATCTCGGAGTGGCCGCCGGCCACCGAGGCGACCAGCGGGAACAGGGCGCCGAGGCCGGTGGACAGGTCGACGTCCATGTACGCCACGATGTCGGCGGGGCTGTCCTGCCAGGCCGCGCGCAGCGCCGCGCCCCGGCCCCGGATGTCGAGCCGGCGGACGTGTACGCGCTCGAACTGCCCGGCCAGCTCGTTGGCGACCGGCCAGGTGGCGTCGGTGCTGCCGTTGTCGACGATCGTGATGCGCCACGGCAGCGGGAAGCCGTCGCCGAGGAAGCGGGCCAGCGTGCGGACGCAGCCGGGCAGGGCGCGTTCCTCGTTGAGCACGGGGATGACGATGTCGACGCTCGCCAGCCGGGCCGTGGTGTCGAGAACGCGGGGGCTCGGCTCCGTCGCGGCACGCGTTTTCATGGGAGTTCCTGATCCTGATCGGTTGCCGTACGTCCACGGAAATGCTCCTGGGGCCGTCCAGCGTGGCGCGGGCCGTTTCTCCGCAGCATTCCGTGAGGGGGAGAGACTTTTACCGGGCGGTGAGCCGGTAAACGGAGAAGGACGAATTGCGGAAGCGCAGCCGCGCGTATTTCCCCAATTCCGGGTTCATCCCGGTGAAGAGCCACTTGACGCCGTAGACCTCGGCGAGGCGCCGGACGTTCTCCGCCGTGGGCGCCCGGAAGACCGCGTCGTTCGCCGCCAGCCGTACGGGATCCGCGAAGGGCACCTCGAGATACGGCGAGACGAACAGCTCGGCCCGCGACAGCGTGCTCTCCGCGTACGCCCATCCCTCGACCAGCACCCGCCGCTCGGTGAACCCCGACACCCAGTAGTGCCGGCTGTCGCACCCGGGCGCTTCGACCGGGCGGCAGTGCAGGTCGGTGGCCACCACGTCGCCGGGCGAGGAGTGCGCACGCAACCACCGCCCCGCCCTCAGCGCCCCCGCGGGGATCTCCGCCTCGCGGCCCTCCGGCACCACCCGCAGGACCAGCTCGCGCGCGGAGGCCGGCACCGCGTACCCCGCCAGCAGCGCCACCACCGCCAGCACGGCCCCGCGCCGCCACACCAGCACCGCCGCCGCCACCACCCCGAGCACGAGGTACGGCACCACCACCCGCACCGCCGCGTCCCCGGGCACCACGATCCACGTGGCGAGCAGCGCGACCCCCGCCCCCGCCGCGACCATGCCGACCGACATGGCCCACGGCACCCGCCGCCCGGCCACCCCGCACACCGCGGCGATCGACAGGTAGGGCCGGACGCTCTCCAGGAAGTAGAGCTGCGAGTCCGACGGATGCCCGAGCAGCACCGCCGCGCCGACCCCCGCCGCCCCCATGCCGAGCAGCAGCGACATGGACGGCTCCAGCGCCCGCCGGCCCAGCGCCGCCACCCCGCCCCACACGCAGAGCAGGCAGAACAGGTGCACGACGGTCAGGACCAGCAACGGCGTCACCGGCACGGCGGCCAGCTCCGGCGCCGCCACACCCGTCACCAGCCCCCAGAGCCCCCGCATCGCCGCGAACGGCGCGATGGTCGTCCCCTGGGACCCCCGCCCGAACACCACGAACTGCGCGACCAGCAGGCACGCCAGCGTGATCCCGGCCACGCCGAGCCACGCGCCCGGCACCCGCCGCTCCACCGCCCACCGCACGGCCACCACGACCAGCAGCCCCGCGAGCAGCAACGGCAGGAACGTGGCCTTCGCCCCGGTCAGCGCCAGCAGCAGCACGACCAGCGCCGCCCAGCACCGCCGCCCGCCGGTCAGCAGCAGCACCACGGGCGCGAACAGCAGTGCCCCGAACGTCTGCGTCGGGCTGGCCCAGGCGGTGAACATCGGCCGCGTCGTGAAGACCACGTCCTCCTGAAGGACCGGCCCGAGCAGGAAGTACGCAACCCCGGCCGCCGCCACCCCGGCGCCCCAGCTCCCGCCCAGCCGCCGCCCGAGCACCGCCACCAGCACGACCATGGCCGCCGTCATCGGCAGCGTGGCCAGCCGGTAGACCAGCGTCACCGGCTCGATCCCGGTCACCCAGCTCGTGGCGGCCAGCTCGGCGTAGACGAACCAGTGGTAGGAGAGCCGCTCGCCCAGCACGGACGGCAGCGTGGGCGGCACGTGGTGCTTGACCTCGCCGACCAGCGCCAGGTGGTAGGGCAGGTCCACGTACGCGGCGGAGACCGGCACGCGGTAGAGGTTGAGCGTGCTCCACGCGATCAGGTAGGCGACGACCGCCGCCAGCGCCCACGCGCACCACCCGGGCATGCGCTCCCCGGCGGTCCCGCCCCGCCAGTGCCGCCGCAGCCGGGGCACGCAGGCGAACGCGCAGAGCACCCCCGCGGACGGCACCAGCACGAGCAGCGGCACTCCGGCCGCCCTGGCCGCGAGGTAGGCCAGGACCTCGACCGCGTACCCCATCGCCAGCCCGGCTGCCACGTCCTCGGCCGTCGACCTCCCGCCGCCGGTCAGCGCCCGCCACAGCAGCGTCCCCGGCAGCGCCACCCCGGCCCCGAGGTAGGCCGCGAAAACGGCCAGGTCGCGGGCGGAGACCCCGCAGCACAGGAACACCACCACCGCACCGGCGCACACGACCCCCGCGGGCACCCACCCGAGCCACCGCCCGGACGACGCCGGCCACCGGGCGAGCCAGGCCGTGGGGGGCGCGAACGTCATCTGATCACGGTCACCAGTCGCGTGAACTCGGCCGGGAGATCGAACCCGTCCCACACCCGATGGAAGCTCAGCGCGCTCCCGATCGGCACCATGCGATCGACGCCGCGCCCGCCCAGCTCCCTGGCCAGCCGCTCCAGCTCGGCCCTGGCGAACCCGAAGTGCGTCATCGTCTGGTCCCGCCGCTCGACCAGCGAGCCCAGCTCGGCCAGCGACCCGAGCCTGGCGTGCGCGAACGTGCCGGCGCCCAGCCACTGCCTGGGCGCGGCGGCGGCGGCCGACAGCGTGACGTTGGCCAGCGCGTTGCCCCGGAACTCGATGCTCTCCGCCAGCCCGTCGGCGGCCAGGCCGTAGGTGGAGACCCGTTTCTCCACGGCCATCGCGGCGTCGACTCCCCACCCCCGGACCGTGACCACGCGCGACACGTGCTCGCAGAAGTCGGCCCGCGCCGTGTCGCAGTCGCCCTCCGCGCCCACCCAGAACACCGTCCTGGGCGAGGAGCAGGCGGCCTGGTCGAACCAGTAGGTGTCGTTGACGAAGCCTTCGGCCACGGTGACCCGCGCGGCCCTGGGCGCGCACAGCCAGGCCGCCGCCCCCACGACGGCGAACGAGGAGCGGTCGGGGAAGACCAGGTCGCGGGCGTGCGGGGCGAGTGAGTGCCGCCGCATCTCCTGTACGGTGCGGTCGCCGCCCCACACCACCCGCAGGTCGCAGGCGGCGGAGAGCGCGGCGGTGACGGAGTCGCTGCGGCCGTAGGAGACGATGCGCTGGGTCGCCGCGATGACGGGGTCGGCGTCGGCCAGCGCGTCGTGCAGCGTCTCCAGGATGACCTCGGCGACCGCGCCGGAGCGCGGCGAGAGGCGCACGATGTTGCGGTTTCCCATCAGGGCCGACAGGGCCCAGGAGTAGACGAAGACGGTGTCGACGTTGGCGGGCGGGATGTGGAAGACCATGCCGCGCGGGACGCGTACGTGCTCGTTGGCGAGGCCGTCGACGGTGCGGGCCAGCTCGCTGGGGCGCAGGAAGAAGCCGAGCGAGCCCAGCTCGGGATGGCGCCGCGCCAGCGCGGGCCGCAGCAGCCGCTTGCCGAAGCCCGAGAGGAACTCGCGCACCCGCTCGTCGCCCACGTCGAGCCCGCCGCGCAGCTCACCCAGCAGGTCCTCGGCGGACACCGGAGCGGCGGCGGGGAAGCGCACGTCGAGCTTCGGGTCGTCCAGCATCAGCCCCGCCCCATGGTGTCGCTGCAGCCGCGCGCCTCGGCCCTGGGCAGCCTGCCCAGCACCTCGAACCGCTTGCCCGGCCAGCACCCGTCGTCGACACCGTGCACCACGCCCAGGTCCTCGGTCAGCAGGACGTGGCCCGGGTAGGACGTGGGCAGTGTGCTGACGACCTCGATCAGCCCCGGCTCGCCGACGGGGACCTCCTGCCAGGTCTCCGGGTCGCGGACCACGACATCGGCGAAGTCGGGGCAGTAGAGCCCGTCGCCGTCGGGTCCCTCCAGGAAGACGGTCCCGATCTGCTCGACCATCCCGTAGAAGTTGTGCACCCGGGTCAGCCCGCACTCGGCCGCCAGCCGCCGCCGGAACTCGGCGTTGTCGACCGCCTGCTCGGCCAGCCGCTTCCACCCGCCGGAGTGGACCAGCACCCCCTGCGATAGGTCCGCCCCGAGGTCGCGCAGGTGGAGCCAGACCATGAACGTGAACCCGAAGATCAGGAACCGCTCGCCGCCGTAGCGGGCCAGGAACCCCTTGACCGCCTCGGCGTCCACCCGGCCCCGCTCGTCGAGCACGAACGTGTGGTCCCTGCCGAAGTTCATCATCCCGAGCACCCCGGCCCCGCGGGCGCTCAGCGTGGGGTCACGGACGACCGAGCGGCTGTCCACGACCAGCATCGGCAGCCGCCGCCCGCCCAGCACCTCCCTGAGCGTGGCCGCCAGCATCCGCGGCTGCGTCGCGGCGGCCTCGCGGTCGAGGTAGACCCGGCTCGGCCGCTGCCCGGTGGTCCCGCTGGAGGTCAGCACCCTGAACACCTGGTCCTCGGGCACGCTGCGCAGCTCGTGCGTCTTGAACAGCCGCACCGGCAGCCAGGGCAGGTCCGCGAGCCGCTCGTACGGAGGGGCGGCCTGAATGGCGTCGAGCACCCGCCGGTAGGGGGTGCAAGCCCGCCGATGCCGCTCGGTCAGCGCCGCCAGCTCGCCCACCAGCGCCGCCTCCCGCTGGGGCTCCGCCAGACTGAAAACGCTCATCCGCCACCCTCCGCCGTCATGTGCGGGACTCCAGGGCGCGGTAGTCGATCTTGCCGGTGGCCAGGAGCGGGAGGCTGTCGACGGCGCGCACGTCGAACCCGCTCCAATGGACCCGCAGCTCGGCGCCCAGCTTGCGGGCCAGGCCCGCGCGGCCGGTCGCGTCGAGGCCCTCGGCCCACACCGTCACGCGGTCGTCGCCGCTGGTCGCAGCCACCGGGACGGAGCCGCGCAGCAGGCGTTCGACGTCGTCGAGGTTGACCCGCACGCCGAAGATCTTGGCGATGCGTTTCAGCCGCCCGGTGAGGTAGAGGAAGCCCTCGGAGTCGAGCCGGCCCAGGTCGCCGGTGCGCAGCACCCCGCCCAGGTCGTCGCCCCTGGCCAGGTCGGCGGCCGTCTCGGCGTAGCCCATCATGACGTTGGGCCCGTGGTAGACGACCTCGCCCTCGTCGACGGTCAGCCGCCCGCCGGGGATGGCCGGCCCGGCGGAGCCCGGTTTGTCGGCCAGCCGGTCGGGAGGCAGGACGGCGATCCGGGCCGTGGCCTCCGTCTGCCCGTACATCACGAAGAACCGGTCGGCCTGGCCCGCGAACTCCTGGACCAGGTCCTGGCCGAGCCGCCCGCCGGCCTGCGTGAGCGTGGCGAGCGCGGGGTGCTCGGAGCGGTCGTAACGCAGCCTCCGCAGCATCTCGTACTGGTAGGGGACGGCGGCCAGCGACGTGCACCGGTGGGCGTCCAGATGGGTCCAGAACGACCGCTCCAGCAGCCCCGCCTCCGTCAGCATCACCGTCGCCCCGACGATCAGGTGGCTGTTGAGCACGGACAGCCCGTAGCTGTAGTGGAGCGGCAGGCTGGTGGGCGCGATCTCGTCGGGGACGATGGCCAGGGCCGTGGCGATGGCGGTGGCGTTGGCCAGCACGGCCTGGCGCGACAGGCGTACGAGCTTGGGGTTGCCGGTCGAGCCCGAGGTGGCGAGGAGCACGGCGAGGTCGGGGTGCGGCTCGGGCACGTCGCGGCGCGGCGGCGGCGAGCCGTCGGCCGCGTGCGTGAACCCGAGCAGCGCCGCCGGCCTGAACCGGCCCACCAGCTCGGCCAGCGCGCCGGGAGCCAGGTCGGGGTCGAGCAGCGCGATCGGCCGGCCCGACCGCCAGGCGGCGAGGTAGCGCAGGACGGACGTGAGGTTGTTGCGCATGCCGCAGAACAGCGGCCCGGGCCGCAGCCGGGTCAGGGCCTCCGCGGTGCGCGCGACGTGGCCGGCCAGCTCGTCGCCGCCGAGGCCCGCCGCCTCTCCCGCGACGACGAGCCGGGCCTGTGGGTGCGGGAACATCACAGCACCAGCCCGCCGTCGACGCCGATGACCTGGCCGGTGACGAAACCCGCGTCGGGCGAGAGCAGGAACGCGGTCACGCGGGCGACGTCGGCGGGCGTGCCGAGCCGCCCGAGCGGGGTCGCGGCGACCGTGGCCACCCGGCTCTCCTTGTCGAGCGTGGCGAGCATGTCGGTCTGGATGTAGCCCGGGGCCACGGCGTTGATCCGGATCCCGGCGGGCCCCAGCTCCTTGGCGGCGGCCTTGGTGAGGCCGATCACGGACGCCTTGGTGGCGGAGTAGACCGCCTGGCCCGCGCCGCCCATGCGGCCCATCATCGAGGCGACCAGGACCACCGCGGGGGAGCTGCCCCGCCGCAGCAGCCTGAGCGCGGACTGCAGCGTGTACGTCGCGCCGACCGCGTTGACCTGGAAGAGCCGTTGGACCGTGTCGTGGTGGGCCATGCCGAGCGGGCCGGCCGCGTGGATGCCGGCATTGACCACGAGGGCGTCGAGGCGGCCGTGGCGCTGGTAGATCTGCCGCATCACGGCCGAGACGGCGGCGGGGTCGCCGACGTCGCAGGCGACCGAGTCGGTCACCCCGCCGGTCTCCTCCGCGACCTCGGCGGCGGCCTTCGCGGCGCGCTCCTCGCCGCGGCCGTGGAGCACCACGTCGTGGCCCGCCCCGGCCAGCGTGACCGCCACGGCCCGCCCGATGCCCGCCGTCGAGCCGGTGACCAGGACGACCCTGGGCTCAGCCGGCGGCGGCGCCGACGCCATGCTTCTCCAGCAGCCCGGCCGCCTTGGCGAACGAGCTCATGTCGATCATCTCGTCGGTGTCGATCATGACGGAGAACTCGTCCTCCATCGCGGCGATCAACGCCATGTGGGCCAGCGAGTCCCACTGGGGGATGGCGCGGTATTCGAGCCCGTCGACGTAGGTGTCGGCCGGAAGGTTGAGCGCGCTGCGGAAGACGGCCCGCAGGCGGTCGAGATGACTCATGATCACTCACTCTCTGTCCTCAAGCCACGACGTAGTGTAGCGGGAATTGCGCGCCAGGAGAAAACCAAGACCCCCTCTCGGGTAATGGAACCGTATAACGAGGCGTGGCACCCGTTGAGGGCTGGGAATGTCGGACGGGACACGGTCCACCGTACGGGGGGAATGATGGACGAATCCAATCACTGGTACGGGCACTCTCGCATAATCGGCCGATACTGCGGCCTTCCGGATGAGACGCCGAAACGCATCCAGGGCTTCCTTCAGCACGGATGGAACTATCTCCACGGATTTCCGCCCAATGACCACTGGTGCAGCCCTGGATATCCCCGTTTCATCTGGTCTGACGTGCTACGTCGCCGGGGCTGGTCGATGGGCCGCAGGGGGCACTACCTCATCGGCGCGCCATGGATATACCTCCTTCATCTGGAGCCTGAGCTGGGCGTGGTCCCCGAACGCAAGGGTACGATCTGGTATCCCTTTCATGGCTGGGAAAAGCATTCCGTCAGTGGTGACCATGCCCGGTTGGCCGACGAAATCCGAAATGTCGAGACCGGTCCGGTCACGGTCTGCCTTTATTGGCTGGAATTCGCGAATCCGGACATTCGGCGAGCGTACGAATCGAGGGGATTCCGGGTCACCTGCCATGGCGAGCGCGGCTCCCGGTGGGAGGGAAAGGGACGCGACTTCCTGCGCAAGCAGCTGGTCCAGTTGCGACGCCACCGCAGGGTGGCCTCCAACCGGCTCGGCAGCGCGCTGTTCTACGGCGCCTCGGTGGGATGCGAGGTGGCGGTGTACGGGGATCCGATGCAGTTCGAGGACGAGCGTCCCGAGTACGGGGGGACGGCACGCCGCATGCGGCTCTGGCCGGAGCTGCACGGCACGCGCGTTGACACCGAGCTGGCGTCGGAGGTGGCGCGGCGCGAGCTGGGATTCGAGTATCAGGCGACACCGGAGGAGCTACGGCGAATGTTCGGATGGAAACGGGGGGCGCGCACGTGATCACGGGGGAGGCGCCCGAGAACGTTCGGTTGATCGGCGGGGAGATGCTGCTGTGGTCCGACATGTCCAACATGCGCGGCATAACGGACTGGCGGGGGACGGCACTGGAGCTGGTCGGCCGGCTCGTCCCCGACAGCGGCAGGGTGCTGCTGGTCGGCCCGCATCCGCAGGTGCTGGTGGACGACGTGGTCGCGCGGGCCCCGTCGGCGGCCGTGCTGCTGCGCTCCTACCCTGACGCCTGTGCCCTGGGCGAACGGCACCCGGGGCTGGCGGTGTTCTGCGGGCGGCTGGAGGTGTTCGCCGCGGAGCAGCCGTACGACCTGGTGCTGGCCCTCGACGGGCTGCTGCGCACGCACTCCGCCGAGGCTTCGGCGGCGGCGTGGAGCGAGTCGCTGGCGGCGCTGGCCGAGCTGGTCGCGCCCGGGGGGCGGCTGGTGCTCGGCGTACGCAACGACCTGGGCGTCGATCGGTTCCTGGAGGCCAGGCCCGCGGACCGGGAGGGCGCCGACGACCAGTGGGCGCCGCACGGCTTCGACCCGAGTTACCCCAGCGGGCCCGAGGCGCTCGACCGCGGGCTGGAGTCGGCGGGGCTGCGCGTGCGGCGGTGCTACGCGGCGTATCCGGGCAGGCAGGCGCCCCGGGCGCTGCTGTCCCGCGAGGCGCTGGCCGCCGACCTGCCGGACGCCCTCACGTTCCCGCTGAGCGCGCGTGGCGGCGACCGCATGCTGGTGGCCGACCCGCTCCGGCTGACCCGCCTGGTGTTCCGGCACGGGCTGGGCGAGGAGCTTGCGCCGCTCTGGCTGGCCGTGGCCACCGCCGCTTCAGACGATGACGACCACGTGGAGCTGCCGCTGGGGCTGGTCGAGGAGGGCTCCGCCCTGTACGAGCTCACCGCCGGCGGCGCCAGGCGGCTGCCGGACGGCGAGGAGCTGCCGATCCCGGCCGGCCGGGTCGTCGAGGAGATCCTCGTCGAGGCGTGCGCCCGCGAGGACGTCAGGACCGTGCGCGAGCTGCTGGCCCGGCTGGCCGAATGGCTGGAGGCGGGCGGCGACGTGACGGCCGCGACCGACAGCCTGGTGTACGACGGCGAGCGGTTCGCGGCCATCAGCCCAACCGCCGAGCCGTCCACCCCGCCCGGCCCGAAAGTCGTCCTGTGCCGGATCCTGTGGCGGTTCGCGGTCAGGCTGCTGGCCGCCGGTCACCACCACCCGTGGCCGTGGCCGCTGGAGGCCGACCAGCTCGCGCTGACCCTGTGCGGCATGGCCGACCGTCCCTGCGACCAGGGCGACCTCGACCGTGCCCGCAAGCTGGACGTGGAGCTGGGCTGCCCCGCCGAGGTGGCGGAGCACGCGCCCACGTACCGGGATCTGCTGGGCGCCCGGGACCGCCTGGCCGACCAGCTCACCGCGGCGCTGGCCAGGATCTCGCGCCTGGAGACCAAGCTCTCCTACCGCGAACGCGAGCTGGTCAGGGCGAAGGCCAAGCTACGCAGGACCCAGCGCAAGGCCAGCGCCTTCCGCAGGACGCTCGGATATCGCCTCTCCCGCCGCCTGGCGCGCCCCGGCAAGGTCGCCCGCAAGGTCATCCGCCTCCTGTCCGGCTGACACAGCAAGGACGCAGACGCAGGGCGGAAGGACGAAGGACAAAAGGAAGAGGAATAGGTGTGCCGGTTCTTTCGGTGATCGTTCCGTTCTACAACGTCGAGAAGTACATCGGACCCTGCCTGGATTCCATCGCCGCGCAGACGCTGGGCGATCTGGAGGTGATCTGCGTCGACGACGGCAGCGTCGACGGCGGCCCGGGGGTCGTCGAGTCCAGGCAGGCGGCCGACCGCCGGATAAGTCTCATCAGGCAGGACAACATGGGCGTGGGCCGCGCCCGCAACGTGGGCGTACGCCGGGCGACCGGCCGCTACCTGGCCTTCGTGGACGGTGACGACACCGTGCCGCGCGACGCGTTCAAACGCCTGGTGACCTCGCTCGAGTCCACCGGCTCCGACCTGGCCTGCGGCAACGTCATGCGGCTCTACCGCAACCTGCTCATGCCGTCGTGGGCCCACCGGGAGGCGTTCGCCAAGCCGGTGAAGACCACCCACATCACCCGCCACCCGCTGCTGATCCGCGACCGCATGTTGTGGAACAAGGTCTACCGCCGCTCCTTCTGGGAGCGCCTGGGCCTGAGCTTCCCCGAGCGCATGTACGAGGACCAGCCCGTCGCGATGGCGGCCCACGTGGGAGCGAGGTCGGTGGACGTGCTGGCCTCGGTCGTCTACCACTGGCGGCAGCGCGACGAGCCGGGCAGCTCGATCACCCAGCGCTGCCTGGAGCCCGACAACCTGCGCGACCGCCTCCTGTCGGTGCTGGAGACCGCCTCCCTGCTGGGCCGAGGGGCGCCGGCGCTCAAGGCGGACTTCGACCGCGACACGCTGGACATCGACATGGCCGTCGCCGTGGAGGCCATGGCCGCCATGGGCACGACGGCGGACCCGGCCCTGCTGGACATGATCGTCCGCTACCTCGACGGCGTGTCGCGCGAGGCCTGGCACAGCATCCCGTTCGCGCAGCGCCTCCAGGTCCACCTGCTGCACCGGCGCCGCCTGGGCGAGCTGGCGTACGTGTTCACCCAGGACCGCTGCGGGCAGCTGCAGCCGCGTGTCGGCGCGGCCGGGCTGCTGCGCAGGCGCTGGTACGCCAGGCACCCGTCGATGCCGCCGCACCTGGCGGAGGTCTCCGGCGAGCTGGCCCTGGTCCCCCGGCTGGTCGACCTCGACTGGCGCGACAGCGTGCTCTGCGGCGCGGGCCGGGTGGCGGTGGGCCGGTTCGACGTGGGGGAGCTGCGCCGCATGCGGGTGCGGGTCTGGCTGGAGGAGCGCAGGACCGGCGCGACCATCCCGCTGTCCGACGAGGAGAGCGCGCCCACCTGGGAGAACGTGGTGCAGGAGGACGGCGGCGCGCTGCCGGAGCACGCGTTCCCGTTCCGCTTCGCGTTCGACCCGGCCGTGCTGACATCCGCGCAGCTCGCCAGGCGCGGCCGCTGGGACCTGCGCGTGCAGCTCAGAGGGCATGGGCTGCGGCTGGACGGCCGGGTGGCCGGGCCGCGCTGGCTGCCGCCCCTGATTCCCGCGCCGAGGCGCAGATCGGGCGTGTGGGTGGTGCCGATCCGCAGCGCCAAGGGTGCCTGGGGCCTGCGCCTGCGCAAGGCGCGGGCGGTCATCGGGGAGTGCCGGGTGGACGGCGGCGACCTGGTGTTCTCGGGGGAGATCACCGACATCGGCGACGGCGAGCCGGTGCTGCGGCTGCGGCGCAGGAGCGACGGCGAGGAGATGTACTTCCCGGTGACGCTGGCGGGGCGCGACTTCCACGCGCGGGTGCCGCTGGCCGACATCGACGAGAGCGTCGGCCACGAGTCGTGGTGGGAGGTCGTCATCGACCAGGGCACACCCATCCGCCCGCTGGTGCGGACCGGGCAGCGGCCGATCGCGACCGTCGCGGCCAGGCGCTTCCTCGTCGATCGGGGCGAGGACGGCTGCCTGCTGCTGGCGGAGCGCTAGCGCAGGATCGCCGCCAGGGTCTCCACGACCCGGTCCTGCTGGGCGTCGGTCAGGTCGGGGAACAGCGGCAGCGACAGCTCCTCGGCGTAGTACGCCTCCGCCCGCGGGCAGAGCCCGCGCCGGTAGCCGAGGTCCTCGAACACCGGGTGCCAGTAGGCCGGCACGTAGTTGACCTGCACGCCGATGCCGGCGGCGCGCATGCGGTCGTAGACCTCGCGCCGCCGGCCGTCGCGGACCCTGACCGGGTAGAGGTGCCAGCTCGGCCGCACGTACGCGCGCTGCGCGGGCAGCGTCAGCCCAGGCACGTCGCGCAGCAGCGCGTCGTAACGCGCGACGAGCTCGCGGCGCCGCTCGCGGAAGCCCTCCAGCCGCCGGAGCTGGCTGACGCCCAGCGCGCACAGCACGTCGGGCAGCCGGTAGTTCAGCCCGAACTCGTGCACCTCCTGGTGCCACCCGCCCACGTCCGGCTCGCGCTGGTCGGCGGGCTCCCTGACCAGGCCGTGGTTCCTGAAGCGGGCGGCCCGCCGGAACCGCTCGGGGTCGGCCGCCGCCACCGCCCCGCCCTCCGCCGTGGTCACGGTCTTGGTCGGGAAGAACGAGAAGGTCGTCAGGTCGGCCAGCGCCCCCACGGGCCGGTCCTTGTACGCGGCCCCGATCGAGTGCGCAGAGTCGGCCATCAGCACCGCCCCGGCCGAGGCGGCGAGCGCGCGCAGCTCGTCGTAGTCGGCGGGATGGCCCGCGTAGTCCACCGCCGTGACGACCCGCGTCCTGGAGGTGAGCAGGGCGGCGACGGCGTCGGGGTCGAGGTTGCCCGTGTCGGGCTGCACGTCGGCGAAGACCACCCGCGCGCCCAGCAGCGCGGCCGCGGCGGCCGTGGCCACGAACGTCAGCGGCGAGGTGACCACCTCGTCGCCCGCCCGCACCTCGGCCGCCACGTAGGCGACGTGCAGCGCGGCCGTCCCCGACGTGACCGAGACGCACGGCACGCCGCCGGTCCAGCGGGCCAGCTCCGCCTCGAACCTGCCGACCGCGGGCCCGGTGGTCAGCCAGTCGCCGCGCAGCACCTCGGCGACCGCCTCGATGTCGGACTCGACGATCGACTGCCGTCCGTAGGGGAGCATCAGCGGGCCACCATGGCGCGCAGGTCGTCCACCGAGAGCCATTCGTCGTTGGTGTCGGAGCGGTAGGAGAAGCCCTCGGGCAGCGGCTCGCCGGTCTGCGGCGGCGTGTAGCCCCAGGTCGCGATCGTGGGCTGGACGATGTAGCGGTCGGCCAGGCGCAGCGTCCTGCGGCCGTCGTCCGACCCGATCATCTCCTCGTGCAGCTTCTCGCCCGGCCTGATGCCGATCTCGTAGATCGGGCTGTTCGGCGCCAGTGCCTCGGCCAGGTCGGTGATGCGCATGCTCGGCAGGCGCGGCACGTAGAGCTCGCCGCCCCGCATCAGGTCGAACGAGTCCACCACGAACCGGACCGCCCGGTCGAGCGTGATCCAGAACCTGGTCATGCGCTTGTCGGTGATCGGCAGGCTGGCGCCCTGCTCGGCCAGGCGCAGGAAGAGCGGCACCACCGAGCCCCGGCTGCCGACGACGTTGCCGTAGCGGACGACGGAGAAGCGGGTCTCGTGGGCGGCGGCGTAGTGGTTGGCGGAGACGAAGAGCTTGTCGGCGACCAGCTTGGTGGCGCCGTACAGGTTGATCGGGCTGGAGGCCTTGTCGGTGGAGAGCGCGACCACCTTGCGCACGCCGCTGTCGATCGCGGCCTCCACCACGTTCTGTGACCCTGCGACGTTGGTGCGGACGTACTCGAACGGGTTGTACTCGGCCGTGTCCACCTGCTTGAGCGCGGCCGCGTGGACCACGTAGTCCACCCCGTGCATGGCGCGGGCCAGCCGGTCGCGATCCCTGACGTCGCCGATGAACCAGCGCAGGCGCTCGTCGTCGCCGAAGAGCTGCCTGGTCTCGTACTGCTTGAGCTCGTCGCGGGAGAAGACCACCAGGCGCCGCACCCCCAGCGAGTCGAGTGCGTTGCGGATGAACGCCTTGCCGAAGGACCCCGTGCCTCCGGTGATCAGAATCGACGATCCACTGAGAATGCTCACGTGGCCCCCTGGGTTCGCGCTTACGCGCAGTAGTCGTTCGAGCAGGGCGGTAGCATAGCGCGATCGATAAGCGACACACGGTCACACGGGGGATTGGGGCATCGGTGCGCATTGTCGGGATTGTTCAGGCGCGGATGGGCTCGACACGCCTGCCGGGCAAGGTGCTCCGGGAGCTGGGCGGCCGGTCGGTGCTGGAATGGGTGGTTCGCGCCGCCCGCGAGGCGGGCACGCTCGACGAGCTCGTGGTGGCCACCACGACGGAGCAGGCCGACGACGCGGTCGTGGCCGAGTGCCGCCGCCTCAGCGTGTCGTGGCACCGTGGGCCGGTGGACGACGTGCTGACGAGGTTCATGGAGGCGCTGGCCGGGCGGCGGTGGGACGCGATGATGCGGTTCACGGCGGACTGCCCGCTGCTGGACCCGGCCGTGATCAGGGAGGCGGCGCTGGTGTTCCGCGCCGTACGCGGGCTCGACTACCTGAGCACCGCTCTGACGCGGACGCTGCCGCGCGGGCTCGACGTGGAGATCGTGGGCAGGGGCGCGCTGGAGCGGGCCGACACCGAGGCCGCCGACTTCCACCGCACCCACGTGACCTCCTATGTCTACTCGCATCCGGACGACGCTCGGCTGCTCGGGCTCGCCTACCAGCCGGTCGCCGGCGACCTGCGGGTGACGCTCGACACCGAGGACGACTGGCGGCTCATCACCCGGGTGGTGGACGGCCTCGGCGACCGGTGCGTGCCGTTCGGGACGCTGGTGAGCTGGCTGCGGGAGCGCCCCGAGGTCTGCGGGCTCAACGCCCACGTCCAGCAGAAGGAGCTCCAGGACGCGTGATCCGGGTCGGCTTCCGGTGTGACGCCGGGGTGCGCAGCGGGGTCGGCCACCTGGTGCGGTGCGTGGCGCTGGCCGAGGAGCTGCGCGCGCGGGGCGTCGAGGTGACCTTCCTCGGCGAGGTGCGCGGGTCCGCCTGGGCGCGGGCCCAGCTGCGCGAGCGCGGGCTGCCGCTGGTGCCCGCCCCCGAGGAGCCGTCCCGGCTGGCGGCGCTGGCCCGGGAGCTCCGGCTGGACGCCGCGGTCCTCGACTCGTACGAGCTGCCGGAGGGGACGGGGGCGGCGCTGCGGGGAGCGGGCCTGACCGTGCTGGCGATCGTGGACGGCGACCCGCTGGGCCAGGAGGCCGATCTCTACCTGGACCAGAACCTCGGCGCGGAGCGCCGCCCCTTCCCCGTGCCCGCCCGGCGCCTGGCCGGGGCGCGTTACGTGCTCCTGCGTGACAGCGTGCGCGGGCTCGGGCGGGCACGGCCGGCGGGGCCGGTGCCGCGCGTGCTGTGCTTCTTCGGCGGCACCGACAGCGCCGGCGTGGCCCCCGCCTGGGCGGGGGCGCTCCTGGCGGCCGGGGTGCCGTTCGAGGCGACGGTCGTCAGCCCTGCGCCCTTCGAGGCGGGCGGGCCGATCGCCGTGATCCCGCCGACGGACCGGCTGCCCGAGCTCATGGCCGGGGCCGACCTCGTCGTCACCGCCGCCGGCTCGGCCGTCTGGGAGCTGCTCCACCTCGGCGTCCCCACCGCCCTGACCTGGGTGGCGGACAACCAGCTCATCGGCTACGAGGAGCTCGTCGGCCGGGGCGTCGCGGCCGGGCTCGGGCGCGCGGCCGACGCCGCGGCGGTCGGCGTGCTCGCCCGCCTCCTCGCCGGCCCCGCCGCCCGCGAGGAGCACGGGCGGCGGGGCCGCGGCCTCGTGGACGGCAAGGGCAGGGAACGCGTCGCCGACGCGCTCCTTAGATCAGATCCCAGGTGAACGGCGTGCCGTAGGGCACGTCCTTGGTGAACTGCCGCCCCATGACCACCGTGGCCGTGTCCGGGGGCAGGCCGCCCGCCGGCCGGATCGACCGTACGTTCGCCGGGGACACCACGTCGCCCTTGCGCACGTCCTGCACCACGTAGAGCGACCGGCGGAACCGCAGCCCCTCGCGCTCCGACGGCCGCGGTCCGATGATCACCTCTCCCAGCGACAGCCACGCCCGCCGGCTCTCCACCACCAGCGCCGCCAGCTCGTCCGGCTCCAGCGAGAAGGCCGAGTCGACCCCGCCGTCGGCGCGCGACAGGGTGACGTGCTTCTCGATCATGCACGCCCCCAGCGCCACCGCGGCCAGCGGCACCCCGATCCCGGGCGTGTGGTCGGAGAGCCCGACCTCCACGCCGGTGAGCGCGCTCAGCGCCATCAGCGACCGCAGGTTGCTCTCGTCGGGGGAGGCGGGGTAGCTGGCCGTGCAGGACAGCAGGGCCAGCTGGCTGGTGCCCGCTTCCAGCGCGGCGACCAGCGCGGCGTGGATCTCGCCGAGCGACGCCATCCCGGTGGAGATGATCACCGGCTTGCCGGTGGCGGCCACGAGCCTGATCAGCGGCAGGTCCACGATCTCCGACGAGGCGATCTTGTACGCCGGCACCTCCAGCTTCTCCAGGAACTCGACCGCGGTGGGATCGAAGGGTGTGGAGAACGCGATGAGCCCGTGCTCGCGCGCCCGCTCGAAGATCGGCTGATGCCACTCCCACGGCGTGTGGGCGCGCTGGAAGAGCCGGTAGAGGCTCTCGCCGCCCCACAGATCGTGCCCGTCGCCCACGCGGAACGCGGGCCCGTCGCAGTCGATGGTCAGCGTGTCGGGCCGGTAGGTCTGCAGCTTCACCGCGTGCGCCCCGGCCGCGGCGGCGGCGTCCACGATGGCCAGGGCCCGCTCCAGGCTCCCGTTGTGGTTGCCGGACAGCTCGGCGACGATGAACGGCGGGTCGTTCCGCGAGATCGGCCGCCCCTCGATGGAGATCATGACTGCTCCTTCACAAGCCGGATGGCGACGACGTCGCGGGACTCGCCGTCGACGTCCCGCAGGTAGGCCCCGACCTCCAGGAAGCCGAACCGCCTGTGCAGCCGCCTGACCGCCTGGTTGCAGGCCAGCACCTCGCCGCGCAACGTCGTCAGGCCGAGCGTCCCGAAGGCGTGGTCGATCGCCGCCCGCTCCAGGCCGATCCAGGCCCGCAGCAGCTCCCCCGACTGCTCAAGCCCCTCCAGGTCCAGGTAGAAGCCCCAGGAGGCGCTCTCGGACGACAGCCCGAAGAAGGTCACCACGCCCGAGGGGGTTCCGTCGTGCTCGTAGATCAGCACGCGCTTGCGCGCGTCGGCCCGGGTGGCCTCCCACCACTGGGCGTGCTCGTCCTCTCCGATCTTGTGCGTGGCGAAGCTGGCGGCTCGTACGCGCGGATGATTGCGCCATCGCCGCATGGACGGCAGATCTTTGTCCTCGACGCCTCTCAGCACCTCTCCCCCTACTGTTGGTGTCCAATCAATTGCTCAACGTAGCCGATTATGCGTCCGGTAAAGAGCTGATCAGGGACACGGAATCCGCGGAGTGGTCAAGGCATGCTGCCCTCGAACCCACATCCCGAGAGCCAAGGAGCAAATCGGATGATCCCCCTGCTCAGCGTGGTCGTCCCGATCTACAACGTCGAGCCGTACATCACGGAATGCCTGAAGTCGCTGGCCACCCAGACCCTGGACGACATCGAGGTCATCCTGGTCAACGACGGCTCCGGTGACGGCAGCCGGCGCGTCGCCGCCGACTTCGTCGCGCGGGACGGCCGCTTCGTCCTCATCGACCAGCGGGACAACCTGGGGCCGGGTCCCGCGCGCAACGTGGGGATCCGGCAGGCCCGCGGCACCTATCTCGCCTTCGCCGACAGCGACGACGTCGTGCCGCCGGAGGCGTACGAGCGGCTCGTCGGCACGCTCGCGGAGACCGGCTCCGACCTGGCGTGCGGCGCGGTGGCGCGGCTCGTGGACGGCGTGCTGGAGGAGTCGATCCTGCACGAGAAGGCGTTCAGGCGGCCGGAGCTGTGCACCCACATCACCGACAAGCAGGTGCTGGTCAGGGACCGTACGGTGTGGAACAAGGTCTACCGGCGCGACTTCTGGGAGCGCAACGCGCTGGCCTTCCCCGCCGGCATCTACGAGGACGTGCCCGTCGCCATGCAGGCGCACGTCCTGGCCGGCAGCGTCGACATGGTCGGCGACGTGGTCTACCACTGGCGCAAGCGGGACGCGGGGGAGACCTCGATCACGCAGCGCCGGGCCGAGCTGCCCAACCTGTGGGACCGGCTGGCCGCCATCCGCGCGGTCCGCTCCTTCCTCGATGAGCGGGCGCCCGAGCTGCTCGACGGCTTCGACGCGCTGGTGCTGGAGAAGGACATCGTGTTCCTGTTCCAGGCGCTGGAGGGGAGCGATGAGCCGGGGGCGCTGCTGGAGCTGGCCGACGCGTGGCTGGCCACGCTGAGCCCGAAGGCGCTGGCCACCGCGCCGTCGCTGCGGCGCCTGGAGCTGCACCTGGTCAGGCGCGGCCTGGTGGCCGAGCTGCGCAAGGTACGCGAGTTCCGGCGCACCTGCGAGGACGGCACCCGCATCGTGCCGCGGGGGCTGCGCGTCACCAACTGGTACGGCGACTATCCCTTCTTCCGCAGGCGCCGCCGGCTCCGGATCCCCGACGAGGTGTTCGACGCCCGCGACGAGCTCAAAGTGGTCGCCAGGGTCGAGGAGTGCGCGTGGACCGGGTCCGAATACCGCCTGCGCGGGCAGGTGGCGATCCACCGGGTCGACCGCAAGGTCGGCAAGGTCAGCCTGTGGCTCAGCGACGGCCGTCGCCGGGTGCCGCTGGAGGTGCGGCGCGCCGGCCGCCACGGCGTCTCCGCCGCCTTCGACCCCAAGCGGCTGGAAGGCGGCGGGCCGACCTGGCGCCTCATGGTGCGCGCCGAGACCCGCGGCCTCGTGCTCAAGAGCTGGTTCAGGGACGGGGACGCGAACTCCGCGTGGCGGTTTTCCGTGCCGGGTTGGTCAAGAAGCGGCATGGACATCACCCAGTAGTTCCAGACAGTAATCGATCAGGCGCGTCGCGTGGTCATGCTGGAGTCCATGAGGACCTATTCGCTCGATGACGTCTTCGAGACACGCAAGCGGAGAGATTCCTGGTGGACCGTTTACTTCGTGGACCCGGTCGCCTGCCGGGTCGCCCTTCCCATCGCCAACCACACCCAGCTGACGCCCAACGGCCTCACCGTGCTCTCGCTGGTCCTCGGTGCGGTGTCGGCCACCTGTTTCGCCCTGAACCACCACGTAGCGGGCGCCGTGGTTTTCTATCTCAGCTTCATGATCGACTGCGTGGACGGCAAAATCGCCCGGCTGAAGGGCACGGGCACGCCGTTCGGCCTCTGGCTCGACTACGTGGGGGACCGGGTCAGGGTGGTCCTGTGTGCCGGGGGGCTGGCATACGGGCAGTACGCCCTCACCTCGGATGTGCGCTACGTCGTGCTCGGGGCGGCGGTGGCCGTACTGGACCTCTTCCGGTACGTCAACGCGCCGCAGATGAAGCGCGTCCGCGATGCCGTCAGGGAGGAGCGGGGGGAGCGCGAGCCGGAGCCCGAGTCCGAGGAGGACGTCGACTCTCTCGAGCGGGTGGCGCTCGTCCCGAGGCCACGCCGGCCGCGCAGCTTCCCCAAGCGGTTCAACAGGTTCCTGGCCCGGCACCGGGTCCGCTCGCACCTGATCAGCGGCATCGAGTTTCACGCCGCGGTGTTCGTGGTCGCGCCCCTTGCGGGGGCATGGGCGCTGATCCCGCTCGCCGCGGTGGCCGGGGCGCTGCTGCTGGTCAACGAGGTCTTCCTTGTCTACCGGTTGTGGCGCTTCACGCGCAGGCACGGCGTGCCCTCCTCTCAGGAGAGCCGAGAGCACGTTCTCGTCTAGTTTTCGGGGGTTACTACGAAATGTCCGACCGGCCAGTCTTCGTCATTGGATGTCCGCGGTCCGGCACCACGATGCTCCAGCTCATGCTCCACTCGCACCCCCGCATGGCGGTGCCGCCGGAGACGCGATTCCTCATTCCCGCCTACTACCGCCGCCGGACGTGGGGCGACCTGCGGATCGTCTCCCGCCGCCGCGCGCTGGCGCAGTGGATCGCGACCGACCGCAGCACGAAGTTCCGCGAGCTCAAGATCGACAAGGACGACTTCGTCAGGCAGGCCGTGGAGGGGCCCGGCTCGCTGGGATCGGTGATCGGGACGGCCTTCCGCATGTACGCCGACCGGTTCGACAAGGTCCGCTGGGGCGACAAGCGGCCCAGCTACGTCAAGCAGGTCGACCTGCTGCTCAGGCTCTTCCCGGATGCCCAGTTCATCCACCTCATCAGGGACGGCCGCGACTGCGTGGCCTCGCTGAAGGAGATGCCCTGGTACACGCTGGACTCCTTCCACGCGGTCGCCACCTGGGCCGAGGCCATCGACGCGGGCGGCCGGCTCAAGCGCACGCTGGGCGAGGACACGTACTACGAGCTGCGGTACGAGGACCTCACCGACGACCCGATGACCGAGCTGAAGAAGCTCTGCCACTTCCTCGACGAGGAGTTCTCGGCCTCGATGATCTCCCCGCGCGAGGCGGCCAGCGTGGCGGTGCCCCAGCACAAGGTCTGGCACAGCAACACGCACGGCGAGGTCATCCGCAGCCGCGTCGGGAGCTGGGCGAACCGGCTGGACGACTGGGAGATCGCGCTGTGCGAGCACATGCTCGGCGACCGCCTGGAGTCCATGGGGTACGAGCTGACCGGCGCGCCCAAGCCGGCCAAGGAGCACGTGACGGCCTGCCAGAAGACCATGCAGAAGCGCAAGGCCAGCCGCATGCGCAAGCAGATGCGCGACCGGTTCAACCGGCTGCGCGAGCCGAGCCCCGTGGGCGCGATGCTCACCGCGCGCCAGCGATCCCTGGCGGGCGTGCCGCAGCACCGTACGGAGCTGGCCGAGCCCGTCTGAAAAGCGCCGTCCGGTGCCGTCTAGCGCCGGATGTGGGCGAACAGCCGCTCCCAGCCGTCGAGCACGTGGTCGAGGCGGAACGCCTCGGCCCGTGCGCGGGCGTCGGCCCCCAGCCGCCGCCGCTCCTCCCAGGAGGCGACCAGCCCGCCCAGCGCGGTCGCGAACGCGTCCACGTCTCCCGGCGGCACCAGCAGGGACCCGGCGGAGCGCACGCCGCCCGACACGTCGAACGCCACCGACGGCACCCCGTGCGCGGCCGACTCCAGCAGCACGACGGGCAGCCCTTCGTGCCCGCTGGTCAGGCCCAGGACGGAGGAGTTCAGGTATTCGGCGGGCATCCGGTCGCTCGGCACCAGCCCCTTGAAGACCACGCGGTCGCCGACGCCCTCCCCGTGCGCGTGCTCGCGCAGCCGGTCCAGCTCGGTGCCGTCGCCGATCAGGTGCAGCTCCCACGGGGGCGGCGCGCCCGAGCGGGCGAACGCGCTGATCAGCCGGTCGAACCGCTTGACCCCTTCCAGCCGGCCCACGCCGAGGACGCGGGGCGCGTCGAGCGCGGAGAGCTCCTCCGGCCAGTGGGCCAGGGGGTTCGGCAGGGCCCAGGCGTTGGGCAGCAGCGCGTGCTCGGAGAACAGCCGGGCGTCGTCCTCGCTGAGGAAGACCGCCTGGTCGAGGCCGGGGTAGTGCCGTTTGATGGAGCCGAGGTGCCAGCAGCCGCGGGCGTGGTCGTACGAGCCGTGATACTGCCCGATCGGCCGGAATGCCGCGGGCAGCAGCCTCGACACCCGGGCCACCGCGGCCGGCGAGGTCATCACGGCGTAGCCGGGCCGGATCTTCCCGAGCAGCTCCTTCAGCCGATGGCCGGCTCTCTTGCGGGCCAGGAGGCCCTGCGACTGCGTCGGCCGCCGGCTGATCACGTGGTGGTGGTAGAGCGGGCGGTCCACGTACCGGAACGGCGCCGCCGCCCGGTGCAGTCCGATCACGTGCACCTCGTGGCCGCGCCCGGCCAGCCCCTGGGCGAGGGTGTGCGTCACCCGCTGGACGCCGCCGAGCGTGTCGGCGTCCACGCAGGCGAAGACGACGCTCATCGCGCACCTTCGAAGAAGTCGTCCACGATCCTGGCGGCCGCGTCGCCCCGCTCGTCGGCGCACCACAGGTCGCGGAAGGCCGCGTACCGGCCGGCGTAGGCGTTGTGCAGGTCGGGCAGCCGCCTGAGGGCGTCCACCAGCTCGGCGGTGGTCGACACGCACGGGCCCGGCGCGATGGCGGGCAGGTCGTGGTACACCCCGCGCTCGGCCAGCCGGTAGTCGTCCCAGTCGTCGATGTAGAACAGCATCGGCTTGCCGGTGAGCGCGTAGTCGCACATCACCGAGGAGTAGTCCGTCAGCAACGCGTCCGAGGCCAGCATCAGGTCGTTGATCTCGGGGTACGACCCGGCGGACCGGACGAAGTGCTTGAGGTGCTCGGGCGGGCTGTAGCGCTCGACCGGGTGCGTACGCAGGATCAGCACCCACTCGCGGGCCAGCTCGTCGGCCAGCAGCTCCAGATCCACCCGTACGGACTGGCCGCTGCCTTTGACGCTATCCCTGTACGTAGGCGCATAAAGCAGGATTTTTCGGCCGGGTGGGATCTCCAGCCGCTCCAGCACGTCATCGGCCGGCTCGGCCCGCACCAGCGCGTCGCACCGCGGCGTCCCGTACCGGTAGACCTTCCCCGCATAGCCGTTGGACGGCAGGAACACCCGCGAGAACTCGGCGCTCGGCGAGACCAGCGCGTCCCACCGCGCGACCGCGGCCCGCCACTGCGCCCGCGGCCCGTCGAAGTCGGTACGCAGGTCGGGCGCGTCGAACCCGATCGACTTGATCCCCTGCCCGTGCCAGGTCTGCAGGTAGCGGGTGCCGTGCGGCTTCGGGTAGTCCAGCGGGAACCCGTGGCTGTCCACCCAGATCCCGGCCCTGGCCATCGTCCAGACGTAGGCCCAGCTCCCGCGCCGGACGAGCCGCGCGTCGGCTGGGAAGTTCCGGCGCCCCTTGGCCACCGACCAGACCACGTCGATCGGCAGGTCGCGGCGGCGCAGCTCCTCGTAGATGGCCCGGGGGCTGCCGCTGTAGCCCTTGCCGACGTCGGACTCGAACAGGGCGAGGTTCTGCCGGGGCGGCACCACCTTGATGAGCAGCTTGTAGGCCCGCAGCTTGTTCGCCGGCGTGTTGAGCCGGCTCATCAGCGCCTGCTTGACCCGCCGCAGCACCGAGCGGGTGACGGAGTCGGGACGCACGCACAGGTACGCGGCGCACCCCTCGGCCTTCACCGTGCACCCCGGCAGCTCGACGGGCCGCAGGCGCGGGTCGGCGAGGATGCGGTCGGCCGTGGTGTGCCCGTCGGAGGTCCTGGTGAAGACGATGCGCGGCTCGCACCTGCCCGTGGGCTTGCAGACGACGTCGGTGACGTAGCCTCCACCGCCGGACGGCTGCGGCTTTATCGGGATTTTTAGGGATCCGAGCTCCAGGACCGCCGTCCAGTCCAGCGGCAGCGCCCCGAACGGGTCGTACGTGTGCACGGTCATCCGCACCCGCTCGCCGTCCGAGAGCATCTCCGTCAGCTCGTGGCGCAGCCTGGACTCGGAGAAGGGCAGCTCGGCCAGCCGCAACTTCGTGATGTCCATGCCGGGCGAGACCGTCGTCCCCCAGTACGTGCGCCCGTTCAGCCGCACCGCCGACCGCGGGGCGGCCCTCGGCCCGGTGAGCGAGGCCGCGGCCACCCGCAGGTCCTCGGTTCGGTCGTCGAGGATGAGCTGGCAGCAGACCCGGTCCAGCGGCTCCAGCTCCTCCAGCACCCAGCGGGGCATCTCCTCCATGTACGGCCGGACCACCGCGGCGAACTCCTTGACCCACACCGGCTCCCGCGCCGGCAGCGGGTTGAGGTAGACCCGCAGGTCCTGGCGCACGAACCGGCGCTGCCGCTGGGGCACCAGGTCCCCGGCCCCGTGGGCGCGCAGGACGTCGTCGCTCAGCCGGGCCGCGATGACCCGCTGCCGCACGTTCTCCAGGTCGTCGACGCTCAGCGAGATCGAGTCGTTCGTCGCCGCCCGGTGCCAGAGGTAGACCGTCCACGGCACGATCGCGAACCTGCGCGAGACCGCGTAGAGCCCGGTCGAGAAGACGTGGTCCTCGTAGTGGATGTCCTCGGGGAAGCGCAGCGCGTGGCCCCGCAGCCAGCCCACGTTGTAGAGCTTGTTCGTGCTGAAGCAGTCGAGGAACAGGTCGGGTTCCTGGCGGATCCCCTCCACCACCCTCCGCCTGGCGAACAGCTCGGGATAGTAGGGTCTCAGCCGCCCGTTCGACTCGAACAGCCGCGAGATCTGCCCCGACACGAAGTCGGCCCCGGTCCGCTCGATCTCGGTGAGCAGGCTCTTGCAGGCGTGCTTGGGCAGCTCGTCGTCGCTGTCGAGGAACATCACGTACGGCGCGGCCGCGGCGTCGAGCCCGTCGTTCCTGGGCGCGCCGCAGCCCCCGCTGTTGACCTGTCTGCGCAGGTAGAGCACCCGCGGATCGCCGTCCATGAGCCGGGCGGCCACCTCCGGCGTGCCGTCCGTGCTCGCGTCGTCCACGATGATCACTTCGAGGTCGCGCAGGGACTGCCCGAGCACGGAACGCACGGCCCTGGGCAGGCGGGCCGCGTCGTTGTAGGAGATCACGACCACGGTGCAGTCCGGCATCCCACGTCCCCCCGCTGGTTCGACCACCTGCGGAAATGGGACTTCCCCCAGCTCGGGCGAAGTGTCCGGACTTGATGGAGTATTTGCTGAAAATCAGCCCTTTAGGCGATCAGCGCCGCAGCCGGCGGATCACCCACACGATGACCAGCAGCGCCACGAGCGCGCCCGCGACGGGCGCCAGGCGCTTCAGCAGCGGCTGCCCGGCGATCTCCAGCAGGTCCAGCGCCTCCTCGTCGGCCGTGCGCGACGTGCGGGTCGTGCCCGCGGGCCGCGACTCCGGCTCGGGCGGCGTCGGCACCGCGGTCAGGTGCCGCTCCTCCTCCGGTCCCGGCGCGGCGGCGACCAGCTCCACCGTGGGCTCGGACAGCAGCTCGGCCAGGTTGGCCGCGAACTTCTCGATGAGCTTGCCGCCGACCTCGGCCATCACGCCGCGCCCGAACTGGGCGGGCCGGCCGGTCACGTTGAACGACGTCTCCACGGTCACCCGCGTGGCCTCGTCGACCGGCGCCAACCGCGCCTTGACCGTGGCCGAGGCCGTGCCGGAGCCCCGGGCCTCCTTGCCGGACGCCCGGATGGTGAGCGTGTAGGAGTCCTTGTCGACGTCCTCGAACCTGGCCGAGCCCTTGTAGGTCACCACGATCGGGCCGACCTTGACCTTCATCCTGCCGGTGAACTCGTCACCCTCGAAGATGTCCAGCGTCGCCCCCGGCAGGCACGGCGCGACCCGCTCGACGTCGAGCAGCACCGCCCACGCCTGCTCGATCGGAACTGGAACAGTGAATTCGTGCTCGAACCGCATCGCCATCGATCCGCTCCTTTTCCCGCTGGTTGCGACACTACGTCGGGGTGGGGGCGCCCCGGAAGAGGCGCCCCCTCGGACCTCGGTGGTCAGGGCGATCCGGCCGCCGTGCGTACCGCGCGGTGGGTCAGGACCCTGGCCAGATGCCGCCGGTAGTCCGGCTGTGCGTGCAGGTCGGACGGCGGCGAGGTGCCGGCCGCCGCCTCCGCGCACGCCTGGCGCACCTGGTCGCCCAGCTCCACGCCCTCCAGGGCGGACTCGGCGGCGTGGGCGCGCAGCGGCGTCGAACCCATGTTCGTCAGCCCGATCCTGGCCTCGGCGATCGACCCGTTGGAGCGCCTGACGGCGGCGGCCACGCCGACGATCGCCCACGCCTGGGCGGTCCGGTGGAACTTCTCGTAATGGAAGCCCCAGCCCGCGCCCAGTTTCGGGACCTTCACCCCGACCAGGATCTCGCCGGGATTCAGCGCCGACTCCCAGTAGTCGACGAAGAACTCGGCGGCCGGGATCTCCCGCTCACCCTCCTGCGACCAGGCCACGAACACGCCGTCCAGCGCCAGCACCACGGCAGGCAGGTCGCCCGCCGGGTCCGCGTGAGCCAGCGAGCCGCCGAACGTGCCGCGGTGCCTGATCGCCGGATCCGCCACCTGGGCGGTGGCCAGCGCGACCAGCGGGCAGTCGGCCCGGACGACGCCGGAGTGCAGGATCTCGTCGTGCGTGGTCATCGCGCCGATGAAGACGTGGTCGCCGCGGTCGTGCACGCCCTTCAGCTCGGGCAGCCGGCCGACGTCGACCAGCTTCGACGGGTACGCCATCCGCAGCCGCATCAGCGGCAGCAGCGACTGCCCGCCCGCCAGGACCTTGGCGTCCTCGTCGGAGGCGAGCTCCTGGCAGGCCTCCGCCAGCGAACCCGGCCGCACGTAGTCGAACTGCGCGGGGATCATCGCCGCACTCCTTCCATGGCACGCCATACGCGTTCGGGCGTGCACGGCATCTGCACGTCGTGGATGCCGTGCGGGCGCAGGGCGTCCACGATGGCGTTAACGACGGCCGGGGTCGAGGCGATCGTGCCCGCCTCGCCCACGCCCTTGACGCCCAGCGGGTTGCTGGTCGCCGGGGACTCGGTCCGGTCGAGCTGGAACGCCGGCAGGTCCGCCGCCGACGGCAGCAGGTAGTCGGCCATCGTCGTGGTCAGCAGGTTGCCCTCGGCGTCGTAGACGGCCTCCTCGAACAGCGCCTGCGCGATGCCCTGCGCGATGCCGCCGTGCACCTGGCCCTCGACGATCAGCGGGTTGACGACCTTGCCGACGTCGTCGACCGCCACGTACGAGCGGATCTTCACCATGCCCGTCTCGGTGTCCACCTCCACCGCGCACAGGTGGGTGCCGTGCGGGAAGGAGTAGTTCTCCGGGTCGAACGTGGCGTCGGAGTCGAGCCGCGCCTCCACGCCATCCGGCAGGTCGTGCGCCGTGAACGCGGCGTAGGCCAGCTCCTGGATCGTCTTCTGCGCGTCCGTGCCCCGCACCTTGAACGCCCCGCCCGCGTACTCCAGGTCCTCGGGCGAGCACTCGAGCACGTGCGCGGCGAGCTTGCGGGCCTTGTCCTTGACCTTCTCGCACGCCTTCAGCACGGCGATGCCGCCGACGACCAGCGAGCGCGAGCCGTAGGTGTCCATGCCCTTGTGCGCGATGGCCGTGTCGCCGTGCAGCACCGTGACGTCGTCGAACGGCACGCCGAGCGCGTCCGCCGCGATCTGGCTCCACGACGTCACGTGGCCCTGCCCGTGCGGCGAGGTGCCGGTGATGACCTCGACCTTGCCCGTGGGCAGCATCCGCACCGAGCCGTGCTCCCAGCCGCCGGCGCCGTAGTTCGCCTCGCCGAGCATCCTGGACGGGGCCAGGCCGCACATCTCCGTGTACGTGCTGACACCGATGCCGAGCTGCACCGGGTCGCCCCGGTCACGCCGGTCGGCCTGCTCCGCGCGCAGCTTGTCGTAGCCGAACAGGGCCAGCGCCTTGTCCGTGGCCGCCTCGTAGTTGCCCGAGTCGTACGTCAGGCCGGAAATGGTGGTGTACGGGAACTCGTCGTGTTTGATCCAGTTGCGCCTGCGCACCTCCACCGGGTCGATCTTCAGCTCGGCGGCCAGCTCGTCCATCATCCGCTCGATGCCGAAGGTCGCCTCGGGCCGCCCCGCGCCCCGGTAGGCGTCCGTGGGCATCTTGGTGGTGAACACGCCCGTGCAGCCGAACTCGTACGCGTCCATCTTGTAGATCGCGTTGAACATCGACGCGCCGAGCAGCGGGATGCCCGGCGTGACCAGCATCAGGTACGCGCCCATGTCGGCCAGCAGGTCGACCTGCAGCCCGCGGATGCGCCCGTCGGCCTCGGCGGCCAGCCGGATGTGCTGGATCTGGTCGCGGCCGTGGTGCACGGTCAGGTTGCCCTCGGAACGGGACTCGGTCCACTTGACCGGCCTGCCGAGCTTGCGGGCCAGCAGCAGGCAGAGCACCTCCTCCGCGGTGACCTGCAGCTTCGAGCCGAACCCGCCGCCCACGTCGGGGGCGATCACGCGGATCTTGTGCTCGGGGATGCCGGTCACGACGGCCAGCATGACCCGCAGGACATGGGGGATCTGCGTGGACGACCAGATCGTGAACGCGTCGCCGTCGGTGTCGGCCATGACCGCCCGCGGCTCCATCGCGCTCGGGATGAGCCGCTGCTGGATGTACGTCCGGTCGATGACGACGGGGGCGTCCCTGAACGCGGCCTCGAGGTCACCGGAGTTGATCTTGACGCTGAACGCCTTGTTGCCCGCCTCGTGCACCTTCGGGCTGCCGTCCGTCAGCGCCTCGTTCATGTCGAGGACCGCGGGCAACGGCTCGTACTCGACGTCGATGGCCTCGAGCGCGTCGGCGGCGCGGTAGCGGTCGGTCGCGATCACGCAGGCCACGGCCTCGCCGACGTACCTGACCTCGGACACCGCCATCGGCGGGTGGTCGGGGATGACGACGTCCTCGCTCACCGGCCACGCGCACGGCAGGCTGCCCTGCTCGGCGGCGAAGTCCTGGCCGCTGAAGGCCGCCACGACCCCGGGCAGCTCGCGCGCCCCCGACACGTCCACCCTGGTGATCCGGGCGTGCGCCATCGGGCTGCGCAGGAACATCACCTGCAGCATGCCCGGCCGGACGAGGTTGTCCGTCCACTGCGTGCGCCCCGTCAGGAGCCTGGCGTCCTCTTTGCGCTTCCTCGGCCTGCCGATTTCCTGGCCGATTTCCTGGCCGGCCTCCTGCTGGACGGTCATGGCGTGGTCACCGCCCGCCCCATCTCCTGCGCGCCCCGGCGGACGGCCTTGACGATGTTGCAGTAGCCGGTGCAGCGGCAGAGATTGCCTTCCAGGCCCTCCCTGATCGTCTCCTCCGACGGCTCGGGATCCTCCCTGAGCAGGTCTATCGCGGCCATGACCATGCCGGGCGTGCAGTAACCACACTGCAGCGCGTGTTCTTCGTGGAAGGCCCGCTGCATCGGGTGCATCGACCCGTTGACGCCCAGGCCCTCGATCGTCAGGACCTCGCAGCCGTCGGCCTGCACGGCGAGCACGGAACAGCTCTTCACACTCGTGCCGTCGAGCATGACCGTGCAGGCGCCGCAGTTGCTGGTGTCACACCCGATGGGGGTGCCGGTCTTGCCGAGCCGCTCTCGTAGCAGATGTACGAGCAGGAGCCGCGGCTCCACGTCCTCCTCGTACTTGATCCCGTCGACGGTGACGGTGATTCGGGGCATACGTCCTCCCTCAGGAGCAGGGGATTGGCGGACACACCCGAAACTACGCCGGTGTCTTTCCCGGTCAAGGGTTACTTACCGCGAACCACCCTGGCGATGATCGCCACCAGCCCCGCGAACGCCAATCCCAGCACCAATACCCCGATCAGGACCAGCGGATCCGTGATCGCGCGTGTCACTATGAGAATGCCCAGAACCACGAAGAGCACACCGCTGAGCAGCGCCATCCAGTCCGTACGATGCAGGCGCCGCGGCCTTTCGACGTCACGCGGCACGCCGCACCTCCATGTCCCCGAGCCCGCCCCGCAGGTTGAGGACGATGGTCGAGACCTTGCCGTCAGGCTTGACCTCGGGCTCGAGCACCTTGTCGTACCGCACGTCCACGCCGCCCCTGACCGAATGGTCGACCTTGACGTCTCCGACCTTGTTGGTGGCGTGCACCTCGATCCTGGCCGTCGGCGGCACGATCACCATCAGCTCGCCCATCGTCACCGCGGCGTTGAACGTCACCTCGGTGCCCGGCTCCAGCTTCAGCTCCGACAGGTCCAGCCGCCCGTCGCCGACCCCGACGTCGTACAGCATGGTCGACTGGGTCACGCTGGTCGGCGCCCAGTCCGACTCGCCGATGTTCCGCGGGATGCCTCCGAGCACGAAGCCCAGGGCCACGATGACCGTCACGAGCGTCCCCGCGGCCACCAGTCCGGCCCCGCGTCCCCACCAGGCGGCGATGAGCAGCCCGGCGCCGATCGTGATGAGCACGGCGCCGCCGACGATGGTCGGGCTCACTCCGGCGGCCGACCTGGCTTGGACCGCCACGACGATCCCTCCAATGATGATTGCCAGCAGGATGGTGATGGCGCCGATGAACGACCTCGGGCGCGGCTTCCGCTCCCTCTTGGGGACCGGACGGCCGTACAGGGCTGGGTCGTACGGCGAGTAGCCTGCTGCCCGCTTGGCCGGGTCGAGCGGCTGGTAGGGGCCCTTCGGCGCGAACGGCTCGCCGTACGGGGTGTAGTCGAGGCGGGTTCTGGGCTGCGACTGGTACGAGGGGACCCGGTGCTCGGCGGTGACCTTGGCATCCTCACCGGCGGGCACGTCCTTACCGGCGGGCGCGGGCGCGGGCGGGGCGGGCGGCGCGGCCTCGTGCACCCGGGTCGGCGGCTCCGGCTCCCGTTCCGTCTCCCGAACAGCTTCCTGCGCCGGCTCCGGGACGACCGCCTCCTGCACCGGCTCGGGGACAGAGGGCTCCTTGACCGGGGGTGGCCCCGCCGCGGGTGCGGGCGTGGGCGGGGGTGTGGGCTGTCTCACCGGCGACGGCTCCGGGGAGGACCATACCGGCGACGGCTCCGCGGGCGGCGTGGGCCTGACCGGCGGGGTTTCGGGAGCGGCGGTCGCGTGCCGCTGCCTCCTGCTCAGCCGTTCGGGCATCGAGCGGGCCAGCCCCAGCAGGTCCACCCCGCTGGAGTGGGCGGCGAGCAGCGAGACGGCGAGCAGGACGGCCACCACCAGGGTGCCGACGTCGAGCCACACCGTCGCCAGGTTGAGCGCCAGCCCGAACGCCAGCACCGCCGTCATCAACGCCATCACGGCTTCGGCGTCGAAGTCGCGGCGCGTCCACTGCTCGATGATCCCCGGCTTGCCGTTCGGCTCCTTCATCAGCAGGAACGCCGCGAGATAGAGGAACAGGCCGATGCCGGAGCCCAGCAGAAGCACGGCGAAGGCCACGCGGAACACCACGGGGTCGATGCCGGTGTGCCGCCCAAGACCGGAACAGACCCCCATGAGGAAGCGCCCCTCGCTGCTGCGTCGCAGCGACCGGGGTGGGGCGGCCGGTTCTTTGGGCGGAGCTTCTGTCATGTCACCATCGTGGACCTACGTGTGGTGTGCTCGCATCCGGGACACCCCTGACCCGACCCGGGGGTTGTTCCCTGATGCCCGAAGTGCCCCCGACATGTGACTATGGCGATGTTATGGCTGACCAGAAGACTCTCGCCGAGCCGACCGGCGACGCGCCTTATCGGCGCTTGATACGCCCCATGGAGGGCCGCCTGCTGGGCGGTGTCGCCCAGGGCCTCGCGACGCAGCTCTCGCTCGATCCCGTGGTGATCAGGCTGATGTTCGTGCTGCTCAGCGTGGTCGACGGGGTCGGCATGGTGGCGTACGCCGTGTTGTGGATGGTCACGCCGCGGCAACCGTACGAGGGGCAGCCGCCGCAGCGGGACTGGAGCCAGCTGGCCGCGTTCAGCGCGATCGGGGTGGCGCTGTTCGCGGCCAGCTGGCTCACGGGGGCGTCCAAGGGCGGGATCGGCATGCTTCCGTTCGCCGTGGGCGGGATCGGGGCGCTGATCCTCTGGCAGCAGGCCGACCCGGAGCGCCGTAAGAGCTGGGTGCAGGGCGCCACCACGAGCATCAGGAAGAACCGGGTTCGCACGCTGCTCGGCGTGGTGCTCGTGGTGATCGGTGCGGCGGGTTTCCTGTACGCGGAGGGCGAGCTGAACCAGGCCAAACCCGGCCTGCTGTTCACCGTCGTGGTGGTCGGCGGCCTGGCCGTCATCGCCGCGCCCTGGCTCGCCGGCCTGTGGAAAGAGCTGCAGCTGGAGCGGCGCGAGCGCATCAGGCAGGAGGAACGCGCCGAGGTGGCCGCCATGGTGCACGACTCGGTGCTGCACACGCTCACGCTCATCCAGCGGGTCGCCCACGATCCGCGCGAGGTCACCCGGCTGGCCCGCTCCCAGGAGCGCGACCTGCGCAACTGGCTCTACCAGCCCGCCCAGGACGCCGACGCCACCGTGGCGGCCGCCGTACGCCGGATCGCGGCGGAGGAGGAGGACGCCCACGGGGTGCCCATCGAGGTCGTCTGCGTGGGGGACATCGCCCTCGACCCGGCGGGTAAGCTGGCCGCCCAGCTCAAGGCGGCCCGGCAGGCGATGGTCAACGCGGCCAAATACTCTGAGAGTCCAGCTATTTCCGTCTATGCCGAAGTAGAGGGTGAAGAGGTCACGATTTTCGTGAAGGATCGTGGCAAGGGGTTCGACCTCGACGCGGTGCCACTCGACAGGATGGGCATTCGGGAGTCCATCATCGGGAGAATGGAACGCCACGGAGGCACGGCCCGGGTACGCACCTCCGTCGGTGAGGGCACGGAAGTGATGTTGACCATGAAGGTGGAGAAGGCATGACGCGCGTGTTGATCGTCGACGATCACCGGCTGTTCCGCTCCGGCGTACGCGCCGAACTGGGTGACTCGATCGAGGTGGTGGGCGAGGCCGAGGACGTGGAGACGGCCGTCAAGGCGATCGCCGAGCACCAGCCCGACGTGGTCCTGCTGGACGTGCACATGCCGGGCGGCGGGGGCCAGGAGGTGCTGCGCCGGGTCCTGGGCGCCGGCTCCCAGGTGCGTTTCCTCGCCCTGTCGGTCTCGGACGCCGCCGAGGACGTCATCGGCGTGATCCGGGGCGGGGCGCGGGGCTACGTGACCAAGAACATCAGCGGCAAGGAGCTGACGGACGCCATCCGCCGGGTGGCGGAGGGGGACGCGGTCTTCTCGCCGCGGCTGGCCGGGTTCGTCCTGGACGCCTTCGCCTCGTCGGAGGCGCCGTCCATCGATCCCGAGCTGGACTCCCTGACGCAGCGCGAGCGCGAGGTGCTGCGCTTGATCGCGCGGGGGTACGCGTACAAGGAGATCGCCAAGGAGCTCTTCATCTCCGTCAAGACCGTGGAAACCCACGTCTCGTCGGTCCTGCGCAAGCTCCAACTCTCCAACCGCCACGAACTCTCCCGCTGGGCCACCGCCCGCCGCCTCGTCTAACCCCCACACCTCCGCACCCCACCTGCCGCCCCGCCCAACCCCCAACTTCCTCCACCCCTCACCGGGACCACCCCTTCACGTCCTCCACACTCCTTCACGTCCTCCACACCCCTCACCCCGGCCCGCTTCACCGCGCACCGTGGCCCACCTGACCCCTCACCGCGGCCCGCCTTACCGCGCACCGTGGCCTGCCTCATGCGGCCACCCCCTCACCGCGGCCAACCCTCACCCGGCCGGTCCCTCCCGTCGCTCCCACACCTCGGCGCTCCCACGCCCGTCGCCGGCACATCACCGTCCCACCAGCCCAGCGCCGTTCCGCCCGTCCCGCGCCCTGCCGTGCTCCAACGCCCCCGTAATCCCGGCACCAGGCACCGCGTCGGGCGCGGGTTCCCCGTGGGGAGGGGGTTCATCCGTGCCGGTTTGGAACGTTACGGGATAGTTATCGTTGGTACGCCCACAAAACTCCCGCCTCAGTTGTCACACATAAAGGAGAAAAAGCACATATCCCAGGAGTAGCCCCCTTGAATCGCGTCCCCCGGATGCTGCCGGTCCTGGTCGCATTGGCCGCCATGACGGCCTGTGCGGCGGAGAACGTCCCCGTTCAGCAAACGCAGCAAGCCTCGGTGGTCCGGGCCGCCGGCGCGGCGAGCGTCACGGCCCCGGATGAGCCGGACAAACCGGCAAAGAAGGTCAAGCTCGATATAGCCGACATCACCCCGATGGGGGAGGCGACGGAGAAGGTAGGCGTCGGCTTCCCGATCATCGTCACGTTCGACCGCGACGTGAAGGACCGGGCGGCCGTGGAGGCGCTGCTGGAGGTGGAGGCGGAGAGGCCGGTCGACGGCGCCTGGCGCTGGGTGTCGGCGCGCAAGGTCATCTACCGGACGAAGACGTACTGGAAGCCTCACCAGAAGGTCCTCTTCACCGCCCGCCTGTCGCAGCTCCCCGGCAACACCGGTGCCAAGGACGTCTCCCGCCGCTTCGCCGTCGGCACGTCGCAGATCTCCGTGGTCAACACCCGTAACCACCAGATGAAGGTCTACCGCGACGGCAAGCTGACCAAGAAGATCCCGATCAGCGCAGGCAGGGGCGGGCTGATCAAGAACGGCGTGGACGTCTACCTCACCACCAGCGGTATTCACCTCACCATGGGCAAGAAGTCCGTGGAGACCATGACCTCCTCCTGGATGGGCGTGACGGATCCCAAGGATCCGCGCTACTACAAGGAGGAGATCCCGTGGGCGGTCCGCATCTCCGACAGCGGTGAGTACGTCCACCAGAGCGCCGGCTACTACCAGTTCCTCGGCCGCTCCAACCAGAGCCACGGCTGCGTGCGGGCCACCCCCGCCGGAGCAAAGTGGTTCTACGGCATCGCCCAGCGCGGCGACGTCGTCAAGATCACCGGTACGAAGCGCAAGCTGCAATGGAACAACGGCTGGAGCTACTGGCAGCTGAACTGGACCCAGTGGAAGAAGGGCAGTGCCCTGAAGGGCTGACCCCGTAAAGACATCAGGGCCGCCCTCCCAAGGCCAGGGAGGGCGGCCCTGCGGCCGTCAGGGGCCGGTCAGAGCTTGTCGATGGGCGCGTACGCCAGCAGCAGCGTCTTCTCCCCGCCGCTGCCGAAGTCGATCTTGACCTTGGTCTTCTCCGCCACCCCGTCCACGGACACCACGGTGCCCAGCCCGAACGCGTCATGCGTCACCCGGTCGCCGGGCGCCAGCGAAGGCACCTTCCGCCCGCCGGTCTTGGCGGGTGGGCGGGCGGCGGGCTCCTTGCGGGTGGCCGCGCTCCAGGCGGACTTCTCCGGATCCGTACGCCAGTCGATGAGCTGCCCCGGCACCTCGTTCACGAACCGCGAGGCCGGGTTGAACGCCGGCGCCCCCCAGGAGCTGCGCACGGCCGCCCGCGTGATGTAGAGCCGCTGCTGCGCCCTGGTGATCCCCACGTACGCCAGCCGCCGCTCCTCCTCCAGCTCCTTGGGCTCCCCGAGCGAGCGGATGTGCGGGAACACTCCGTCCTCCATGGCCGTCAGGAAGACGACGGGGAACTCCAGCCCCTTGGCCGTGTGCAGGGTCATCAGCGTGACGACCCCCTGCCCGCCGTCGGCCTCGGGGATCTGGTCGGCGTCGGCCACGAGCGACACCTGCTCCAGGAACTCCACCAGCGTCCCCTCCGGATTGGCCTCCTCGAACTCGGAGGCGACGGAGATGAGCTCGTTGAGGTTTTCCAGGCGCGACTCGTCCTGCGGGTCCTCCGACGCCTCCAGCTCGGCGCGGTAGCCGGTGGCCACCAGCACCTCCTCGGCCAGCGCCGACGGCGGCATGCCCTCGGCCTTGGCGATCAGCTCCTCGAGCATCGCGACGAACTCGCGTACGGCGTTGAGCGAGCGCGTGGCCATCCCGTACGCCTCGTCGGCCCTGCGCAGCGCGTCCCAGAACGGGATGCGCTCGCGCGACGACAGCGCCTCGACCGTCGCCTCGGCGCGGTCGCCGATGCCGCGCTTGGGCACGTTGAGGATGCGGCGCAGCGAGACCACGTCGGCCGGGTTGGCCAGCACGCGCAGGTACGCCAGCAGGTCCTTGACCTCCTTGCGCTCGTAGAAGCGCACGCCCCCGACCACCTTGTACGGCAGCCCGGTGCGGATGAAGATCTCCTCGAACACACGGGAGGCCGCGTTGGTCCGGTAGAAGACGGCCACCTCGCCCGGCTTGACGTCTTCCTCGTCGCTGAGCCGGTCGACCTCCTGGGCCACGAACATGGCCTCGTCGTGCTCGTTGTCGGCGACATATCCCACGATCTTGGGCCCGTCGCCCTGGTCGGACCAGAGGTTCTTGGGCTTGCGCGACTCGTTGCGCGCGATGACCGCGTTGGCGGCGGCCAGGATGTTCTGGGTGGAGCGGTAGTTCTGCTCCAGCAGGATGGTGCGCGCGTCCGGATAGTCGCGCTCGAACTCCAGGATGTTGCGGATCGTCGCGCCGCGGAAGGCGTAGATGGACTGGTCGGCGTCGCCCACTACGCACAGCTCGGACATGTCGGAGCCCGTCCGGACCAGCTCGCCGTCGGTCGTGCGCAGCTCGGGATGCCCGACCAGCTCCCTGATCAGGATGTACTGGGCGTGGTTGGTGTCCTGGTATTCGTCGACCAGCACGTGCCTGAACCGCATCCGGTAGTGCTCGGCCACGTCGGGGAAGAGCTGGAACAACGTCACCGTGTTCATGATGATGTCGTCGAAGTCCATCGCGCCGGCCTCGGTCAGCTTGAGCTGATAGGCCTTGTACGCCTCCGCCAGCGTCTTCTCCAGATGCGAGCCCGCCCTGTCAAGCGCGGTCTCGTAGTCGATCAGCTCGTTCTTGAAGTTGCTGACCTGGGCCGAGAAGGAGCGCGGCGGGTAACGCTTGGGATCGAGCTCCATCTCCCTGCAGACCATGGCCATGAGCCGCTGCGAGTCGGCCTGGTCGTAGATCGAGAAGCTCGACGGGAACCCCAGCCGCTTGGCCTCCCGCCGCAGGATGCGCATGCAGGCGCTGTGGAACGTCATCACCCACATCGCCCTGGACCGCGGGCCGACCAGCTTGTCGATGCGCTCCTTCATCTCGCGGGCGGCCTTGTTGGTGAAGGTGATCGCCAGGATCTCGCCCGGGTGCACCTCACGCTCGGCCAGCAGGTACGCGATGCGATGCGTGAGCACCCGCGTCTTCCCGGAGCCCGCCCCCGCCACGATGAGCAGCGGACTGCCATGATGGATCACGGCCTCGCGCTGCTGAGGGTTGAGGCCGTCGAGCAGAGGGTGGTCAACAGAGACTTGGGTCGGCACCTACCTAGGTTAAGACGCCCCACCGACAATCGGCGCCCGGAATGCCTTCGGCGGGGGGCCGGTTGTCTTTTCGTAGAACTTCAGAAAGGGGAGTCATGCTGCCGGAAGCCGAGATCAACCGGGTCCTCGTGGTGACCGCCCATCCGGACGACGTCGACTTCGGCGCGGCGGGGAGCGTGGCGCTGTTCGTCGACAAGGGCGTCGAGGTCACGTACCTGCTGGTCACGGATGGCGACGCGGGCGGTAACGAACGTACGTTGGACAACTCCGGCATGGCCGAGCTCCGCAGGACCGAACAGCGGGCCGCCGCCAAGGCGGTCGGCGTCACCGACGTGCGGTTCCTCGGCTACAAGGACGGGCTCGTGGTGCCCTCGATCGAGCTGAGGCGCGACATCTCCCGCGTGATCCGTCAGGTCAGGCCGGACCTGGTCATCACCCACCACCCCGATCGCAACTACCACAACGTCGCCCCCAGCCACCCCGACCACCGCGCGGTGGGCGGCTCCGCCCTGGACGCCGTCTACCCGGACGCCCGCAACCCCTACGCCTTCCCCGAACTGGTGCGGGAGGAGGGCCTGGAGGCGTGGACCGTACGTGAGGTCTGGCTGACGGGCGGCTCGACCCCCAACCACTGGGTGGACGTCACCGAGGCCATGGACCGCAAGCTCGCGGCCTTGCAGTCACATGTGAGCCAGGTCGCCCACGTGGAGGGCTTCGTCGACTTCGTCAAGACCCGCTTCGCCGCCTGGGCCGACCAGGCCGGCTTCGCCTCGGGCCACTACGCGGAGGCCTTCCAGGTCGTCCCCACGGGCTGACCCTCCCTAGGGCACCGACCCTGGGGACACGACCCAGAGCGAGGGCTGGCCGGTGACCTCGGAGATGACGTCGAAGTCCCGGTCGTAATGCAGGATCGTCGCCCCGTGCACCTCGGCACAGGCGGCGATCAGCAGGTCGCTCGGTCCGACGGCCCGGTGGTGCGATTTGCGCGCGAGGATCGCCTGGACGTCCAGCGCCCGGGCGGCCGCCTCCTTCTCATGGATCGACAGGAGGCGGAAGCCCTCGCGCAGGTAGTGGGCGTCGCGCTCGTAGCCCGCCGGGTCACGCGCGCTGAAGAGGACCTCGAGCTGCGTGACCTCGCAGATGGCCAGCATCTTGTCGAGCATGAGCGGCTCGAGTGCGCGGTGGACCGCCGGGTGCGGCATGCGCGCCAGTGCGCTCTTGTCGATGAGGTAGACCACGCCGGTGGCTACCACGCATGCTTCATGATCTCCGGATCCAGGAGATCGGAATAGTCCCGGGTGCGCCAGTATTCGAACGCTTCGCGACGCTTTGCCCTTTCGGCGATCTCCTCCAGGGCCGCGTTGACCGTCTCCTTCATGGTCGAAGTCCCCAACTCGTGCTGGGCGACCTCCAGCAGCTCCTTGTCGATGTCGATTACCGTACGCATGCAACACCACCTCCGTGCCTCCATCGTATATCAGAACTCATGATCTTGATATACGCATTTCCCGACCTCGGGAAGCGCGCGCTGGAGACGTTAAAGCATCGAAGTGGGACGTGCATGGAACGCTCCAATCCAAGGTGAAGGATCTTCCCCCTTCGGGTCAGGAATCCTCATCCTCGGCTGATCAAAGATCCACCGGAGTGCCGGAAATGCTCACGTTCCGTCACTTTCGCTTGGCGGCGAGGCGAGCGAAGAGATAGCCGAAGGAATTGGTGGCCAGGTGCAGCATGGCCGGGGTCAGGAGACCGCCGCGGCGCCGGAGCTCGCAGAACAGCACCCCGGCCGCCGCCGTGGACACCACGCTCCCCGCCACCACCCGTGCCGTGTCCAGGCGGGCCGGGGAGTCGGCCGACGTCAGGGCGCCGAGGGCGGGGTTGGCGTGGGCCATGTCGATGGCCGGGAGGATGTGCCAGAGGCCGAACAGGGACGACGAGATCGCCGTGGCGGCCACCGTGCCGTGATCCTTGCGCAGCATCGCGTACAGGGCGCCCCGGAAACCCACCTCCTCCAGCAGGACCGTGCCCAGCGGGACCTGGAGCAGGGCCTCTTCCAGGACGCGGGCGCGCGAGAGCGACAGGGCACGCTCGTCGTGGAAGAGCTGCCTGGTGCGGGGGTTGGCGATGCCGACGGCATAAACGGCCGCCACCGCCGCCGCCAGCGCGCCTCCCGCCACGGCGCCGCGCCGGCCGTGCTCGAACCCGAGCTCCTTCCACGACAGGCCGGACCTGCGGGCCGCCGCCACCAGGGCGGCGGTCGCGGCGGCCGAGGTCAGGGGGGCCAGGCGGGGGGCCACCTTGTTGTTCAGGAGGTTGGCTGCGGTGAGGATCGCGATCGAGCGGAGCAACACCCTTGCCAGGCTACGTCGCTCACCTCATCTTCGCCCACGCACTCCACCCACGCCGTCGGCTCCGTCCATGCTCACGCGGTCGGCTTCGCCCGTGCCGCCGGCCGATTGGCGTCAGGAGGCGGCTGGGCGGCGCCAGCCTGTGGGGAAGCGGCTGCGGCGGCGCTCCTCCGGGGTGAGGCCGCCCCAGATGCCCTCCGACTCGCCCGAACGTAACGCGTACGCGCGGCACTCCTCGATGACCTGGCAGCGCGCGCAGACCGCTTTGGCGCGGGCCTCCTGCAAGGGGGTGGGGGCAAGGGGGAAGAAGAGGTCAGGGTCGCTGGATCTGCACGCACCCCTTCGCAGCCAGCCGATCTCCTCCAATGGCATGGGTCAACGGTAGAGCGTGGGCATGATCAGATACATCATCCTCTGGGTTGACCCGCGTATACATCCTGGGGTCCGATCCGCGCCCCTCGTGTACGCCCCGGTCAGCATGCGTTCACGCCGTCCCGGTAGCCGGTCGCGAACGACGTCTGGCGCTGCTCGGCCGTCCCGTGAGCCGACGGGTTCAGCCAGTCGTCCGTCGGGTCGCCCGCCGCCTCCAGGCTCGTGAGCAGCTCGTCCTCGTCGCCCGGTTGCGTGTCGAGCACGCCCGAGCGCACGAGCGCCGAGAGGGTCCCGCCCGCATAACAGTCGGCCTGGAGCTCCATTTGTACGTTGAGCTGGAAGTTCGTCTGGAGCTGCGCCTGGATCGCGTGCCCGAACTCGTGGGGAATGATCACGTAGACCGACCCGTCGCCCATCTCGTTCCAGAGCGACTCCATCCAGGTCTGGTCAAAGGCGATGAAGTGGCCGATGGGGCAGTAGAAGGCGTTGTTCGGGACGGCGGGCTCGTTGCCGCAACTGGGTCCGGAGTTCCCGGAGTAGGGGACGAAGTCGGAGATAGGCCGATAAGTCCGCCCGCTCTGCTGGAACTGCTGCGTCCAGAACGCCTCCGTCAGCGTACGGGCTGTGCGCACATCGTCCTCGAACGAGTCGGCCCCCTGGGTGTCCATGGACGGCCGCCTGCCCAGACCGCAGGCGCCGACCAGGAGGACAAGGGCGAGGACCAGGATGCGCTTCACGGGCTTCACGCGTCCCAAGTGTGCACGGGTTCGTTGGTGTGCATCCGCTCGATGTACTCGACCGTCATGGACCGCAACGCCTCGTGCCGGTCCCCGGAGACTTCTTCGTGCGCGCGCACGCGTTCCACCTGCCAGCTCGCCCCCGTACGGCCGGTCAGGCAGCGCCCCTCGATGATGCCGAGCAGCCGGTCGGCCACGGGACCGTCCACGCCCCACCTGGCCAGCCCTTCGCGCGCCATGGGCAGCAGGCGCCGCAGGATCAGCTCGGCCGCCGGCACCTCACCCATGCCCGGCCAGTACAGCCGCGCGTCCAGCCCGTGCCGCGCCGCCGCGCCGAGGTTGTCCTCTGCCGCCTGGAACGACATCTGGCTCCAGATCGGCCGCTCGGCGTACGGCAGCACGCGCATCAACCCGTAGTAGAACGCCGCGTTCGCCGCGATGTCGGCCACGGTGGGCCCTGCGGGCAGCACGCGGTTCTCCACGCGCAGGTGCGGCACCCCGTCCACCACCGCGTACACCGGCCGGTTCCACCGGTAGATCGTGCCGTTGTGCAGGGTCAGCTCGTGCAGGTGGGGGATGCGGCCCTGTTCGAGCTCGGTACGGGGGTCCTCGTCCTCGCACAGGGGCAGCAGGGCCGGGTAATAGCTGACGTTCTCCTCGAACAGATCGAAGACGCTCGTGATCCACCGCTCCCCGAACCACACCCTCGGCCGCACCCCCTGCGTCTTCAGCTCGGCCGGCCGCGTGTCCGTGGCCTGCTCGAACAGGGTGATCCTGGTCTCGCGGTGCAACTCCTTGCCGAACAGGTACGGGGAGTTGGCCGCCACCGCCACCTGAGGCCCGGCGATGGCCTGGGCCGCGTTCCAGTGCGAGGCGAACGCGTCGGGGCTGACCTGCAGATGCAGTTGCACGCTCGTGCACGCGGCCTCAGGGGCGACGCTGTCCGCGTGGGTGTCCAGGCGCTCGACGCCCTCGATGCCCAGGTGCAGGTCCTCGCCTCGGGCCGCGAAGATCTGCTCGTTGAGCAGGCGGTAGCGGGGGTTCGCGGAGAGCGTGCCCTCGCCGATGTCCTGCTCGCGCAGCGTGGGCAGGATGCCGATCAGTACGAGGTGACCGTCCTGGGAGCGGGCGCGTTCCTCGGCGTGGTTGAGCCGTGTCCTGACGTCGTCCTCCAGGCGGAGCGCGCCGTCGCCGCCCAGCTCCTGCGGCTCGATGTTGATCTCGATGTTGAACTGTCCCAGCTCCGTGGCCCAGTCCGGCTGCTCGATCGCGGCCAGCACCTGGGCGTTGCGCATGGCCGCCTCGCCGTACGCGTCCACGATGTTGAGCTCGATCTCCAGGCCGGCGAGGGGGCGCTCGATCTCAAAGCGGGACTCGCGCAACATCTGGGCGAAGACGTCGAGGCATCGATACACCTTTTCCCGATATTTCCGTCGGTCGTCCCGGCTGAAGACAACGCTTGGCACGTCTCTGCCCATATCAGGAAATGTCGCACGCCAACACCAGACCCAACAAGCCCAGACGATGTGGTCGAGGTGCGGTGGCGAGTTCGGCTGTGACGCCGGGGCGTGTCTGCGCTGATGGCGGTGGGGCTCCTGCGGCGCGGTGGCGAGGTCGGTTATAGGAGCGGTCCGGGGTTTGGGGCGTAGTTCTGGCGTGGCTGTGAGGGGCGGGGTCGCGCCGAGCGTGGTTCGGGGTACGGCGTGATGGGGGAGGAGCAGAGGCGCAAGTGAGCCGGACCCAGCCGGACAAGCTGATCAAGGGGTGCAGAGCTGTTCGTGTTTGAGCGTGCATGACATGGGTCTGGTCACGTCATCGCCGGAGTGCGGATTCGACGGCATGTGTGCACGCAGGGGTAGTCCTCGCTCGGCGTATCGCTGTCGCACCGGGTCCGCTCTGCTCGGGTTCCGGCTTGGTCAGTGGGGCTGCGTTGTGCATCTGCCGAGGCTAATCGCGCACATGTTCTACCCGGCAGCGCAAACGCTTGGTATCTTTGTGATCACGCAACGTGAAAACCCGGGAGAGTGAGTGCCAGTCATGTCGGCGTGCCCGTTCGACCGCGATCCGCAGGCACCGACCGTGTGGTGCCCTCGTCGGTCGGCTATGGACCACGACGGCATCACGGCGGAGGTCGGCGAGCATGGCTGAGCTGCGCCCGATCGCCCCCGCCTTCGTCGTGTCCGGCCCATCCGGTGTGGCCGTCCGCGACCGGCTCAAGCGCCTCACGCCTGAGGACGACAGAGTGTTGCGGCTGGTCGGCGCGCATCTGGGCACGCTGGCCTCCGCCGATCTGAAAACCAGGTGCGCCGACGGGCTGGGGCACTCCTCTGACACCTGGGCGGCGCGCAAGCGCGAGTTGACCGTGCAGTCGTCGGCGCGCTGGGCCGGGGCCATCACCAAAACCTCACACGGTCAGTGGGCGCTGGCCCGCCGCTGCCAGACCGACCACATTCGCGACCTCTCCGCCGCCATAGTCACGATCACCCGTCGGCTGTCCCAGCCCGTCGGGAAGAAGGGCACCCGCAAGGAGCCGGGCGGCTACCGCTCGACGCAGGAGTGGTTCGCCAAGTCCCGCCGCCTGCACCTCCTGCAAGACCGGCTCGCCCGCCAGCGAGCCGACCGCCAAGCCGCGGGTGCGTGTGGTGCGAGGCGGCAACCAGCTCGCCCGCGCCCGGCACAACCTCGCCCAGGCACAGCTCGCCGAACCGGAGCGGCGGCAGCGGTGGGAGGCCGAGCGCTGGTTCCTGGCCGCCGACGGCGAGTCCGGCAAACGCTTCGGTAACGAGACCATCCGCATCACCCCCGACGGCCAGGTGTCAATCAAGATGCCCGCGCCGCTGGCGCAGCACGCGAACGCGCCGCACGGCCGCTACGTGCTCGCCGCCCGGGTGCGTTTCGCCCATCGCGGCACCGAGTGGGCGGATCGGATCGAGGCCAACCGGGCGGTGGCCTACCGCATCCACCTGGACGCGGCGCGCGGACGCTGGTACATCACCGCCTCCTGGCAGCGACCTGCTTTCCCAGCCATCCCCATGGCTGCCGCGCTCGCCCACGGGGTGATCGGCGTGGACACCAACGCCGACCACCTGGCCGCCTGGCGCCTGGACGCCCACGGCAACCCCATCGGCAACCCCCGCCGCTTCGCCTACGACCTGTCCGGGTCGGCAGACCATCGTGACGCCCAGGTCCGCCACGCCCTGACTCAGCTGCTGCACTGGGCACGCACCTGCGGCGTGAACGCCATCGCCATCGAAGACCTCGACTTCCGCACGGAGAAAACCCGGGAGAAACACGGCCGCCGCAAACGCTTCCGCAAGCTCATCTCCGACATGCTCACGAGCAAGCTCCGGGCCCGGCTCACCTCGATGGCTGACCAGACGGGTATCGCGATCATCGCCGCCGACCCGGCCTACACCTCCCGATGGGGCG